>NZ_CP048833.1:3103615-3413976 GCF_012971725.1 Pseudomonas multiresinivorans
CCCAGCTCGCGCAGAACGATGTGCGCCGCGAGAGAGCAGGCGTTGGGGGCGAAGTAGAGTTTCATCGGGTCGGGCCCTGGTTTGAAGTGGGCCGCCAGTATTCCCGACCCCGATGCGGCACGTAAGAACGCACTTTTTTGTGGCTTGGGCACAAAAAGGTTACCGGGAAGGACAGATGAAGAAGAACGTTTCGGGCTGCTCGGTCGAAGAAGCCATGCGTGTGATTGGCGGCCGCTGGCGCCTGTTGCTGGTGTCGTACCTGCTCGATGGCAGCAAGCGCTTCAACGAGTTGCGCCGCGACATGCCGGAGATTTCCCAGCGGGTGCTCACCGCCGAACTGCGTGCGCTGGAAGAGGCAGGGCTGGTGATCCGCACCGTCTACCCCGAGGTTCCGCCCCGCGTCGAGTATTGCCTGAGCGCCGACGGCGAGCGGCTGCGGCCGGTGGTGGAGGTGGTGAAGACCTTCGGTCTGTGGCTCAAGGCAAGGCCGGAGGCGCAGGAGGCTGTATAGCCAGATGGAGTGCTCCTGCAACTGAGCTGCGGGAATACTACGGGTTGCACCTTTTCCAGCGCTGGCACGAACACTGCTTTCTACCTGCCGTCCGGCCGGCCCTCGCGGGTTGCAGCCGGGCGAGGCCGTTGGTGTGCTCCGTTTGGTAGCGCCGGGTGTGGGAAATGTCACCGGTTGCACCGGATTCGCGCGTACGACCAAAGGCTTGTTTTTATTGGGTTGCACCTGGTTGCACCTTGTAATTCGGCGGTATAACCTTGCGCCGTTTTCAGGCACACCTTCTAACAACAGGAAGCCCCATGGCCACCACCACCCTTGGCGTGAAGCTCGACGACGCCACCCGCGAGCGCCTCAAGCTGGCTGCCCAGCAACTCGACCGTACCCCGCACTGGCTGATCAAGCAGGCCATCTTCTCCTACCTGGAGCAGGTGGAAGGCGGCCTCACCCCGGCCGAGCAATCCGGCCTGGCTGCGGCGGCGGGCGATGAGTCGCTGGATTCGCTGAACGAACAAGGGTTGCAGGTTTTCCTCGATTTCGCCGAGAGCATCCTGCCGCAGTCGGTGCTGCGCGCGGCCATCACCGCCGCCTATCGCCGCCCGGAAACCGAAGCGCTGCCGATGCTGCTGGACTTGGCCCGCCTGCCCAAAGAGCAGGCTGGCGCCGCCAACAAGATGGCGTTGGGCATCGCCGAGAAGCTGCGTAACCAGAAGAACGCCGGTGGCCGCCAGGGTCTGGTGCAAGGCTTGCTGCAGGAGTTCTCGCTGTCTTCCCAGGAGGGCGTGGCGCTGATGTGCCTGGCCGAGGCGCTGCTGCGCATCCCGGACAAGGCCACCCGTGATGCGCTGATCCGCGACAAGATCAGCAACGGCAACTGGAGCCAGCACCTGGGCCAGAGCCCGTCGATGTTCGTCAACGCCGCTTCCTGGGGCCTGCTGATCACCGGCAAGCTGGTCTCGACCCACACCGAGACCGGCATGTCCTCGGCGCTCAACCGCATCATCGGCAAGTCCGGCGAGCCGCTGATCCGCAAGGGCGTGGACATGGCCATGCGCCTGATGGGCGAACAGTTCGTCACCGGCGAGACCATCGCCGAAGCCCTGGCCAACGCGGCCAGCATGGAGTCCAAGGGCTTCCGCTACTCCTACGACATGCTCGGTGAAGCCGCGCTGACCGAGGAAGACGCCCGTCACTACCTGGCGTCCTACGAGCAGGCCATCCATGCCATCGGCAAGGCCTCCCATGGCCGTGGCATCTACGAAGGCCCGGGTATCTCGATCAAGCTCTCGGCGCTGCACCCGCGCTACAGCCGCGCCCAGTACGACCGCGTGATGGACGAGCTGTACCCGACCGTGCTTGGCCTGGTGAAAATGGCCCGCGACTACGACATCGGCATCAACATCGACGCCGAGGAAGCCGACCGCCTGGAAATCTCCCTCGACCTGCTCGAGCGCCTGTGCTTCGAGCCGTCGCTGGCAGGCTGGAACGGTATTGGCTTCGTCATCCAGGCCTACCAGAAGCGCTGCCCGTACGTGATCGACTACGTGATCGACCTGGCCAAGCGCAGCCGCCACCGTCTGATGATCCGCCTGGTGAAGGGCGCCTACTGGGACAGCGAGATCAAGCTGGCCCAGGTCAACGGCCTGGAAGGCTACCCGGTCTACACCCGCAAGCCGTACACCGACGTTTCCTACCTGGCCTGCGCGCGCAAGCTGCTGGCCGTGCCGGAAGCCATCTACCCGCAGTTCGCCACCCACAACGCCCACTCGCTGTCGGCCATCTACCAGCTCGCCGGGCAGAACTACTACCCGGGCCAGTACGAGTTCCAGTGCCTGCACGGCATGGGCGAGCCGCTGTACGAGCAGGTCGTGGGCAAGATTGCCGTCGGCAAGTTCAACCGCCCGTGCCGCATCTACGCACCGGTGGGCAGCCACGAAACGCTGCTGGCGTACCTGGTGCGCCGCCTGCTGGAAAACGGCGCCAACACCTCCTTCGTCAACCGCATCGCCGACCACAGCATTTCGCTGAAGGACCTGGTACTGGACCCGGTGCTGCAGGTTGAGCAGATGGCTGCGCAGGAAGGTACCCTGGGCTTGCCGCACCCGCGCATTCCGCTGCCGCGCGATCTTTATGGCGATGCCCGCCTGAACTCCGCCGGCATCGACCTGGCCAACGAACACCGGCTGGGTTCGCTGTCCTCGGCACTGCTGTCGAGCACCAACCATGCCTACGTCGCCGAGCCGATCCTCGGTCTGGCCGATGCGGCGCCGGGCGAAGCGCAACCGGTGCGCAACCCGGCCGACCTGCGCGACGTCGTAGGCCACGTGCGTGAAGCCAGCGAAGCCGACGTGAACAATGCCATCCTCGGCGCGCTGTCCAGCGCGCAGATCTGGCAATCGACCCAGCCGTCCGAACGCGGCGCCATCCTGATGCGCGCCGCCGACCTGATGGAGGGCGAGATCCAGTCGCTGATGGGCGTGCTGGTGCGCGAGTCGGGCAAGACCTTCGCCAACGCCATCGCCGAAGTGCGCGAGGCCGTCGACTTCCTGCGCTACTACGGCGCCCAGGCCAGCACCCACTTCGCCAACGACAGCCACCGCCCGCTGGGCCCGGTGGTCTGCATCAGCCCGTGGAACTTCCCGCTGGCGATCTTCAGCGGCCAGGTAGCCGCCGCTCTGGCCGCCGGCAACACCGTGCTGGCCAAGCCCGCCGAGCAGACCCCGCTGATCGCCGCGCAAGCCGTGCGCATCCTGCTCGAAGCCGGCGTACCCGCCGGTGCCGTGCAACTGCTGCCGGGCCGTGGCGAAACCGTCGGTGCCCGCCTGGTGGGCGACGAGCGCGTGCGTGGCGTGATGTTCACCGGTTCCACCGAAGTGGCCGGCATCCTCCAGCGCAACATCGCCGGGCGCCTCGACGCCCAGGGCCGTACTATCCCGCTGATCGCCGAAACTGGTGGCCTCAACGCGATGATCGTCGACTCCTCGGCGCTGGCCGAGCAGGTGGTGGTGGACGTGGTCAACTCCGCCTTCGACAGTGCCGGCCAGCGCTGCTCCGCGCTGCGCGTGCTGTGTGTGCAGGAAGACGCTGCCGACCGCGTGATCGCCATGCTCAAGGGCGCCATGGCCGAGTACCGCGTCGGTGCGCCGGAGCGCCTGCACACCGACATCGGCCCGGTGATCGACGAGGAAGCCAAGGGCAATATCGACAAGCACATCCAGGTGATGCGCGACAAAGGCCGCAAGGTATTCCAGAGCGCCCGCGTGGATGCCGAGGAAATCAAGCGCGGCACCTTCGTCGTGCCGACCCTGATCGAGCTGGAGAGCTTCAGCGAGCTCAAGCGCGAAATCTTCGGCCCGGTGCTGCACGTGGTGCGTTACGAGCGTGCCGAGCTGGACCAGCTGCTCGCGCAGATCAACGAATCCGGCTACGGCCTGACCCTGGGCGTGCACACCCGCATCGACGAGACCATCGCCCAGGTCGTGGGCAGCGCCCACGTCGGCAACCTGTACGTCAACCGCAACGTGGTTGGCGCCGTGGTCGGCGTGCAGCCCTTCGGCGGTGAAGGCCTGTCCGGTACCGGTCCCAAGGCCGGCGGCCCGCTGTACCTGTACCGCCTGCTCTCGACCCGCCCGCAGGAGGCGGTGGCCAACCAGCTCAAGGGTGACGGCGCGCAGGCGCTGCCGCGTCCGAAGGATGCCGAGAAGGCCCTGGAAGCACTCGCCCAGTGGGCGCAGAAGGACACCGCCCTGGCGGCGCAACTGGCCGGCTATGTCGCTCTCTCGCAGAGCTTCACCCAGCAGGTGCTGACCGGCCCGACCGGCGAGCGCAACAGCTACACCCTGCTGCCGCGCGAGCACGTGCTGTGCCTGGCCGAAGACCGCTCCGACCTGCTCACGCAGCTGGCCGCAGTGCTCGTGGTGGGTAGCCGTGCGCTGGTCGCTGAGGCCAATGCCGCCGTGGTGAAGGAACTGCCGAAGGAAGTCGCCCAGCGCATCGAGCTGGTCGCCGACTGGAGCACGACCGACAAGGTGTTCGACGCCATCCTGCACCACGGCGATTCCGATCAGCTGCGCGCAGTGTGTGAACTGGCTTCGCAGCGCAAGGGCGCCATCGTCGGCGTGACGGGGCTGAACCGCGGGGAAACCGATATCCCGCTGGAGCGCCTGCTGATCGAACGCGCGCTGAGCGTCAACACCGCTGCCGCCGGTGGCAACGCCAGCCTGATGACCATCGGCTGACGTCGATGCCGCAAGCGCCTCACCGGGCGCTTGCGGCAAGCTTTCGGCCGCGCCTGCGGCCATCCGGCCTGCCAGCCTTTCGGGTGGGGCTATCCGCTCCCGGCAGACCGTTCCCCTCGCGCCTTCGGCGCAAACCGTTTCGGGCTTCGTGCCCGGCACAACGGCGGAGCTACCCGCTCCGCCGCTTCCTTTCCCTGGGTTTCAGGCCGGCGCCGCGGTGCGGGTCAGTTGCTCCAGCAGTTCCAGGTCGGTACTCATGCCCGAGGTCTCGCGGATACGCGCGAGGATCTGCTTCTTCAGGGCGATGAATTCCGGAGCCATCTTCATGTCCTGATTCCGCTCGGCGGGCAGCGGCACCTCGTAGACGCTGTCGATGCGTCCGGGACGCGGCGCCATCAGCACCACGCGACCACCCAGATAGATCGCCTCGTCGACGTCGTGGGTGACGAACAGGATGGTGCTGTTCTCCAGCCGGTGCACGTGGCGGATCAGGTCGTGCATGACCTCGCGGGTTTGCGCGTCCAGCGCGCCGAAGGGCTCGTCCATCAGCAGTATCTGTGGCTTGGGCATCAGCGCGCGGGCAATCGCCACGCGTTGCTGCATGCCGCCGGACAACTGGCTGGGGTAGGCCTGGGCGAAGGCCGACAGGCCCATCAGGTTGAGCAGCGCGTCGGCGCGGCCGCTGGCCACTTCTATGTCCGCGTCGCCGCGCACGGTGTCGGAGACCACCTTGAGCCGGCGGCAGAACTTGATGTTCTCCATTACCCGCAGCCATGGGTACAGGCTGTAGTGCTGGAAGACCATGGCGCGGTCGATGCCGGGGCCGTCCACGGCGCGGCCGTCGACGAGGATTTCGCCGCCGCTGTGGCGCTCCAGCCCGCCGATGCTGCGCAGCAGGGTGGACTTGCCGCAGCCCGAGGCGCCAACGAAGGTGACGAACTCGTTGGCGCGGATATCCAGGTTGATGTCCTGCAGTGCCTGCACATGGCGGCCCTGGCTGCTGAAGACCTTGTCGACGTGGCGGATGGCGATCTTGCTCTGGCTCATGCCGGTTACCTCTTCATCCAGGGGAAGGCCGCCCGGCCGAGCCAGCGGAATGCCTGGTCGGTGAGCAGGCCGATGACGCCGATCAGCAGGATGCCGGCGAAGATCTTGTCGGTCTGCATGTAGCGCTGCGCCTTGAGGATGGCGTAGCCGAGGCCCGAGTTGGCGGCCACCAGTTCGGCCACCACCAGGTAGGTCCAGGCCCAGCCGCAGGTGATGCGCAGGGTGTCGAGCAGCGCCGGGCGCGCCGAGGGCAGTACCACCAGCTTGATGATTTCCGCGCGGCTGGCGCCCATGGTCTGCGCCGCCTCGATCTGCGCCATGGGCACCCGGCGCACGTCCTCGGCGACCATCAGCACCATCTGGAAGAAGGTGCCGATGAAGATGATCAGCACCTTGGAGCCTTCGTCGATGCCGACCCAGAGCATCACCAGCGGGATGAACGCCACCGCCGGCATGTAGCGGATGAAGTCGGTGAGCGGTTCGAGGAACGCCTGCACCGGGCGATAGGTGCCGATGTACAGGCCGATGGGAAGGGCGATCACCGCCGAGGCGAGGAAGCCGCCCATGACCCGGTAGACGCTGATGGCGATATCGCCGACCAGGCCTTCGTCGCTCCACCAGTGGCCCAGGCGTGCGAGCACGGCGTCGGGGCTGGGGAAGAACATCGGGTTGGTCAGCCCCAAGGCGCCGCAGGCCCACCAGAGCACCACGGGCAGCAGCAGGCCTGCGCTGGCCAATGCCCAGAAGGCGCCGCGCGGCAGGTCGCCGCGAATCACCCACCAGTGCTGGCGGGCAGGTTGCGCCAGTGGGCGCGGCAGGGGTTGGTGGGCGGTCATGGCGTCACCTCCTCGGGGAGCAGGGGCAGTTCGCAGGGTTGCCAGCCACCGACGGGCGGCGTGGCGCCGAGGCTGTTCAGCCAGGTGGCGTCGGCCAGCAGTTCGGGGTGGTCCGGATCGACTGTGGAGGACAGCAGGTCGGCGCCGATGCGGGAGGGCAGGGTGGACAGTTCGATCTTCCAGGGCGTTTCACCGCCGTGGTGGCGCCCGAACGACAGCTCGAAATCCAGCAACTCCGGGTGGTCGCTGTCCAGCAGGGCGGCCAGTGAGTCGGCCATCGGCAATGCCTGGCGGCGGCCGGCGGCGAACAGGAAACAGTCGCCGGCCAGCAGCAGGCAACCCTGGCGGCCATCTGCGGCGCTTAACCACACGCCGCGATTGCGCCCGATGGATTCCGGCAGGCGCTCCCAGACTTCGTGGTAGCTGCCATCCAGGCCGTCTTCCAGCACTTTTTCGCTGCTTTCGAAGTGCATCCGCCCGATGTCCTCGCCGCCATTGGGTGGCTGGAAGTCGATTGCCCGGTGCCACTGGCAAATGTCGCCGGTGATCTCGGTGATACCGGCGAATCCCGCCTGGGCGGCCATTGCGCTGGGTGATTGAGGCGCGGGCAGGGGAATGCGCAGGTCGGCGAACAGGCGCTCGGTCTGCAGCCAGTAGACGCGGGTGCTGGTGTCGCGGACGCCCGCCGTGGTGGTCAGCAGGGTGCGTTGCCAGACGCCGAGGTAGGCGGGCGGCACCGGGGAAACATTCAGGCCAGGCATGCGTTTTCCTCCCATTCGACGAGTACGCTCCGGCTGTCCAGCACCCGGCCGAACAGGCCGCCTTCCACCTCGACCATCGCCAGGGCGGCAGCGTGCAGTTCGGCACTGGGCGAGCCGCAGGCATCGCTCACCAGAGTACAGGCATAGCCCAGTTCCACCGCCGCGCGCAGGGTGGAGGAAACGCACACTTCGGTGGTCACCCCGCACAGCACCAGGTGGCCGATGCCGCGGCTGCGCAGCAGCAGGTCCAGGTCGGTGTAGGCGAAGGCGCTGTAGCCGGGCTTGTCGATCACCGGTTCGCCGGTCAGCGGGCGCAGTTCATCGATCAGGTCGTGGCCGTACTCGCCGCGCACCAGCAGGCGGCCCAGCGGACCCTGGTGGCCGATCGGCGCACCGGCGAACTCGGCGCGGTGGCGCTTGCTGGCGTGCAGGTCGCTGAGATCGGCGCGATGGCCTTCGCGGGTATGCACCACCAGCAGGCCAAGGCTGCGGGCGCTGTCCAGCAGCCGGGAGATGGCCGGAATCGGCGCGCGCAGGCGGTCGATGTCCAGCCCGGCCTGATCGGCGTAGCCGCCGGGGGCGCAGAAGTCGCGCTGCATGTCGATGACGATCAGGGCGGTGCTCACAGGCGGAACTCCTTGCGCACGGCCTGGGCGATGCCGCCAACGATGTCGCGGGCCATACGCAGGCCCTTGTCGGCGCTGGAGCCGCGCGCCGAGGAGAGCACGCCCGACGGCGGCACCCACTCGGTGCGGCTGGGGTACATGTCGTAGGGCGGGAAGTCGGCGGGGCCGTCGTCGGGGATCAGGTCCAGGCGCACGAGGTTGGGCAGGTAGTGCAGCATCAGCGAGGTCTCGATCACCGCCGCGTGCTCCAGGGCGAAGCCGGGGAAGCCGTCGGGGAAGACGTCATTCAGAGTGGTCTCGCTGCAGAAATCCCAGTGCTCCAGGCGCATCACTTCCAGCGGGCTGGAAGGCCCCAGTTCGCGCAGCGCGAGCTGGATGCCTTCGGTGACGAACCATTGGTTCTCGTAATGGCCGTCCACCAATACCAGGCGGGTCACGCCGTGGCGGGCGAACTCGCGCACGGCGTCGCGGACCAGCGCAATCAGCGTCTGCCCGTCGAGGCTGGTGGTGCCGCAGAAATGCTGGCCGCCGCCGCACTTGGGCTGCGACTTGTAGCCATAGGAGAGCGCGGGCGCGACCAGCCCGTCGACCTGCCGGGCGACGTCTTCGCACAGCGCGCTGGCCAGCAGCGCGTCGGTGCCCAGCGGCAGGTGCGGGCCGTGCTGCTCGGTGGCGCCGCAGGGCAGGAATACCACGGGGGATTGCTCGCGCACCCGGCGCGCGTACTCGACCCAGCTGAGCTGGTCCATCCGGACAGTCATGATTCGGCCTCGCAGAGAGTGGGGGAAGGTTCGGGTGAAGGGCGCGCGGCGATCAGTGCCGCGGCCAGTACCAGCGAGCCGCCGAGCCATTCGCGCATGCCCAGCTCGCGCTCGCCGATCCAGGCGGCGGTGAGCACCGCCACCAGCAGTTCGATCACCACCAGCACCGCAGCGCGGCTCGCCTCGACATGGCTGAAGCCGTATTGCGCCGCGCCCATGGCGGCCAGCCAGAACAGGCCGAAGGCGGCCAGTTGCAGCCATTGCTGCGCGTCTACGGCCGGTAGAGGTGTGCCTTGCAGCCAGCAGAACAACC
Source organism: Pseudomonas multiresinivorans (assembly GCF_012971725.1). Lineage (NCBI taxonomy): Bacteria > Pseudomonadati > Pseudomonadota > Gammaproteobacteria > Pseudomonadales > Pseudomonadaceae > Pseudomonas > Pseudomonas multiresinivorans. Next base: position 3,112,706 of record NZ_CP048833.1, read on the forward strand.
CGCCCAGCACGGCGCTGCCGATGAAGCCGACCACCGCCTTGCTGGTCAGCGGCACCTGCTCGGCGGCGCGGGTGGCCAGGTTGTTCAGGGCGAAGGCAAAGCCGGCGGAGAGCGCCAGCCAGTCGCTGGCGCCCAGCGGGCGGAAGGTTTCGCGGCTGACGCCCAGGGTCAGAGCGATGCCGCACATGGCCAGTAGTAGCGCGCCGAGGCGTGGCGGGGTGAGGCGTTCGCCGAACAGCACTCGGCCGCCGATCAGACCCCATACCGGCGCCAGATAGAACAGCAGCATGGCGCGCACCACGTCGCCCTCGGACAGCGCCGCCACCAGCCCCGCCGTGGCCCAGCCGCCGAACATGCAGATAGCCAGCAGGGCATTGCGTTGTGGCCACCATTGCCGGCGCTGGCGCAGTACCAGCGGAATGGCGACGAGGCTGAGCAGCCCGTAGGTGCAGAGCACCACCGGCATGCCGGACAGGCCCTGGCCGGCGAAGTGCGCCAGGGGTATCCAGCCCAGGCCCCAGAGGCTGGCGCCGAGCAGCAGGACGACCTCCGCGCGCATCACGCGCCCATCCAGGCGCCGCCATTGGCGCCGAGCATCTGGCCGTGGAAGAAACTGGCTTCGGGCGAGACGAGGAACAGCACGGCCGCCGCGATTTCCTCGGGCTTGCCCAGGCGACCGGCGGGAATCGCCGTTTCGCGGGCGATCATCGCTTCGCTCATGTGCTCCACCGAGACCATCGGCGTGTCCACCGGCCCCGGCGCCACGCCGTTGATGCGGATGTGCGGGGCGAACTCGCGGGCCAGCGCCTTGGTCAGGCCGATCACTCCGGCCTTGGCCGCGCAATAGGCGGCGTAACGCTCGCGGCCGAGCTGGCCAAGTTCCGAGGCGATATTGACCACGCAGCCATCCTCGCGCGCCTGCATGTGCGCCAGGGCGTGGCGGCAGCAGCGATAGACCGCCGTGAGGTCGACGCCGAGCAGCGCGGCCCAGTCGTCCTCGCTGGTGTCGAGAAAAGGTTTCTCCAGGATGATCCCGGCATTGTTCACCAGGATGTGCAGGTCGCCCTCGGCAAGCACGCGGGCGAACAGGGTCTCGACCTGCTGCGGCGCGGAAACGTCAGCTTGCACCGCGTAGGCCCGTCCGCCCGAGGCGGTGATGCTCGCCACCAGTGCGGTGGCGGCTTCGGGTTGGTCGAGGTGGTTGATCCATACCGTCGCACCGGCTCCCGCCAGCGCCAGGGCGATGGCGCGGCCGATACCCTGGGTGGCGCCGGTGACCAGCGCGGTCTGTCCTTCGAGCGGTTTCATCAATGCATGACCTCGCCATGGCTGACCGACAGCGCCTGGCCGGTGAGGGCGGTGGCCAGCGGGCTGCCGAGGAACAGGAAGGTGCCGGCCAGGTCCGCCGGCGTCAGCAGTTCGGGCACTGCCTGGGCGGCGAGTATCTGCGCCAGTTCCTCGGTTTCGCTGCGCCCATTGGCGGCGGCCATCACCGCGAGCGAGCGCATGGCCGCCTCGGTGGCGATCCAGCCGGGACACACGGCGTTGACGCGGATACGCCGTGGCCCGAGCTCCCAAGCCAGCGAGCGAGTCAGGCCGATCACCGCGTGCTTGCTGGCGACATAGGCGGAAAAGCCCGGCACGCCCTTCAGGCCCCAGATCGAAGCCTGGTTGATTACGCTGCTGCCGGCCTTGAGGCTCGGCAGCAGGGCGCGGGTCAGGCGCAGCATCGAGGCGACGTTGTTGTCCAGCAACGCCTGCCAGCGGCTGTCCGCTTCGCCATCCGGGTCGTCCAGCGGCGTGGCGTATTCCACGCCGGCATTGTTGATCAGCACGTCCAGCGGCGTGTCTTCGCGACCTGCGGCGAAAGCAGCGATGGCCGCGCTGTCGCCCAGGTCCAGGGCGTGGCTGCGCACATCGCACAGCGCTGCCAAGTCGTCGACAACTGCCGCCAAGGCAGCGGCGTTGCGGTCCAACAGCTCCAGTGTCGCGCCCTGTTCGGCGAATGCCCGCGCCAGGCCCTTACCGATGCCGCTTCCGGCACCGGTGATGAGCACGCGTTTGCCCCGGTAGTCGATCATGCTCAGACCGCCGTCAGGAAGGAGACGCCCACGGCGCCGTAGAAGCCGTCGGCGCGGTCCTTGCCCTCGGGCGCCACCTCGCCGTAGTGGTCGTCGACCACGCGGCGCAAGCGGTGCCGATGGAAGCCCTTGAACAGCAGGTGCATCGGCAGAACCTGGGCGTAGCCGTCGCCATACAGCTCGTGGTGCAGTTTGCGCAGGCGGTACCAGGGCGCCACGGGCTTCTCGTGGTGGGCGTTGTGGTAGGCGAAGTTGAGCAGCAGCAGGTCGAGCACCGGCCAGCGCACCGAGACCACGTTGGAGTAGGTGTTCATCTGCTCGTAAGTGCGGTCGCGAGACTTGTCGTCGGGGATCTTGCCGCCGTCCTCCAATACCGCGAAGGCGTCGTAGGTGTGCTGGTAGGCGTCGGTGAAGCGCAGCACGATGATCATCAGCGTCCAGGCGACGAAGTACAGCACCAGCGCCTTCAGCGAAACTGCCGCCACCAGGGCGAACAGTGCGCCGCGTACCAGCAGGGTCAGCGCCACCCGGCGGCGGTTGGCGCGATGGCGCGGGTTGTCGGTGATGAAGGGCAGCAGGATCACGTAGTAATGCATGATCAGCTCCACCGCCGGCACGTAGGCCCATTCCGCGGCCAGTACCAGGCTGCGGGCCCACCGCGGGCAGCGGGCGAGGAAGGCCTTGGTGTCGAAGGTGATCACGTCGGCGCGGTCGACGTGGTGGCGCATGTGCTTGCGGCGCAGGTCCTGGAAGCCGGCGTAGCAACTGCCACAGAGCCAGCTGCAGGCCTCGCCGGCCCAGGTGTTGTGCGCCGGCTTGGCGAAAATGGTGCCGTGGGCGAATTCGTGGATCAGGTAGGCCGCGACGATCATCGCGTGGCCCAGCAGCAGGGTGCCGGCGGCGTTGAGCAGCCAGTTGTCGGCGAACAGCAGGGCGAAGCCGGCGGCATAGCCGCCAAAGGCATAGGCCAGGGCCAGGCTGTTGGGCAGTCGGCCATCGGCGTAGCGGTACAGGGACGCGGACATGGATACCTCCGTGAGCGCTCCCGCCGTCCTGGCGGGAGCGGTGGCTGAGCGTCTTACTGGGCGAGGGCCTGGACGAATTGCGCGTCGAAGGTCTGGGCGAGGTCGGGGATCGCCGGGATCTGGCTGTTGTCCTTGAGCAGTTGGGCGATCACCGCGCCGCTGCCGAAGAAGGAGCTGGTGGCGTCGGACTTCTCGAAGTTCTTGCCCATCTCCGCCAGCGGGATGTTGTAGACCCCGGCCATCTGCTCCTTGGCCTCGGCGGCGCTGACGCCCAGCACCTTGCCGATGATTTCGGCGGACTCGTCCGGGTGCGCCTTCATGTAGGCCAGGCCGTCGGCGTAGCCCTGGATCATCGCGCTGATCGCTTTCTGGCGTTTGCCGATCACCGCCTGGTTGAACACCAGCACGTCGGTGATCAGGCCCGGTGCGTCTTTCGACGAATACACGACGTGGAACTTGTCGCCCGGCATGCCGAGGATCTGCGAGACGTTGGGTTCGTAGGTCACGCCCACTGGCAGGCTGCCCGAGGCCATGGCGCCGGGGATGCCTTCGGGCGTCATGTTCACCGGGCTGACGTCCTTGTCGCTCAGGCCGTGGCTCTTGAGCGCGTAGGCGAGCAGGAAGTCGGACGGCGAGAGCGGGTTGAAGCCGATCTTCTTGCCCTTGAAGTCGGCGACCGACTTGATCGACTTGTCCGCGACGATGGCGTCGCCGCCGTTGGAGAAGTCGATGGGCATCACCACGCGGTACGGCTGGCCCTTGGCGACGCCGCCGACCACCTGGTCGTAGGTGAGCATGCCGCCATCCAGCGCGCCGCCGGTCATGGCGGTGGGGATCAGGGCGGGATCGTTGAAGAACTGCAGCTCCACCTTGAGGCCGTGGGGCTTGTAGAGGTCGAGCTTGTCGGCGACGTAGAAGGGCGCGTAACCGGCCCAGACGACGGTGCCGATCTTGAGCTTCTCGGCGGCTTGCAGAGTCAGCGGCACGACCCCGGCGGCAGCAACCAGACAGGCACCGAGCAGGGTCTTGCGCAGGGAACGCAGGGAAAGCGGCATGGTCATGGCATTGCTCCTAACGGTTGGAAATCGGCACGGGATGACATCACGTCTCCCGGGCTTTTCTCCCGCCGTGTAGCCCTGTCCCTAGGGCCGGAAAACTCTCGGACCAGACATCCCCTCACGGAGACCGGAACCCTAGTTCGCCTGTGGTGCAACTCCAGTGTGTGCCTTGCTGCGTTCGCTCACCCGGTGGCTACCTTGCCGTGGGCGATGCATCCCGTTGCAGGGGACAGAGCAATTGAAATGCCAGTTTTCGTGAAGCGGAAAAACCACTGGGGATTTCAATTGCTTAGCTGAAATTCCCGGTGGGGAGCGGGTATTGGTGCTGCACGCGGCGGCACCAAGTCGATGCGCCTTGCCTTCTATTGAGGCATCAGGCGGTGCGCACGCTGGCGCGGCGCAGCGAGGCGGCTGCGGTGGTGACGAACAGGCCGGCGGCCAGCGCCAGTGCCACCGGCACGCCTTGCGGGCCGAGGTCCATCAGGCTGCCGCTGAGCAGGGGGCCAAGCAGGCTGCCAACGCCCCAGAGCATGCCGGCGGCGGCGTTGGCGGTAACCAGGTCGCGGCCGCGGAAGCGCTGGCCGATCAGCACCAGCGCCAGGGTGTAGACGCCACCGGCCACCGCGCCGAGCACCATCAGCGCTGGCCATAGCAGCGCCGGCTGGCCGATCAGCCAGGGCAGGGCGAGGCCGATCAGCATGGCCGCCACGCCGCACAGCAGGTGCAGGCTGGAGCGGTCGAGTCGGTCGGAGAGCCAGCCCAGCGGCATCTGGAAGAGCATGTCGCCCAGCAGGATCACCGTCGCCATGAAGGCAGCGATGCCCACCGCATAGCCGTGGCTGGAGGCGTACACGGGGAAGAGCGACAACACCACGCTGTCGAAGAAGGAGAAGAACAGCACGCCCATGCACAGCGCTGGCGCCACCCTCAGGAAGCCGGCGAGGGAGAAACTGCGCGGCTCCTCGACGTGCTCGTGGATGCCGTCCTCGGGCATGGCGAGCGTCACGGTGGCCAACGCAATCAAGTGCCCGGCGCTGACCAGCAGCACGACCCAGGGCGTCTGTGCGCCGAGCAGCGCCACCAGGGTCGGGCCAAGTAGCTGGAAGGCGGTGAAGCTGGTGGCGTACAGCGCCACGATGGTGCCGCGGTTGTGCTCGCCGCACAGTTCGTTGACCCAGGCCTCGCCGAGGATGATCGCGATGCCCATGCCGACACCCAGCGCCAGGCGCGCAGCAGCCAGCAGCCACAGGGAATGGCTGCTGAATTCGATGGCGACGGTGCTGGCGGTGGACAGCACGAAGCACAGCAGATAAAGGCGGCGCCGGCTCATCAGCTGGCAGGCGCGGTCGACCAGTGTGGCGGCGAGGATCATGCCGGCGGCGGGTACGGCGGAGAGAATGCCGATCTGCAACGCGCTGGCGCCGTTCTCCAGCAAGCGCAGCGCCACCAGCGGCAGGGTGGCGCCCAGGCTCAGGCCGACGATGGAAACGGCGAACAGCAGCACCGCCAGCAGGGGCTTGTTGAGGGTAGTCGGGGTATTCATGGAAACCTTCTCTTGCCCGGGCGCTCAAGCTGCGGGCGTGCCAATGCAAACGAGCCCGCCGGGATTCACCGGTGGGCGGAGTCGAAATGCGGAATGACCGGCGCGAAGGCGCGCGGTATCCGGCTCAGTGGCCGGTAGGCGGGGAGAAGGTGAAGGCGAAGAGGACGCTGCGACGCAGGTTCAGCACGGCATCGACCTTGCGCACGCGCGGAGGCTCCCGCAAGAGGGCGAGCGACGAATCGGCGAAGCGGCAGAACGGGGTCATGATGCGGGTGCAGCGTAGGATGTAGGAAAGCGCGCACTCTAGAGCGTGCGCGGCAGAGCGTCAATCTCGGCCCGCCGCGCGGTTATTCGGTGTGGCTGGCGTCAATCGGGTTCGCGAGCAAGCTCGCTCCTACGAAGAGCACGCGCTCCGTGTAGGAGCGAGCTTGCTCGCGAACCACCAGCGACACTGATCTTACCGACCGTAAACCGGGCTGCCTGCCGACACCTCCTGCGGCCGGGTCAGCACATCGCGCCCCGGCAGGAAGGTGCCGAACACGCGCTCCTTGCCCAACGCTTCGGGGAAGCCGCTTTCACGCCGATACGCCACGCGGCCATTGATCAGAGTGGCGTCCACCGCATCGTCGTTGCGCTTCACCAGCCGCGTCAGCCCGATGACCTCCATGGGCGCCTCGCTGACTTCATCCAGCTCGTCGGTCAGCCCGGCCGGGTTGACCACCACCAGGTCGGCGCGGTCGCCGACGCGGATGTAACCGGCGTCGATCCCGGCGAAATCCGCCAGCTCGCCGGTCAGGCGGTGCACCGCCCGGCCGGTATCCATGAAGCTCTGCCCGGCCAGTTCGGCGTCGCGCACGTACTTGAGCATGCGCAGCGGGAAGTTGTACTGCGCATGGGAGGCCAGGTGCGCACCGGAGTCGGCGAAGCCCGGCTGGGTCCACGGGCTGGCCAGCAGCTTGCCCATGATCTCGGGGCGGTGGTTGCCGTAGCAGGTGGTCCATTTGAGCTCGTTGCGGTACTGACCGGCCAGCTCGAAGAAGGCGTCCACCGGGTCGAGTCCGCGCTCGCGGCCGATGTCCTCGAAATTGCGCCCGACCATCGATGTGTCCGGGCACTCGCGCACCCAGCAGTCGGACAGGTTGCGGTGCCACAGGCCTAGGCTGAGGGTTGCCTTGATGTCCTTCTTGAAGCGTTCACGGAAGGCCGGGTCCTGGATGCGCGTGTAGAGCTCTTCCGGGTCCTTGATGTCGCGCAGCACTTCGCCGGCGCCAAACTCCTCGAAGCCGTTCATGTTCAGCCCCTCGATGCGCACCACGAAGGGCGCTGGCAGGGTCTGCCAGCGGTAGCGGCCGCGCAGCAGGCGGTTGGCGACCCAGCCGGAGGCGCGGGTGATGCGGTGCATGAAGGGCTGGGACTTGAGGTCCAGCGCGGTGAGCATCGAGCACTTCAGCGGCCGGCGGAACCAGCCGTGGGCCTGGTAGAGGAAGGCGAACACGTTGATCTTGGTGACCGCGTTGGGCGCGCCCTGCATCAGCGCGTTGCGCCGGCGCAGTACAGCGAACAGGCGGGAGAATTCCTTCCAGCTGGCGAAGGTGGAGGGCAGCGGGCTGGACCAGGCGCGGTCACCGTCCATCTTGTCCAGGCGGGTGGTCATCACCGACAGGCCGAAGCAACCGGCATCCAGCGCCTGCTCCAGCAGCTCTTCCATGCGTTGCAGTTCGGCTTCGGTGGGCTTGGCGCCGCTGATGGCGCGCTCCAGGCCCATCACCGTGACGCGCAGCTCGGAGTGGCCGAGGAAGGAGCAGAGGTTCGGCCCCAACGGTTGCTGGTCATAGAAGGCGCGGTAGCCCTTGGCGTCCTTCCAGGTACGCTTGTCGCGCAGGATCGGCAGCACCTGCTCGCGCGGCACGGCTTCCACGCGGGTGAACAGGTCGGAACAGTCCTCGGCCTCGCCCAGCACCATGCTGATGGAGCAGGAACCGACGGAGACGGTGGTTACGCCGTGGCGCACCGATTCCTTCAGCGCCGGGGCGGCGATGGCCTCGGCGTCGTAGTGCGAGTGGATTTCCAGGAAGCCCGGGGTGACCCAGCGACCGCTGGCGTCGATGACTTCCGCGCAGCCGCTTTCGTCCAGCGGGCTGACGCTCAGGGTGTCGATACGTCCATTCTTGATGCCGACGTGGCGCAGGCTGCCGGGGGCGTCGCTGCCGTCGAAGTACAGGCCGTTCTTGATGATGATGTCGTAGCTCACAGGAGACTCCAGGGCGACAGCAGCAGGACGCCGCTGACCAGCAGCAGGCAGTGGATGGCGAGGCGGAAATGGTGTTCCTCGAAGCGGTGGTGCAGGCGTTCGCCCAGCCACACGCCGAGCAGCAGCAAGGGTGCGTAGGCGAGCACCTGCGGCAGCGCCGGGCGCAGGCGCCCGTCGAGGAGGAAGGCCAGGGTCAGCAGGCCGTTGAGGGTGAACCAGACGCAGACCAGCGTGGCGCGCAGGCGAGTCTTGTCCAGTGGGCGAGTAGAGAGCGCATAGACCAGCAGCGGCCCGCCGGAGGCGAAAAGTCCGTGGCAGACACCGGCGGCCCCGGTCGCCAGGCGTACCACCCAGCTGGGTGTGTGGCCGCGTGCCGGTGCACTGGCGCGCAGGCGCCACAGTTCGCGGCCGGCGAACCAGAGAATCAGCACGCCCAGGCCGCGCTTGAGCGGTTGCGGGTCCAGATGCGGCAGCAACAGGTAGCCGATCACCATGCCCACCAGCATGCCCGGCAACACGGTACGCAGCAGCAGACGGGTATCGATCAGGCGCCGGTGACGCCAGCACAGGTAGCCGGTCATGCCGATGTTCAGCGGCACCAGGATCGGCAGCAGCGTCTCGATGGGCAGCAGCAGCGCGCCGAGCGACAGGGCGATCACCACACTGCCGAAGCCGGTGATGGCTTCCAGGGTGTAGGCCAGCAGGATGAAGCCGCCGAGGGCGAAAGCCTGTGCGTTCACCGGCCCGCCCCATTCACTGCCGCGACGCCGCTGTCACGCGGCTCGCGGCGCGCCCACCATTGGGCCAGGAGCAGCCCGGAGAACAGCTGCCAGCAGCCCCAGAATGCGGCGATCAGCAGCATGCCGCCGGCCTGCGGGAAGAAGGTGAGGATCAGCGCCATGCCCAGCGCCGAGTTGTGGATGCCGCTTTCCAGGGTGACGGCGCGCACGTCGGCGTCCGGCAGTTTCCATAGCCGCGCGCAGGTGTAGCCCAGCAGCAGCGCCGTGCCATTGAGCAGCAGCACCAGCCAGAAGAACAGGTGGAAGTAGGCCATGAACTGCTGGAAGTTCTTGGCGAAGGCCATGCCGACGAAGCCCAGCATCACCAGCAGCGACAGTTGCCGCATGGGCTTCTCAAGGCGCCGCGCGAGCTGTGGCTTGTGCTTGCCCAGGGCCATGCCCAGCAGCATCGGCAGGATCAGCACCAGTAGCACCACACCGACCAGTTCCAGCGGGTCGATGTGGATCTGTGTGAGGCGGTCGCGGGTGGCCGGGTTGATGCCGGCATACAGGGCGAAGTTCAGCGGCGTGAAGATGCCCGCGCTGAGGCCAGACACCGCCGTGACGCTGGCCGACACGGCGACGTTGCCCCGCGCCATCCAGGTCATGATGTTGGAGAAGGTGCCACTGGGGCAGGTGGCGACCAGGATCATTCCCAGCGCCAGTTCCGGGTCGATGGGCAGGGCGATGGTCAGCAGGCAGGTGGCGGCCGGCAGCAGCAGGAACTGCACCAGCATGCCGATCACCGGCGCCTTGGGCTGGCGCAGGATGCGGGCGAAATCGTCACGGCGCAGTTCCAGCGAGACGCCGAACATCATCAGGGCGATGATGGCATTCAGCGCGATCATCGAACCGCCGGAGAACTCGAGATGGACTTCAGGCATCGCCGTTCTCCCGCAACTGGACAGTGGGGAATGGCGAACGGGCTGCAGCCGGCGGCACGGGCGCGGCTCCGGTGGGATTAGGCATGCAAGGCGACTCTTGTTTGTATTTATCGTTGTAATTGGCAAGCATAGGGCAGCGTTACCGCCCGGTAACGGCTCAATCGGGACCTTCGCCGGTTAATTCGAGACCATGCCGCACACCATTACTGTCCATTACGCCCAGGGCATCCTGCAGGCCGCCGAGCGCCTGGGGCTGCCGGTGCCTGCCGATCTGCAGGCGGCCAGCCTGGAGCCGCGCATTCCGTTGCAGCGCCAGGACGCCTTCTGGGAAGCCATCTGCGCCGCTTCGGGCGATCCGTTGCTGGGCCTGCGCCTGGGCAGTGCGCTGCAGGTCGGGCACCTGGACATGGTCGGCGCGCTGCTGATGAGCTGTGACCACTATGGTGAGGCGCTGGACGCCTTGCTGGAGTATTACCCGATCATCGCCGAGGGCAGCGAGTTCCAGCGCGAGCAGGACGCGACGCAGGTCCGCCTGGTTTATCGGCCGAGCTACGCCGTGCGCCGCGAGGAGCGTGTGGAGGCCGCTCTGGCCAGCCTGGTGCACCTGACCCGCTGGATCACCGGCGACCGGGTCAAGCCGCAGCGACTGACCCTGAGCCATGTCGCACGGGGCGAGCCGGCGCGGTATGTCGAGGTGCTGGGATGCCCGGTAACCTTCGAGGGTGCCGAGAATGCCCTGAGCTTTGCCGTGGCCGACCTCGACGTACCGCTGATTCAGGCCAACGCCCTGATGCGCGAGCACCTGCGTGCGCTGGCCGACGCGCAGCTAGAACGTCTGGGCGCGCAGAGTTTGGCCGCGCGCGTGCAGCAGCTGCTGCGGCAGAACCCACGCTGGGGCAAGGAGAAGGTCGCCGAGCAACTGGAGCTCAGTGGGCGCCACCTCAACCGCAAACTGGCGGAGGAAGGCACCAGCTTCAAGCTGCTGCGCGAACAGGTGTTGCATGGCATGGCCGAACAGCTGCTGCGCGAGTCCTCGCGGCTGGGCGAGGTGGCCGAGCGCCTGGGGTTCTCCGACGAGAGTGCTTTCGCCAAGGCTTTCCGCCGCTGGAGCGGGATGACGCCGGGGCAATTCCGTCAGGGCAACTGAGCCACCTACTGGCGGTCGCGGTCCAGCGACGCCAGCGCATGGGCGGCGGGCAGGTCGATGCGTTGGGGAATGCTGTGCGGGTGTTCGATGGCACCGGTGCCGGGCAGCTTCGACACGAAGAACTGATCGACGCCGAAGAACAGCAGGACCAGGGCGATAGCGCCAATCCAGCAGAGTACGTCGTAGTCCAGCGGCCAACCACGGTGCTGGCGCTGTGAACGGAGGGGAGGCTGGCTTTTCTTCATGGCGGTCACCGCGATCGGGTTGAGGATCGGCGAAGCCAGGGGAGTGCCTGGATTCGCCGACCATTGTCCGGTTGGCGGTGATGTCGGGAACTCAGGGAGCTCTGTAGGACGAGTAGGAATTTCCTCTGTCTGAAAATTCCAGGCTCGTAGGGCGTACAGGGTTCGACGTTATACGCCGTTTCGCTCAGGCGCCCGGCAGCGACTTGTCCTTGGGCCAGAGCAGCCACAGCTGACCGTCCTGCTTCATGTGCCCGGCGAGCTCCCCGGCGGCATCGCCGGTGCCCCAGAACAGGTCCGCGCGCACCTCGCCGACAATGGCGCCGCCGGTGTCCTGCGCTGCGACCGGGCGTACCACAGGCGCGCCATCCGGTCGGGTGGTGGAGAGCCACATCAGGCTGCCCAGTGGGATCACCTTGCGATCGATGGCCACGCTGTAACCGGGCGTCAGCGGCACGTTCAGCGAACCGCGCGGGGCTTCGTTGCTGTCCGGACGCTGGCTGAAGAACACGTAGCTGGGGTTGCTTGCCAGCAGTTCGTCGACGCGCTGCGGGTGGGCGCGGGCCCAGTCGCGGATGCGCGCCATGCTGACTTCTTCCTTGCTCAGCTCGCCCTGTTCCACCAGCCAGCGGCCCACCGGCTTGTACGGGCGACCGTTCTGGTCGGCGTAACCCAGGCGCAACTGGCGGCCGGAGGCGAGCTCCACCCGGCCGGAGCCCTGGATCTGCAGGAACTGCAGGTCCATCGGGTCAGGCAGCCAGGCCAGTACGGGCGCATTGACCCCATCGCGGCGGATGCCGGCGGCGTCAGCGTAAGGTACCAGGGTGTTGCCTTCGAGCTTGCCGCGCAGGCGCTTGCCCTTCAGCTCCGGGTAGACGCTGTCCAGTGCGACGGTGATCAGGTCTTTCGGCACGCCATAGACCGGTACGGTGTGCGTGGCGTCGCGCTGCTGGCTGCCACGGTAGACGGGCTCGTAGTAGCCGGTGATCAGGCCGTTCCTGCTGCCTTCGCCGGAACGCAGCTGGTAGGGCTGCAACCGGGCCTGCATGAATTGGCGGATCGCCGGGGCAGAAGCCGGCACGCTCGCCGCTTCGGCGCAGGTCGCGGCCCAGATGTCATCCTTCTTCAGGCGTACCGCGCAGGCCGAGCGCCAGGCGCTGAAGCCTTGCAGCACATCGGTGTCGGCGGTCTGGGGCAGGTCCGACCAGTCGGCCTTGGAATAGGTGGGCGCCTGGGCTTCTTCGGGCTTTTTGCCGAACAGGCCGCAGCCTGAAAGCAGGGTGGCGAAACACAGGGTGGCGAGGAGAGGGCGGGTCCAGTGGCGGGACGAGTCGGTCACGGGCGAGTCCTGGCAGGCAAACGAAAGCCCGCTAGCTTGGGCAGACGCGGGGCGTGCGTCAAACGCATCGGTCGGATTTACACGCCTTGCAACGAATCCGCGGCCGGACCGGTAGAATGACGTTCTGATTCGACAGACGGGTGGTTAGAGCGTGGAGGCAAGGCAGGGTTTCGTCCTGACCCGACATTGGCGGGATACGCCCGAAGGCACCGAGGTGGGCTTCTGGCTGGCCACCGATGAAGGGCCCCGGCATGTGCTGCTGCCGCCGCAGACCTCGGTGGCCTTCGTGCCGGCCGAGCAGCGCGCCCGCGCCGAGAAGCTGTTGGCCGGCGAGCGCGGTGCCGAACTGCGCCCGCTGGGCCTGCGCGACTTCCAGCAGCGTCCGGTGCTGGGCTTGTACTGCCAGCAGCACCGCCAGTTGATGAACCTTGAAAAGAAGCTGCGCGAGGCGGGCGTCGAAGTATTCGAGGCAGACATTCGTCCGCCCGAGCGCTACCTGATGGAACGCTTCATTACCGCTCCGGTGACCTTCAACGGTGAGCCAGGCGAGGGCGGCAGTATCCTCACGGCGCAACTGCGGCCCGCGCCGGATTATCGGCCAAGGCTGAAGCTGGCCTCGCTGGACATCGAGACCAACATCCGTGGCGACCTTTACTCCATTGCCCTGGAGGGCTGTGGCCAGCGCCAGGTGTACATGCTCGGTCCCGCCAATGGCATCGACGGCGAACGCGATTTCGAACTGGAATACTGCGAGAGCCGTGCGCAGTTGCTGGAGCGCCTGAACCAGTGGCTGGCCGAGCACGATCCCGACGCGATCATCGGCTGGAACCTTGTGCAGTTCGACCTGCGCGTCCTGCAGGAGCACTCCAAGCGCCTGGAGGTCCCGCTGCGTCTGGGGCGTGGCGGCGACGAGATGGGCTGGCGGCAGCATGCCTCGTCCAATCACTTCTTTGCCGCGGCGGCCGGGCGGCTGATCATCGACGGCATCGAAGCGTTGCGCTCGGCGTTCTGGAGTTTCCCCTCGTTCAGCCTGGAAAGTGTCTCGCAAAGCCTGCTGGGCGAAGGCAAGTCCATCGACAACCCCTACGACCGCATGGCCGAGATCGACCGCCGTTTCGCCGAAGACAAGCCGGCGCTGGCGAAATACAACCTCAAGGACTGCGAGCTGGTCACGCGCATCTTCGAGAAGACCCGCATCCTCGACTTCCTGCTGGAGCGCGCCAGTGTCACCGGGCTGCCGGCCGACCGCAGTGGCGGCTCGGTGGCAGCCTTCACCCACCTGTATCTGCCGCCGATGCACCGGTTGGGCTACGTCGCGCCGAACCTCGGTGGCAAGGCGCCGGAGGCGAGCCCTGGCGGATTCGTCATGGATTCGCGGCCGGGGCTTTACGAGTCGGTGCTGGTGCTGGATTACAAGAGCCTGTATCCGTCGATCATCCGCACCTTCCTGATTGACCCGGTCGGGCTGGTCGAAGGGCTGAGCGAGCCGTCCGACGAGGCCTCGATCCCCGGCTTCCGTGGCGGGCGCTTTTCGCGCACGCAGCATTGCCTGCCGGCCATCGTCGAGCGCGTCTGGCAGGGGCGCGACGCCGCCAAGCGCGATGGCAACGCGCCACTTTCCCAGGCGCTGAAGATCATCATGAACGCCTTCTACGGCGTGCTCGGCTCCAGCGGCTGCCGCTTCTTCGACCCACGCCTGGCATCATCGATCACCATGCGCGGCCACGAAATCATGCGTCGTACCCGAGAGCTGATCGAAGGTCAGGGACATCGGGTGATCTACGGCGACACAGACTCCACTTTCGTCTGGCTTGGCCGTGCCCATGGCGAAGAAGAGGCAGCACGGATCGGGCGCGATCTGGTGCACCACGTCAACCAGTGGTGGGCGCAGCACCTGCGCGAGGAGTACGGTCTGGAGTGCGCGCTGGAGATCCAGTTCGAGCGGCACTTCCGGCGCTTCCTGATGCCAACCATCCGTGGCGCGGAAGAGGGCAGCAAGAAGCGCTATGCCGGCCTGGTGCGGCGTGAGAACGGCAGCGACGAGATGGTCTTCAAGGGCCTGGAAACCGTGCGCACGGATTGGTCGCCGCTGGCCCAGCAGTTCCAGCAGGAACTCTACCTGCGCATCTTCCAGCGTCAGCCGTATCGCGATTACGTGCGCGACTACGTGAACCGGACCCTCGCCGGCGAGCAGGACGAGCTGCTGATTTTTCGCAAGCGCCTGCGCCGCCAGCTCGGTGACTACGAACGCAACGTGCCGCCCCACGTGCGCGCGGCGCGCATCGCCGACGACTACAACGAGCGCCAGGGGCGCCCGCGGCAGTACCAGCGCGGTGGCTGGATCAGCTACGTCATCACCGTCAACGGGCCTGAGCCGCTGGAAACGCTCAGCTCGCCCATCGATTACGACCACTACGTCAGCCGACAGCTGCAGCCGATCGCCGACGCCATCCTGCCGTTCGTGGACGACGACTTCGGTGGGCTGATCGACAAGCAGATGGGCCTGTTCTGAGTCCAGAGCTGAAACGAAAAAGGCCGGCGAATGCCGGCCTTTTCTGTACCTGCGAGGCGAATCAGTCGCCGCGGTATTCGCAACCGCTGGTGCAGGTCTCGTGCACGCGCACCTTGAACAGCTCCGGCAGCAGCGGCTTGAGCTGTTGCCAGATCCAGCGGCAGAGATTTTCGCTGGTGGGGTTTTCCAGGCCGGGGATGTCATTCAGGTAGTTATGGTCGAGCTGATCGTAGATCGGCTTGAAGATCTGCTTGATCTCGGCGAAATCGCGAATCCAGCCGGTATGCGGATCGACCTCGCCCTCGATGTAGATGGCAGCTCGGAAGGAGTGGCCATGCAGGCGGCCGCACTGGTGCCCTGCGGGAACGTGGGGCAGGCGGTGGGCGGATTCGAAGGTGAACTCTTTGAACAATTCCACGTGGTGCACTCTGTGACGATTGCCGGCCCGGGAGCGGGTCGGCCGGAAAATGGCTGCATAGTCTATCACCATCGTGCCGCTGGCCCCGCCAGCGGTTCATCCGATTTCCAGCTGCACGATCCGGCATTCGACATGGAGTTTTTCAACTGCTGGTTCGTCCTGCGGTGGAGCACTGCCCAGCCTATTGCCTCACGGTTTCGTCTCTCGTTCCTACAGCTCCAGCAGTGGCCAATCGCAGGTGCCGGTTTTGCGCTGTAGTCCTCTGTGATTGCAGTTGCGGCGAATCCCCATTGATCTGCCGAATTGTCCTACAAATGGCTAAAGGGCTCCCGCCTTAAGCTGGCCACCGCAGTTTTTTTATGTGGCTGGATAAGGAAAACACAGATGTCCGCTGAAAAAGTCCAACTGGTAGAAGTGTCCGAAAATGCAGCCCAGCGGGTTACGTTCAAGGATGGTGGCAAGGTCAAGGCAAAGATCGGTACCAAGTACCTCCTCAAGCTCGACAACAGCGAAGTGGCTCCGGAGAACGTCACGGTCAAGCGGGACGGCAAGGACCTGCTGGTCTTCTTCCAGGGCAGCGACAAGCCTGACCTGGTGATCCAGGACTTCTTCGCCGACGGCATGGACACCCAGCTCTATGGCGTATCCGAAGACGGCCAGATGTATGCGTACGTGCGTACCGACGGTGAAGGCTTCTACAGCCAGCTGTTGCTGGCCGATGGCGAGATGACCCCCATCGCCCTGGGCGGCAACCCGCTGGGTGCTGCGCCGGTGGTCAACGGCGAAATCGACGAATCCGCCGGCTTCCTGCTGTGGCCGCTTCTGGCGGGCGCAGGAGCGGTGGGTGGTGTGGCCGCAGCGACCAAGAGTGATGACAAGCATCACACCAAGACCAGCCCCTCCGTCACTGATACCCAGATCACCGATCATGTGGGGCCGAAGCAGGGCGTGATCGCCAATGGCGAAGCTACCGACGATCCGCGGCCGGTCATTTCCGGCAAGGGTGAGGCGGGCGCAATCATCCACATCTATGACAATGGTCAGGAAATCGGTAGCACCACGGTCGGGCCGGACCAAACCTGGACATTCACCCCCAATGTTGACCTCAACGACGGCAACCACAGCATTGATGTCGTCCAGGAAGGTAAAGGGGAAAAACCCAGTGCTCCCGTCCATGTCATCGACTTCGCCGTCGACACGGTTCCGCCTTCTGCTCCCACTGCCGAGATAAGTGGTGCCGTCGAGCACGATGGCCAGACTTACTCGCCCAGCAATGAACCTTCCATCCATGGTACCGGCGAACCCGGCGATACCATCATCGTCGTTTACCCGACAGGTGAAACCGTTACGGTTGACGTCAAGGACGACGGCACCTGGGTTGCCCCGCCGCCCACTCAGCCGCTCCCCGAAGGCAATAACGACATCAAGGTTATCGCGCAGGACCCAGCGGGCAACCAGACCGAAATCGTCATTCCGGTCATCATCGACACCATCGCTCCGGAAGCGCCGAAAGTCTGGCTGGACCCTGACTCGGACACTGGCGTCAAGGGTGACAACATCACTAATGACACCAGGCCGACCATCGATGGTCACACCGAGCCGGGCGCAGACGTCACGGTGAAGTTCCCGACCGGTGAAACTGTAGTTGTCACCGCCGACGCGAATGGCGATTGGTCCGTCACCCCGACGAAGCCATTGCCGGACGGAGCTGGCGACATCACTGTTGTTGCTACGGATCCCGCTGGCAACCCGAGCCAACCCACAGTCATTTCGCTGGATATCGACACCACAGCTCCCGATGCGCCCAAGGTTTGGCTGGATCCGGCATCCGACACCGGTATCAAGGGCGACAATATCACCAGCGATACCAAGCCAACTATTGACGGCAAGACCGAGCCGAATGCGGACGTCAAGGTGACGCTGCCAACCGGCGAAGTGATCAACGTCAAGGCAGACGGCGACGGTAACTGGTCAGTGACTCCGACCAAACCGCTGACGGAGGGTGACAACAGCATCAGCGTCACCGCGACGGATGCTGCAGGAAACGCCAGTCAGCCGACTGTGATTGTGGTCAACATTGACACGACCAATCCGCCCGAGCCGGTAATTGGTCCGGATGGCACACTCGACATGGTTTACGACAACGTCGAGCCCAAGGTTGGACCGCTCAATAGCGGTGACAGTACCAACGACACTCGGCCAACCTTCTCAGGTAACGGTGAGCCGAATCAGACCATCACCCTGTACGACGGTGGCAAGAAAATCGGCGAGGCAGTTGTCGGCCAGGATGGCAAGTGGAGCTATGAGGCTCCCCAGGATAAGCCACTGTCTGAAGGTGCTCATAACATCACGGTGACCGTGACCGATGTTGCGGGCAATGTCAGTCCGTCTTCGGCCCCGTTCGTCGTGGTAGTGGATACCATTGCCCCGGATGCTCCACAGGTCTGGCTGGACCCTGACTCCGATACGGGCGTCAAGGGCGACGGTATTACCAATGAGACCAGGCCGACCATCGACGGCCATACAGAGCCTCATGCCGATGTGACGGTTACATTGCCCACCGGAGAAGTCCTCACCGCCAAAGCGGATGACAACGGCAACTGGTCGGTTACGCCGAGCCAACCACTGCCGGAGGGTAACAACAACATCAGTGTCACTGCGGCGGACGCTGCTGGAAATACCAGTCAGCCGACCGTTATCGTGGTTGATATCGACACCACTCCACCGGACATTACCAAGCTGTTGATTACGGGTGTGGAAGACCATGTGGCGCCGATCACCGGTAATGTCCCGAATGGCGGCGAAACCGATGATGCGCGTCCGGAGATCAGCGGCAAGGGTACTGCTGGTGATACCGTCATCGTCTTCAGCAAGGACAGCACCGGCAACCATGAGATCGGTCGCGCCACTGTAGGTGCTGATGGTACCTGGAAGCTGACCCCCGCATTTCCACTGGTTTCTGGTACGAACGACCTGACTGCTGTCGAGATGGACGTAGCGGGCAACAAGACCGATCCGAGCGCGAAGTACAGCATTGACGTTGTGATTGGTACGCCGTCGGTGCCGACCATCATCAGCGTTCATGACGATGTCGGTCCATACCAGGGCTTCCTGCAGAAAGGTGATGTCACTGACGACAGCACACCGACCTTCAAGGGCTCCGCTGACGGCGGCAGCGTCATCAAACTGTATGACGGTAGCGCGCTGATCGGCAGCACCATGGCCGATGCCAGCGGTAACTGGAGCATCACCACCGATAAGCTGGCCGACGGTCCGCATGAGGTGATTGCCACCGCTACCAACAGCGTAGGTCAGAGCAGTGATCCGACGGGGGTGTGGAACTTCATCGTCGACACTACCGCGCCGGACAACGTGACGGGTTTGAGCGTCACCGATAACGTCGGCACGGTAACTGGTCCGCTGCATGCCGGTGATACCACCGACGACAACCGTCCGGTGTTCAGCGGTGGTGCCGAGCCAAACGGCAAGGTCATCATCTACGACAACGGCAAGGCAATCGGCGAAGCCGATGTGGGGGCCGATGGCAAATGGAGTTTCATCCCGACCGCCGCGTTGGCTAATGGCGACCATGCGTTCAGCACGGAGGTGCTCGACCGGGCTGGTAACAGCAGTGGTCAGAGCGTTCCACTGAACGTGATCGTGGACACGTCCAAGGTGCTGGTCTCGATCACCCACCTGATCGACGATGTCGGCAGCATCACTGGTGACATCAGTAACGGTGGCTCCACCGACGATACTCGTCCGACCATCCAGGGTACTGGCAAGGTCGGCAGCATCATCACCGTATATGACGGTTCTACCAAACTGGGAACCGCCGGGGTGATGGCTGATGGTAGCTGGACCTTCAAGCCAACGGCCTCTCTGTCCGAAGGTGCGCACACCATCAAGGCCACTGCAACCGATCTGGCAGGCAATGTCAGCGACCCAGCGACGTTCGTTTTCATCGTTGATACCACTGCGCCAGGCAAGCCGACTATCGACCAGGTTCTGGATGATGTGGGCGCGGTTCAGGGGCCGATCGCCAATGGCGGGGTGAGTGACGACCCGAACCCGACCCTCTCGGGGAAAGCCGAAGCTGGCTCCAGGGTGGCGGTCTACGATAACGGCGCCAAGCTGGGCGAAGTGATCGCCGACAAGTCGGGTCAATGGAGCTATACACCAACCACCCCGATCACCGAAGGTAAGCATGACTTCACCGTCACTGCGACCGACGCTGCTGGAAATACCAGCGCCAACTCGGACGTCTTCAGTATCACCACTGACTACAGCGCCCCCGTCAAGCCGAGCATCGATTCGGTGTACGACTATGTGGGCGAGATCCAGGGCGTGGTTGCCAGGGGTGGCGTGACCGATGACTCCAAGCCGGTCCTCTCCGGCGAGGCGGAGCCCGGTTCCAAGGTCATTATCTACGACAACGGCTCGAAGCTGGGTGAAACGGTCGCCGATGCCAATGGGGCTTGGAGCTACACACCCGCCATTGCGCTTTCCGAAGGTCATCATGACTTTACGATCACAGCGACCGATGCTGCAGGAAACGTCAGCGTCAAGTCCGATGTTTACGCGGTAGATACCGACTACACCCCGCCGGACTTTACCAAGCTGTCGATCACCGGTGTTGAAGATCACGTCGGCCTGATCACAGGCAACATCGTGAATGGTGGCGAGACCGATGACGCGCGTCCGGAGATCAGCGGTAAGGGTACCGCTGGCGATACCGTCATCGTCTTCAGCAAGGACAGCACCGGCAACCATGAGATCGGCCGGGCCACTGTAGATTCTGATGGCACCTGGAAGTTGACCCCGTCACTCCCACTGGTTTCCGGCGTTAACGACCTGACCGCTGTCGAGATGGATGCGGCAGGCAACAAGACCGCGCCATGCGAAAAGTACAGCGTCACCTTGGTGACGGTAGGCCCATCGGTACCAGCCATCGATAACGTGTACGACGATGTAGGGCCGTATACCGGCTTCCTGCAGAAGGGCGACGTGACCGACGACAGCCAGCCGACCTTCAAGGGCTCCTCCGATCCGGGCACCATCGTCAAGTTGTATGACGGCAGCACCCTGATCGGTAGTGCCGTTACCGATGCCAATGGCAAGTGGGAAATCACCACAAGTGTTCTGGCTGACGGTACGCACAATGTAGTTGCCACTGCGACCAATAGCGTGGGTCTGGTTAGCAGCCCGACGGGAGGCTGGAACTTCAGCGTCGACACCACGGCACCGGCCAACGTGACCGGCCTTACGGTGACCGACAACGTTGGCGCGGTAACTGGCCCGCTACACGCCGGTGATACCACCGACGACAACCGTCCGGTGTTCAGCGGTGGTGCCGAGCCGAATGGCAAGGTCATCATCTTCGACAACGGCGCGAAGATCGGCGAAGCCGATGTGGGTGCCGACGGCAAGTGGAGCTTCACGCCGACCGCCTCGTTGCCTGATGGCAACCATGCATTCAGCACGGAAGTACTGGACAAGGCCGGCAACAGCAGCGGTCAGAACAGTCCGCTGAACGTGATCGTGGATACCATTGGCATGCCGGTCTTGATCACACATGTGGTCGACGATGTCGGCAGCATCACCGGCGACATCAGCAATGGTGGCTATACCGACGATACCCGTCCGGAGATCCAGGGTGTCGGGAAAGCCGGTAGCATCATCAAAGTCTTTGATGGCAACGTCGAACTGGGCAGCACCACGGTGAAAGCCGATGGCACCTGGAGTTTCACCCCGGTCTCGGACTTGGGGCAGGGTGCGCACAGCATTACCGCCACCGCAACAGATAAGGCGGGTAACGTCAGCGATCCGACCACGGCGTTCACCTTCACCATCGATACCGTGGCACCGGTCAAACCGACCATCGACCTGGTAATTGATGACGTGGGCGCCATCCAGGGCCCGATCGCCAACCATGGCGTGACGGACGACCCGACCCCGACGCTGTCGGGCCAGGCCGAAGCCAACTCGAAAGTCACCATCTACGACAACGGCTCGGTGCTGGGCTCGGTGATGGCCGACGCCAATGGCGCGTGGAGCTACACGCCAACCACCGGTATCAGCGAGGGTGATCACAACTTCACCGTCGATGCGACCGACAAGGCTGGCAACACCAGCACCAAGTCGGATGTCTTCAGCCTCACCACCGACTACACCCCGCCGGACTACAGCAAGCTGGCCGTTACTGGCGTGCTGGACAGCGTGGGTGAAGTGACCGGTAACGTCGCCAACAATGGCAGCACCGACGACACCCGTCCGGTGATCAGTGGTACCGGCACGGCCGGTGACACGATCTTCGTCTACGACAAGGACTCCACTGGCAACCATCAGATCGGCAGTGCCATCGTCGATGCCAGCGGCCACTGGTCGCTGACCCCGACGGCCCCCTTGATCTCGGGGGTCAACGAGCTGACTGCGGTCGAGCGTGACGTGGCAGGCAACACCACGGCGCCGAGCGCGAAATACAGCGTCACCGTGGTGACGGTAGGACCAGCTGTGCCGACCATCGAAAGCGTCTTCGACGATGTAGGGCCGTATACCGGTTTCCTGCAGAAGGGCGACGTGACCGACGACAGCCAGCCGACCTTCAAGGGCACTTCGGATGCGGGCACTACCGTCAAGCTGTACGACGGCAGCACCCTGATCGGCAGTGCGGTGGCCGATGCCAATGGCAGCTGGAGCATTACCACCAGCGCGCTGGCGGATGGTCTGCACAACGTCACTGCCACGGCGACCGATCCTATCGGTCAGGTCAGTGCACCGACTGGAGGTTGGAACTTCAGCGTCGACACTACGGCACCGGCCAACGTGACCGGCCTGGCGGTGACCGACAACGTGGGCGCGGTAACTGGCCCGCTGCATGCGGGTGATACCACTGACGACAACCGTCCGGTGTTCAGCGGCGGAGCCGAGCCAAACGGCAAGGTCATCATCTACGACAACGGCAAGGCAATCGGCGAGGCCGATGTAGGTGCCGATGGCAAGTGGAGCTTCACGCCGACCGCCTCGTTGCCTGATGGCAACCATGCGTTCAGCACGGAAGTGCTGGACAAGGCTGGCAACAGCAGCGGTCAGAACGCCCCGCTGAGCGTGATCGTGGATACCTCCAAGGTCCTGGTCTCGATTACCCACCTGATCGATGATGTCGGTAGCATCACCGGCGACATCAGCAACGGTGGCTATACCGACGATACCCGTCCGGAAATCCAGGGTACTGGCAAGGCTGGCAGCATTGTCACGATCTCCGACGGCACCACAGTACTGGGCTCGGTGACCGTGGGTGCGAGCGAGAAGTGGAGCTTCACCCCGGCCTTCGATCTGGGGCAGGGTGCTCACAGCATTACCGCTACCGCAACGGATAAGGCAGGTAATGTCAGCGATCCGACTGCGCCGTTCACCTTCATCATCGATACCGTGGCACCGGTCAAGCCGACCATCGACCTGGTAATTGATGACGTGGGTGCCATCCAGGGCCCGATCGCCAACCATGGCGTGACGGACGACCCGACCCCGACGCTGTCGGGGCAGGCCGAAGCCAACTCGAAGGTCACCATCTACGACAACGGCTCGGTGCTGGGCTCGGTGATGGCCGACGCCAATGGCGCCTGGAGCTACACGCCGACCACCGGTATCAGCGAGGGTGATCACAACTTCACCGTCGATGCGACCGACAAGGCTGGCAACACCAGCGTCAAGTCGGATGTCTTCAGCCTCACCACCGACTACACCCCGCCGGACTACAGCAAGCTGGCCATTACTGGCGTGCTGGACAGCGTGGGTGAAGTGACCGGTAACGTCGCCAACAATGGCAGCACCGACGACACCCGTCCGGTGATCAGTGGTACCGGCACGGCCGGTGACACGATCTTCGTCTACGACAAGGACTCCACCGGCAACCATCAGGTCGGCAGTGCCATCGTCGATGCCAGCGGCCACTGGTCGCTGACCCCGACGGCCCCCTTGATCTCGGGGGTCAACGAGCTGACTGCGGTCGAGCGTGACGTGGCAGGCAACACCACGGCGCCGAGCGCGAAATACAGCGTCACCGTGGTGACGGTAGGACCAGCTGTGCCGACCATCGAAAGCGTCTTCGACGATGTAGGGCCGTATACCGGTTTCCTGCAGAAGGGCGACGTGACCGACGACAGCCAGCCGACCTTCAAGGGCACTTCGGATGCGGGCACTACCGTCAAGCTGTACGACGGCAGCACCCTGATCGGCAGTGCGGTGGCCGATGCCAATGGCAGCTGGAGCATTACCACCAGCGCGCTGGCGGATGGTCTGCACAACGTCACTGCCACGGCGACCGATCCTATCGGTCAGGTCAGTGCACCGACTGGAGGTTGGAACTTCAGCGTCGACACCACGGCACCGGCCAACGTGACCGGCCTGACGGTGACCGACAACGTCGGCGCGGTAACTGGTCCGCTGCACGCCGGTGATACCACCGACGACAACCGTCCGGTGTTCAGTGGTGGTGCCGAGCCAAATGGCAAGGTCATCATCTTCGACAACGGCGCGAAGATCGGCGAAGCCGATGTGGGTGCCGATGGCAAGTGGAGCTTCACGCCGACCGCCTCGTTGCCTGATGGCAACCATGCGTTCAGCACGGAAGTGCTGGACAAGGCTGGCAACAGCAGCGGTCAGAACGCCCCGCTGAGCGTGATCGTGGATACCTCCCAGGTGCTGGTCTCGATTACCCACCTGATCGATGATGTCGGTAGCATCACCGGCGACATCAGCAACGGTGGCTATACCGACGATACCCGTCCGGAAATCCAGGGTACTGGCAAGGCTGGCAGCATTGTCACGATCTCCGACGGCACCACAGTACTGGGCTCGGTGACCGTGGGTGCGAGCGAGAAGTGGAGCTTCACCCCGGCCTTCGATCTGGGGCAGGGTGCTCACAGCATTACCGCTACCGCAACGGATAAGGCAGGTAATGTCAGCGATCCGACTGCGCCGTTCACCTTCATCATCGATACCGTGGCACCGGTCAAACCGACCATCGACCTGGTAATTGATGACGTGGGCGCCATCCAGGGCCCGATCGCCAACCATGGCGTGACGGACGACCCGACCCCGACGCTGTCGGGCCAGGCCGAAGCCAACTCGAAAGTCACCATCTACGACAACGGCTCGGTGCTGGGCTCGGTGATGGCCGACGCCAATGGCGCCTGGAGCTACACGCCGACCACCGGTATCAGCGAGGGTGATCACAACTTCACCGTCGATGCGACCGACAAGGCCGGCAACACCAGCGTCAAGTCGGATGTCTTCAGTCTCACCACCGACTACACCCCGCCGGACTACAGCAAGCTGGCCATTACTGGCGTGCTGGACAGCGTGGGTGAAGTGACCGGTAACGTCGCCAACAATGGCAGCACCGACGACACCCGTCCGGTGATCAGTGGTACCGGTACGGCCGGTGACACGATCTTCGTCTACGACAAGGACTCCACTGGCAACCATCAGATCGGCAGTGCCATCGTCGATGCCAGCGGCCACTGGTCGCTGACCCCGACGACAGGGCTCAATTCGGGTCTCAACGAGTTGACCGCGGTCGAGCGTGACGTGGCGGGCAACACCACGGCGCCGAGCGCGACATACAGCGTCACCGTGATGACGGTAGGGCCGGCTGTACCGACCATCGAAAGCGTCTTCGACGATGTAGGGCCGTACACCGGCTTCCTGCAGAAAGGCGACGTGACCGACGACAACCAGCCGACCTTCAAGGGCACTTCGGATGCGGGCACTACCGTCAAGCTGTACGACGGCAGCACCCTGATCGGCAGTGCGGTGGCCGATGCCAATGGCAGCTGGAGCATTACCACCAGCGCGCTGGCGGACGGTCTGCACAACGTCACTGCCACGGCGACCGATCCTATCGGTCAGGTCAGTGCACCGACTGGAGGCTGGAACTTCAGCGTCGACACCACGGCACCGGCCAATGTGACCGGCCTGGCGGTGACCGACAACGTGGGCGCGGTAACTGGCCCGCTACACGCCGGTGATACCACCGACGACAACCGTCCGGTGTTCAGCGGTGGTGCCGAGCCGAATGGCAAGGTCATCATCTTCGACAACGGCGCGAAGATCGGCGAAGCCGATGTGGGTGCCGACGGCAAGTGGAGCTTCACGCCGACCGCCGCGTTGCCTGATGGCAACCATGCATTCAGCACGGAAGTACTGGATAAGGCTGGCAACAGCAGCGGTCAGAACAGCCCGCTGAACGTGATCGTGGATACCTCCCAGGTGCTGGTCTCGATTACCCACCTGATCGACGATGTCGGTAGCATCACCGGCGACATCAGCAATGGTGGCTATACCGACGATACTCGTCCGGAAATCCAGGGTACTGGCAAGGCTGGCAGCACCATCAAAGTTTCCGATGGGACTGTCGAGCTGGGCAGCACTACGGTGAAAGCCGATGGCACCTGGAGTTTCACCCCGGTCTCGGACATGGGACAGGGTGAACACAGCATTACCGCTACCGCAACGGATAAGGCCGGTAACGTCAGCGATCCGACAACGCCGTTCACCTTCATCATCGATACCGTGGCACCGGTCAAACCGAGCATCGATCTGGTGACCGATGACGTGGGCGCCATCCAGGGCCCGATCGCCAACCATGGCGTGACGGATGATCCGACCCCGACGCTGTCGGGGCAGGCCGAAGCCAACTCGAAGGTCACCATCTACGACAACGGCTCGGTGCTGGGCTCGGTGATGGCCGACGCCAATGGCGCCTGGAGCTACACGCCGACCACCGGTATCAGCGAGGGTGATCACAACTTCACCGTCGATGCGACCGACAAGGCCGGCAACACCAGCGTCAAGTCGGATGTCTTCAGTCTCACCACCGACTACACCCCGCCGGACTACAGCAAGCTGGCCATTACTGGCGTGCTGGACAGCGTGGGTGAAGTGACCGGTAACGTCGCCAACAATGGCAGCACCGACGACACCCGTCCGGTGATCAGTGGTACCGGTACGGCCGGTGACACGATCTTCGTCTACGACAAGGACTCCACTGGCAACCATCAGATCGGCAGTGCCATCGTCGATGCCAGCGGCCACTGGTCGCTGACCCCGACGACAGGGCTCAATTCGGGTCTCAACGAGTTGACCGCGGTCGAGCGTGACGTGGCGGGCAACACCACGGCGCCGAGCGCGACATACAGCGTCACCGTGATGACGGTAGGGCCGGCTGTACCGACCATCGAAAGCGTCTTCGACGATGTAGGGCCGTACACCGGCTTCCTGCAGAAAGGCGACGTGACCGACGACAACCAGCCGACCTTCAAGGGCACTTCGGATGCGGGCACTACCGTCAAGCTGTACGACGGCAGCACCCTGATCGGCAGTGCGGTGGCCGATGCCAATGGCAGCTGGAGCATTACCACCAGCGCGCTGGCGGACGGTCTGCACAACGTCACTGCCACGGCGACCGATCCTATCGGTCAGGTCAGTGCACCGACTGGAGGCTGGAACTTCAGCGTCGACACCACGGCACCGGCCAATGTGACCGGCCTGGCGGTGACCGACAACGTGGGCGCGGTAACTGGCCCGCTACACGCCGGTGATACCACCGACGACAACCGTCCGGTGTTCAGCGGTGGTGCCGAGCCGAATGGCAAGGTCATCATCTTCGACAACGGCGCGAAGATCGGCGAAGCCGATGTGGGTGCCGACGGCAAGTGGAGCTTCACGCCGACCGCCGCGTTGCCTGATGGCAACCATGCATTCAGCACGGAAGTACTGGATAAGGCTGGCAACAGCAGCGGTCAGAACAGCCCGCTGAACGTGATCGTGGATACCTCCCAGGTGCTGGTCTCGATTACCCACCTGATCGACGATGTCGGTAGCATCACCGGCGACATCAGCAATGGTGGCTATACCGACGATACTCGTCCGGAAATCCAGGGTACTGGCAAGGCTGGCAGCACCATCAAAGTTTCCGATGGGACTGTCGAGCTGGGCAGCACTACGGTGAAAGCCGATGGCACCTGGAGTTTCACCCCGGTCTCGGACATGGGACAGGGTGAACACAGCATTACCGCTACCGCAACGGATAAGGCCGGTAACGTCAGCGATCCGACAACGCCGTTCACCTTCATCATCGATACCGTGGCACCGGTCAAACCGAGCATCGATCTGGTGACCGATGACGTGGGCGCCATCCAGGGCCCGATCGCCAACCATGGCGTGACGGACGACCCGACCCCGACGCTGTCGGGGCAGGCCGAAGCCAACTCGAAGGTCACCATCTACGACAACGGCTCGGTGCTGGGCTCGGTGATGGCCGACGCCAATGGCGCCTGGAGCTACACGCCGACCACCGGTATCAGCGAGGGAGATCACAACTTCACCGTCGATGCGACCGACAAGGCCGGCAACACCAGCGTCAAGTCGGATGTCTTCAGCCTCACTACCGACTACACCCCGCCGGATTACACCAAGCTGGCGATCACTGGCGTGCTGGACAGCGTGGGTGATATCACCGGTAACATCGGTAACGGTGGCCTCACTGATGACTCGCGTCCGGTGATCAGCGGTACCGGTACAGCTGGCGACATCATCACGGTGTACACAAAGGACAGCAACGATAATCACAAGATCGGCAGCGCCATTGTTGATGCCAATGGCAATTGGTCCATGCAGCCCTCGGCCGCACTGGTCTCGGGCCTGAACGACCTGACTGCGGTGGAGTCCGACCCGGCTGGCAACAGTACGGCGCCGAGCTCGAAGTACAGCATTACGCTGGATTCGTCGGTACCGAGCAACCTCGCCACTATCACCGGGATCACCGAAGATACGGGGATTTCCGACCATGACTTCATCACCCGCGATCAGACTCTGGTGATCAATGGGAAGGTGGATACGGCGGTGTCGGCCGGTGAGAAGGTGCAGTTCTCCTCCGACGGGGGCGTGAGCTGGAAGGACGCCGTGCTGAGCGAGGATCGTCTGCGCTGGTCCTATGACAACACTTCGGTGACGATGGCGGCGGGTACCTATATCTTCGAGGCGCGCGTGGTCAGCCAGACCGGTATTGCCGGCCAGGTAACGACCCAGCAGGTGATCATCGACATCTCCGGGCCGAGCAACACCACGACGATTGACCTGGATCCGGGTAGCGACTGGGGTGATTACAACGACGACAACATCACTGGCGATGCCACGCCGACCATCAACGGCAAGGTAACCACCGGCAGCGATGCCTTCGACAAGCTCACCGTTACCCTGTTCGATGACAAGAACAACGATGGCAAGCTGGATGCGGGCGACACCGTCTTCGTCAGTGGCGTCAAGGTCAACTCAGATGGCACCTGGACAGTCGACCTGCCGAGCCTCAAGGACGGCACCTACAAGCTCAAGGCCGTGGTGGTCGACGAGGCGGGTAACGTACAGACACCGAATGCCGGCAAGCTGATCGGCGCCCATGGCGGTACCGACGACCTGGTGATCAACAGTGCTACGCGCAGTACGCTGGTCGGCGAGAAGCCGGGCGACAACGCTGGCTGGCTGATCACCAACGTGGGCGACTTCAATGGCGACGGCATCGATGACTTCTTCGTTACGGCGCCCAATGCCAACACCACCAGCAGCGATCTCGGCAAGTCCTACCTGATCTATGGCACTGGGAGCGGCCTACCGAACCTGGGGAACCTGGGAGCGTTGAAGCCGAGCCAGGGACTGATCATTACCAACACCGATCCGCGCTTCACGCAGGAAGGCATGGTTGCTTCGGCGCTGGCTGACTTCAACGGTGACGGTTACGCCGACATCGCGGTGGGCAGCCACTACCAGGACAGCATGTATGTGCTCTTCGGTGGGCCGAATGGCACCTACACCAATGGCACGCTGGACCTCAAGTCGATCAACGACGGCGATAACAGCCACGGCTTCCTGATCTCGACCCGTAACCCGGTCACCGGTCACGGCACCGACTCCTGGATGTTCTTCGGTTCGGCGGGCGGCGACATCGATGGTGATGGCTACACCGACCTGATCTTCAGCAACTGGGGCGGCTACACCAACGGCTCCGCGGGCTGGAAGCAGGGCTCGGTTCAGGTCATCTACGGCGGCGCTACCCTGGCCGACGGCAAGCCGTGGCAGAACATCTACATGAAGTACGTCGGGACCGATGCTCGATACCCCGACACCTTCGTGCCGACCACGGACCTGGCCAAGGAGACCATTACCTCGGACGTGCGCAACACCACGTTCGCCCTGGCGGCTGGCGACAAGGCGGCGATGGGCCTGTACATGGGCACTGTTGGCGACATCAACGGCGATGGTATCGAGGACATGTTCTTCGAGGGTAACGATGGCACCACCAGCTATCTGGTTTATGGCAAGGCGGGCGGCTTCGGGACCACGATGGACCTGGCGAAATTCCGCGATGGCATTGACGGTGTGCGCTTCGTCACCGCCGACAACAACATGCTGGTGGATCGCTGGTATGGCTACCACCCGGTTGCCCGCCTGGGCGACATCAACGGTGATGGCGTGGACGACTTTGCCTTCGGCATGCCGAACGCTGGCATCGACCGCACCGTAGTTATTTACGGCAAGAAGGGTGGTCTCGACGTTACCCAGCCAATCGGTCTGGCCAACTCGGCTACCGGTGCGGTTCCGGCCGGTAGCCGCGCGCTGACCAGCGCCGATGGCTTCACCATCCTCAACGACAAGTCCACGACGTCCAAATGGGTCGATGCGAACGAGTGGTTCGGTGCCGGCATTGTCGGCGGCGGAGACGTCAACGGTGATGGTATCGCTGACTTCATCATCGGTGCGCCGAAGGTGACCGCTAACGGCAAGAGCGAGTGTGGGGCGATCTACGTCATCTACGGCCGTGAGGAAAACTTCACCAACGGTGTTCCGGCGATCTCGATTACTGATCTGATCAGTGATCCGAGCAAGGGTTATGTCCTTTACGGCCAGACCGCCGGCGAACACCTGGGGCAGTCCGTGGCCATGGGTGACTGGAACGGCGACGGCATCATCGACATTGCCGGCAGTGCTCCAACCAGCAGCATCTATGGGACCTATCCGGATGGCAGCACCGACACCACTCACGGAGGCAGTAATTCCGGCGCGGCGTACATCTACTACTCGAAGGCCGACTTCACCAAGATGTACACCACCGGTGACGACGTGATCATCGCCGATGGCAAGGGTATCGACGGGAAGCCGGTCGACCACAACCTGATCCTGGGCGGTGCCGGCAACGACACCATCCTGAACATCGGCAAGGGCGACTTCGCCAACGGCGGTTCCGGTAACGACTCGATCCACGTCGTTTCCCTGGACTTCCGCGCAGTGGATGGCGGCACCGGTACCGACACCCTGGTACTGGACGGCAGCGGCCTGAACCTCAACCTGGGCGCCATGCAGGCCAAGGTCATGAACTTCGAGAAGTTCGACCTGGGCAGCGGGGGCAACTCGATGACGGTGAAGCTGGATGACGTTCTGCGCATGGGCCAGACCGACATGATGTTCAAGGACGGCAAGAAGCAGATGGTGATCGATGGGCAGACCGGCAGTGTCGACCTGACCAAGACCGGTATCGCCTGGACCGAGTCCACCGCCTCCAGCGATGGCCATAGCTACAAGGTTTATACCTATGGCTCGGCCGAGCTGCTGGTCGAGGACAAGCTGCAGGTTCACCTCGTCGGCTAAGGCCTGGCCGGAGTGCGGAAGCTTCCGCACTCCGGCGTTACCACCATTTCATTTGCACGCCTCGTTGTATCCACAACGAGGCGAAGGAGAGTCTTTCAATGGAATATCCCATTTACAGGGCTATGCACAGAGCGGCCCAACTGAGCATTCTCAGCGCGGCCATCAGCTGCAGCGCCTCCGTTCTGGCCAATCAGAACGAGT
This sequence comes from Pseudomonas multiresinivorans, assembly GCF_012971725.1. NCBI lineage: Bacteria > Pseudomonadati > Pseudomonadota > Gammaproteobacteria > Pseudomonadales > Pseudomonadaceae > Pseudomonas > Pseudomonas multiresinivorans. The sequence goes on from NZ_CP048833.1 coordinate 3,143,888, forward strand.
CCATCTTCGGCGCTGCCTACCACCCGGTGGAGTCTGTCGCTGCCGAGCAGTCCCAGGTCGTGTTCTTCCGCGGTGCCGACCAGGGTACGCAAGGCGCCAATGTGTATGTGGACCGCGAGCTGCAAGGTGCTTTGATGCCTGGCGGCTATACCGTGTTCTGTATCCCGGCGGGCGAACACACCCTGGAGTCCTATATAGGCGATGAACCGCTGTATGAGGGCAAGCTGAACCCTCGGGCGTCGGCAGTCTTCGAGGGCGGAAAGACCTACTTCCTCGAGGTTCCGGTAAACCCGAAATCAAGCACGCCGGTGGTTCAGGCTCGTCAGAGCGCCGAGCGGCAGTTGCAGAGCCTGCGCTTGCAGCGTCATGTCATCAATCGCGCCAGCGCGGTCGTGCCCTGCGAGACCGAGACGCGACTGAGTCTGCGCAGTGACGTGTTGTTCCACTTTGGCAAGAGCGGGTACTCGGACATTACCGATGTGGGGCACGCGGAGCTACGCAAGATCGCCGAAGCGATCAAGTCGCAGCATGTGGAAAGCGTGGAAGTGGGCGGGCATGCCGATCCCATCGGCAGCGTGCAGTCCAATCAACGCCTGTCGGAGGCTCGCGCGCAAACAGTGAAAAGCGTCCTGCTGCAACTGGGCGTAGGCACCGAGGCGATCCGGGCCGTAGGTTATGGCAGTAGCGAGCCTGTGGTGCAGTGTGATGGTGGTTCGCGTAACGATCGAATCAACTGCAACGCGCCCAACCGGCGCGTCGACCTGTTGATTCGCGGTAAGCGCTCCGATACCTGAGGATGGCCCTGTGAGGCAAGCTGGCTGAACAGTCATCAGCCGCCTCATCGGGGAAGAGTACCCTCCGGGCCTGCCCACGATTTCGCCCACCTAGCGTCGTGCGGGTCCGGTAGGGTTCATTTGATCGCCAGGCGTCTGGCCAGGCGGTTGAGGTTGGCACGATCCAGGCCCATGTCGCGGGCGACGGCAGCCCAGTTGCCGTCGTGCCGCTCCAGGCTCTGACTGATCATGCGCCGCTGGAAGGCATCCACCGCGGGACGCAGCCCTCCGGTCGGCACGCTGTCCGAATCGCTCGAAGTCTCTGCGGCGAGGTTCTCATCGGCACCCTTATGCAAGGAGTTGAGTGTCAGATCCTCGACACCCAGGCTTAGGATGCGCGAGCGCTGTGAGTGATTTGCGAGTGCTTTCAGAGATGCACGACCGATCAGGTGTTCCAGTTCCCGTACGTTTCCCGGCCACGGGTAGCCGACCAGCGCTGACTGGGCTTCGCGCGTGAGTCTCAGGCTGCGCAGCCCCAGGCGTGGCCGATTCTGTTCGAGGAAGTAGCCCGCCAGCAGCAGGATATCGTTCCCCCGTTCACGTAGCGGTGGCACGCGCAGCGGGTAGACACTCAGCCGGTGGTAGAGATCGGCGCGGAAGCGGCCGGTGCGGACCTCTTCGGCGAGATCACGGTTAGTGGCGGCAATCAGGCGTACATCCACGTGATGCTCTCGATCAGAGCCCAGACGTTGCAGCTGGCCGCTCTGCAGAACGCGCAGCAGCTTTGCCTGGATAGCCAGCGGTAGCTCACCGACTTCGTCGAGGAAGAGGGTGCCGCCATCGGCCAGCTCGAACTTGCCACGCCGTTCGCCCACAGCGCCGGAAAAGGCGCCGCGAACGTGGCCAAACAACTCGCTTTCCACCAGGGTTTCCGGCAGTGCTGCGCAGTTCAGGCTGATCAGCGGCTGGCTGCGACGCAGCGAGTTGGCGTGGATCGATTGGGCCACCAGTTCCTTGCCGACACCGGTCTCCCCGGTGATCAACACGCTCAGATCGCTGCCGGCCACCACCTGGATTTCGCCCATCAAGGCCTGGTGGGCCTTGCTCTGGCCAATCAGTTCTCTGGGCTGATCGCCGGAAGCGCGCTGATAGGCGTCCGCACGTTGCTGTTCCTGATCGGCGCGCAAGGCCAGATCAAGCATGCGCTGGCTGGCCTTGACCGTGGCCGCTGCCAGGCTGGCAAAGGCCTCCAGGTTGTCCAGGTCGCCCGTGGAGAACCGCTCAGGATCCAGTGCATCCAGGGTCAGAAGACCCCAGGGCTGCCCGTCGAGAAACAGCGGGCAGCCCAGGCAATCGTGGACTTCCAGGTGGCCGTGGAGTCCCTCCACCAGGCCGTCGTAGGGATCAGGCAGGCCGCAGTCGGCGGCGAAGTGTGTCGGCCCCGGATGTTCGATGAGGGCGCGCAGGCGAGGGTGCTCACTGATCTTGAAGCGGCGGCCGAGGGTGTCCTGACTGAGACCATCGACGGCCAGGGGCACCAGCTGGTCGCCTTCCAGGCGCAGCAGGGCAGTGGCATCGCAAGGCAGCAGGCCGCGAAGGGCTTCGAGCAGGCGGCGGTAGCGTTCGCCGTCCGGCAATTCGCGGGACAGATCGGCGACCAGTGGGAGGAGGGTGGCGAGTAGGGGGTTTCGAGTCATTTTGACCTCTGCGAAGTCTTTTTGACATCAGAAGATTCGGGTCATTATGACTCATTTTTAAGCGGAGTGACCGGAAATCAAGGGCTGCAAGCTTGGCACGCTTCCTGAAATACACCTTTCAGAAAGCACAGGCAGTCCCACTCGCTGTCTGGCCAACCCGAGGAGATCCACATGCTGTCCAACGAACACCGTACCCTGGTCAAGGCCACTGTCCCGCTGCTGGAGACCGGCGGAGAGACCCTGACCCAGCACTTCTACAAGATGATGCTCAGCGAGTACCCGGAAGTTCGTCCGCTGTTCAACCAGGCACACCAGGCCTCCGGGGACCAGCCCCGCGCGCTGGCCAATGGCGTGCTGATGTATGCCCGCCACATCGATGAACTGGAGCAGCTCGGCCCGCTGGTGGCGAAGATCGTCAACAAGCACGTTGCCCTGCAGATCCAGCCGGAACACTACCCGATCGTCGGCACCTGCCTGCTGCGCGCGATCCGCGAAGTACTGGGCGAGGAGATCGCTACCCAGGAAGTGATCGATGCCTGGGCCGCCGCCTATGGCCAACTGGCCGATATCCTGATTGGTGCCGAGGAGTCGGTGTATCAGCAGAATGCCGAGCAGCGCGGCGGCTGGCGAGGCGCCCGGCGCTTCCGCATCGCCCGCAAGGAAGCCGAGAGCGAGGAGATCACCTCGTTCTACTTCCAGCCGCTGGATGGCGAGCTGCTGCTGGACTTCCAGCCGGGGCAGTACATCGGACTTTCACTGGATATTGGCGGGGAAGAAGTACGCCGCACTTACTCGCTGTCCGATGCGCCCAACGGCCGTGAATACCGCATCAGTGTGAAGCGTGAGCCCGAAGGCAAGGTTTCGAACTACCTGCACGACCGCCTGAACGTCGGTGATGAACTGGACCTGTTCCCGCCGGCGGGTGATTTCGTCCTGCGCAGTGGCGACAAGCCGCTGGCACTGATCACTGCCGGGGTCGGCATCACCCCGGCGCTGGCCATGCTCAAACCGGCGCTGGAATCCGGCCGCGAAGTGCATTTCATCCACTGCGCTCGCCACGGTGGTGTACATGCGTTCCGCGAGTGGGTAGAGGCGCAGTCCGACGCGCATCCGCAGCTCAAGCATTACTTCTGCTACAGCGAGCCGCGTGCACAGGACGCCGCGCATGTCGAAGGCTTCCTCAGCCAGGAGTTGTTGGCCGACTGGCTGCCGGAAGACCGCGACCTGGACGCCTATTTCCTCGGTCCCAAGCCGTTCATGGCGCAGGTGAAGCGTCACCTGCGCGAGATCGGTGTACCTGAGCAACAGTCCCACTACGAGTTCTTCGGCCCGGCCAGCGCGCTGGAGGCCTGAACCTGAGCGCCGACCCGATGGCTGGCCGGCGCAACCCGAGGAGGTGTGTGATGGAAAGTCTTTTCGCTTGCCCGCAACGCAATCTTTCGATGTCCTGGTCACTGCTGACCGGCGGGCTCGTGTTGCTGCTTCTGGGAATTGTGGGAGCCTATTTCGTCGATGGTCATCTGAGCCTGCAAAGCGTTGTCGCAGCTCATGCCTTCACCATCCTCGGGCCCACATTATTGAAGCTGGGCTACGTGCTGCGGCTGGTGGCCCAGCATCAGATGCGCAAGGACGGCTGGGAGGCTTGCTGTGTTACTGGTTGATCGAAAGGCTCTGCTGACCATCGCGCCCTTGTGGCGCCTGGGGTTCCGCCCGTTCTTCCTCGGCGGCGCGGTGTTCGCGCTGATCGCCATCGCGGCCTGGGCGGCCGTGCTGCTCGGATTGTTGCCCACGTGGCAACCGTTGGGCGGCTGGCTGGGCTGGCATCGCCATGAAATGCTCTTTGGCTTCGCGGCGGCGATCATTGCCGGCTTCCTGCTGACCGCCGTGCAGACCTGGACCGGGCGCCCTGGCGTCAGTGGCAGACCGCTGATGGTGCTGTCGCTGGTCTGGCTGGCGGCGCGGGTGGGCTGGCTCGTCGGGGCGCCGCTATGGCTGGTCACCGTGCTGGAGTTGGCGTTCATGCCGGCACTGGCGTTCTTCATCGGCCGCAGTCTGTGGCAGGTCCGCCAGAAGCGTAACTACCCGATCATCCTGGTGCTGAGCCTGCTGACGCTCGCCGATGCACTGGTGATGGCCGGCGTCTGGATGGGTAACGAGAGCTGGCAGCGCGGTGGCGCGTTGGGTGCGCTTTGGCTGGTGGCGGCCCTGATGGGGCTGATCGGCGGCCGCGTGATTCCCTTCTTCACCCAGCGTGGGCTGGGCCGCACCGCTCAGGTGCCGGCCTGGAACTGGCTGGATAACTCACTGCTGGGCGGCACCCTGCTGGTGGCGGTGCTGACCGCAGTCGGTATCGGCCTGACCCCGCACCCACTGGTGGGCTTGCTGTTTGCTGCGCTGGCCGTGGGGCACCTGATTCGCTTGTGGCGTTGGTACGACAAGGGATTCTGGGGTGTGCCGCTGCTCTGGTCGCTGCACCTGGCCTACCTGTGGATGCTGCTGGCCCCGGCAGGGATGGCGCTGTGGAACTTCGCGCCGGCCTTCAACGTCAGCCTGGCGATCCACGCCCTCACCGTGGGCGGAGTGGGCGGTCTGATCCTGGCGATGATCGCCCGCGTCAGCCTGGGCCATACCGGGCGACCGCTGCAGCCGCCCAAGGCAATGGCCTGGGCGTTCGCTCTGCTCAACTTTGGCGTAGTCGCGCGGGTGCTGCTGGTGATCTGGTGGCCGCTGGAAGGCTTGAGCATCGCGGCTGCCTGCTGGGTCGTGGCTTTCCTGATGTTCGCCTGGCACTACGGCCCGATGTTCTGGAAGCCGCGGCTGGATGGGCAGCCGGGCTGAGTCTGTCGCTGCGGTCGGCTGATTCGCGCTGCAGATTTCTCAAGGGGGTGGTCGGAAAGCCATCGCGGACGGAGTCCGCTCCTACGAGATCAAGGACCCATTCCCCTAACCCGGACTGCGCGCCCCACTGCTCAAGCGGGGGATGGGGTCATTCGGTGCAGGATGAAACCATGGCGTCTGCTGGCACGGCCGGCTCCCTCTCCCTCTGGGAGAGGGCTGGGGTGAGGGGAAGTACCGGCACTAACTTTCCCAGGGAAGACAGTTGCTCCTACGCGCGCGGCTTGCTACGACGCGTTTTTGCAGGAGCGAGCCTCCTCGCGAACCGCCGGTGGCGGGGTGATAGCTAGAGCGGCAACAGGCGCTCGCCGAGCCGGCCGCTGTCCGCCAGTTCGAGAAACTCGTCGCCCATCCGCCGGCTTTCATCCATCGCCTTGCGCCAGTAGCGTTCGCGCCCTGCGTCGTCGCCGATGTAGCGGTGGAAGTCCTTGCGATCCGGCAGCTTGTTGTGCGGCAGGCGCGCCAGGTAATCCTTCGACGGGGCGAGCAGCAGTACATCCTGCAGGCGTCCGGCGTCACCACGGCGCCAGGGCAGGCCCTTGTCGAACCAGCCGGGGATGACCTTGTCGGTGAAGTGCGGGTAGAGCACCACGCCTTCGGGCTGGTAGGGCAGGTCCAGGTGATAGTCCAGCAGGCCTCCGTCGCGGTACGTGCCGGGGCCGGCGCCGGGAATGTCGCGCACGCCTTCCATGACCATGGGGATCGATCCGGAGGCAAGCAGGGCGTGGCGTAGATTGGCCAGGTCCAGGTGCAGGTAGCGCGAGGGGAAGTCCGACAGCGGCTCAAGCGGCGGTGCGCGGCGGGCGTCATGGATGATCAGCCGTTCGAAGTGCCGGCGCAGATGGCGGCGGCCGACCAGGTTGTCACGTATCACCGCACCCAGGCCCAGGCCGAGATTGGCCTTGCCGTCCTGCGCGAGGCGGCCGTGGCTCTTCACTACCACCACGTTGAGGCGGTACCAGGGGTTGTCCAGTACGCTGGTGTCGCGGCCGTCGAGCAGGTCGTCGAGCATTTTCGCGCAGCTCCTCGACACGTCGCTGATGCTCGCGTTGCGGGCGAAGCGTTGCTGGGTGTAGAGCTCGCCCAGCCGGCGAATGCCTTCGGCCGGGTCGGGCAGGCAGGCGCTGGCGAATCGCCAGGAGCCAATGGACGCCCCGATCAGCGAGCGTTCACGTGGTGCTCGCGGCAACCATTCGCCGAACAGCGCGAGGTCCAGGCCCTGGATTCCCAATGCCTTCGGACCGCCGGCAGCACCGGGAAGGATTCCTACATCGGCGGGGGCCAGCCCCTGTTCGCGGATGTGTTGGAGCGCGCGGGTTCCGGCCTTGAGGGTGAGAGAGGAAGTCTTGATCTGGATGGCGGTCATGCGGGCCTCGCTGTGGCAGGCCGCGATTATAGAGCCTGTGCGCGTGGAGCAAGGATACTTCACGGGGTGAATGATCGTTGCCGATTCAGCTTGAATTAAGTCCTTCACCTTAATCTGACAGCAGTGAAATTCTGACGAGGTACGCTCATGAAATGGCTGCTGATCCTGACCACGCTCTGCGCACTGCTGCTGGGTGCCGGCGTTGCCACGGCCCATGACATTGGCCCGGACGAGGCGTTGCGCCTGCGCGATGCGGGCACCATCCGCAATTTCGAGGAGCTCAACCGCACCGCACTGGCCAAGCATGCTGGCGGTTCGGTGTACGATAGCGAGCTCGAGCTGGAACATGGCCGCTATCTGTACAAGGTCGACATCAAGGACGCCCAGGGCGTGAAGTGGGATGTCGAACTGGATGCGGTCACCGGCGAAGTCCTCACCGATCACCAGGATGACTGATGAAGACCGTTCCGCTGCGCGCGATGCTGTTCGGCCTGGCGTTCACCGCCCTGGCCGGTGCCGCGCAGGCCCATGACCTGAGCCAGGACGAAGCCCTGCGCCTGAGCAAGGAAGGGGTGATCCGCCCCTTCGAGGAAATCCTCCCCGCCGCACTGAGCCGCTACCCTGGCTCGCGCCTGCTCGAAGCCGAGCTGGAGAAGGAGCACGGCAACTACATTTACGAAGTGGAGTTGCTCACCGTCGACGGTGTGGTGCGCGAACTGGAACTGGATGCCCGCGACGGCCGCATCCTCAAGGATAAGGAAGACGACTGATGCGCCTGTTGCTGGTGGAAGACCACGTACCTCTGGCCGACGAGCTACTGGCGACCCTCACGCGCCAGGGCTATGCGGTGGACTGGTTGGCCGATGGGCGCGACGCTGCGGTGCAAGGCGCCAGCGAGCCGTACGACCTGGTGATCCTCGACCTGGGCCTGCCGGGCCGTCCCGGGCTGGAAGTGCTGCAGGAGTGGCGCGGCATGGGTCTGGCGACGCCGGTGCTGATTCTCACCGCACGGGGCTCCTGGGCCGAGCGCATCGACGGCCTGAAGGCCGGCGCCGACGACTATCTGACCAAGCCGTTTCATCCCGAGGAACTGTTGTTGCGTATCCAGGCGCTGCTGCGGCGTGCCCGCGGGCTGGCCAACCAGAGCCAGCTGGAAGTGGCCGGGCTGAGCCTGGATGAATCGCGCCAGTGCGTGCAGCAGGGCGGCAAGGAAGTCGACCTGACCTCCGCCGAGTTCCGCCTGCTGCGGTACTTCATGCTGCATCCGGGCCAGTTGCTGTCGAAGTCGCACCTGGCCGAGCACCTGTATGACGGCGAGACCGAGCGCGACTCCAATGTCATCGAGGTGCATATCAATCACCTGCGCCGCAAGCTGGGCCGCGAGATCATCGAGACCCGTCGCGGGCAGGGCTATCGCTTCACCGGCAACGGAGCCGCCAATTGATATCGATCCAGCGCCGGCTCGGTCTCGGGCTGGGTGTGGTACTGGTGGTGGTTGGTCTCGTGCTCGCCCAGGCGGGCCTCTGGCTGTTCGACCAGGGTTTGCGCCGCTACCTGGTGAACGGCTTGCAGGACGAGGCGGAAAGCCTGCTGGTGGGTATCACCCGTGGCCCCGCAGGTTTGCAGCTTGACGGCCAGCGGGTCGATGCGGCCTATGAGCGGCTGTTCTCCGGGCGTTATTTCGTCATCCGTTTCGACGACCAGACCTGGCGCTCGCGCTCGCTGTGGGACAACGAGCTGAAGCTGCCCTCGCACAGGGGGCTGGCCAAGTCGCTGGAGAAAGGCCCTGAGGGCCAGCGGCTGCTGGTCTATCGCGGCGACTACAAGCGCTATGCCAAGAAAATCAGCATTGTCGTCGCCCAGGACTACACGCCCGTCCTGAAGAGCTTCAATCGTCTGCGCAATATCGGCCTGGGCGCCGGAACCCTGGCGTTGCTGCTGATCCTGGTGTTCCAGGGCTTCACCGTGCGCCGTGCGCTGCGCCCGCTGGAGCGGGTGCGCCAGCAGATTGCACAGTTGCAGGAAGGTCAGCGCAGCCAGTTGGACAGCCAGGTGCCCCGTGAGCTTGAGCCGTTGGTGGAACAGACCAACCACCTGCTGCAGCACACCGAGGATACCCTGCGCCGCTCGCGCAATGCGCTGGGCAACCTGGGCCATGCCCTGAAGACCCCGCTGGCGGTGCTCATCAGCCTTGCCGACCGCGAAGAGCTGCGTGATCACCCGGAGCTGCGGCGAGTGCTGCAGGAGCAACTGGAGCAGATCGAACAGCGCCTGGCCCGCGAACTGGGGCGTGCGCGGTTGGTGGGCGAAGCATTGCCCGGCGCGCACTTCGACTGTGATGCCGAGTTGCCCAGCCTGTGCGACATGCTCAAGCTGATCCATGGCGATCACCTCGCCATCGACTGGCAGGCACCGCCCGCCACGCGCTTGCCGTATGACCGGGAAGACCTGCTGGAGATGCTCGGCAACCTGCTGGACAACGCCTGCAAATGGGCCGATGCCCAGGTGCGGTTGACGGTGGAGAAGGGCCCAGACGCATACCGGCTGAGCGTAGACGACGATGGCCCCGGCATTGCCGAGGACCAGCGAGACAGTGTGCTGGAGCGTGGCACTCGGCTGGATGAGCAGGTGGCCGGGCATGGCCTGGGCCTGGGCATCGCGCGGGATATCGCGGCGGCCTGCGGTGGCAGCCTGAAGCTGGAAAGCAGCGAGCTGGGTGGGCTGCGCGTAGTGGTCGAGCTGCCACGGCGCGCGGTGTGACTAGTAGCTGTAGCCGGCTTTGTAGGAGCCGGCTGCGTCCGCGGTGGGGTATGTGCTGCACCGTGCCATGCGGTTCGCGAGCAAGGATTGGACGTCCCCCTCGCTCCTACAGAAAAGCGCCGGTGCCTCCCTGTAGGAGCGAGCTTGCTCGCGAACCGGATCTGGCGCTGGCCTTGCCAGCGGATCGCGGAGAAGCTCCGCTCCTACGAGAGCGATATGCGCCGAATCAAACGCGGAACTGATCCATCAACCCCTGCTGATGGTTCGCCAGCTTGTTCAGCGACTGGCTCACCTGCGCCGATTCCTGCGCCTGGCTCGACAGCGATTCGGTCACGTCGCGAATCCCCGCCACGTTGCGGTTGATCTCCTCGGCCACCGCGCTTTGCTCCTCGGCGGCGCTGGCGATCTGCAGGTTCATGTCGGTGATCACGCTGACCGCATCGCCGATGCGCTTGAGCGCGGCCACGGCCTGTTCGACCTGGGACACGCTGTCCTGCGCCTGGCGGTGGCTGTTGCTCATGGCGCCGACCACGTCGCGGGTGCCGTTCTGCAGGCCTTCGATGACCTGGCGGATTTCCTCCACCGAATCCTGGGTGCGTCGGGCGAGGTTGCGCACTTCGTCGGCGACCACCGCAAAGCCGCGCCCGGCTTCACCGGCGCGGGCCGCTTCAATGGCGGCGTTGAGCGCCAGCAGGTTGGTCTGCTCGGCGATGCCGCGGATGACTTCCAGCACCGAGCCGATCTGCTCGCTGCTCGCCGCCAAACCTTCTACCTGGCTCATGGCGCTGCTCATGTCGCTGGCCAGTTCGTCAATCAGGCGGGTGGTGTTATCGATCACGGTCAGGCCGTCGCGGGTCGCGCCGTCGGCGCCGCGTGCGGCGTCAGCGGCCATGGCGGCGCTGTTGGCGACGTCGTGGGCGGTGGCGCTCATTTCCTGGGAGGCGGTCGCCACCTGGTCGACTTCGCGGAATTGCTGTTGCATACCGGCACTGGTCTGGGTGGCGATTTCCGAGGACTGGTCGGCGGTGGCGCGGGCGTCGTGCACCGAGGATTTCACGTCGCGGATGATCGGCTGCAGCTTGTCGAGGAAGCGGTTGAACCAGCCGGCCAGCTCGCCCAGCTCGTCCTTGCCGGCGTAGTCCAGGCGCTTGGTCAGGTCGCCTTCGCCGCTGGCGATGTTGCGCAGCATGGCGGCCACGCCGAGGATTGGCCGGGTCACGCCGCGGGCGGTGAGCCACATGGCGAACAGGCCGATCAGGATGGCGACCAGGCCGAAGCCCAGCTGGGAAACGGTACCCTGCGTGCTCTGGTCGTCGAGTTCGTTCTGCAGCTCGATGGCCGGGCCGAGCAGGACGTTCTGCGGGACCTCCAGCAGCACGCCCCAGGGCTTGGAGCCGGGGATCGGTTGCAGCGGCTCGACCACGCGCAGCTGGTCGTCCTGGCGGAATACCTGCTCATGGTTGGCGGCGATGGCCTGTAGCAGGTCGGCACCCTGGTTCGGGTAGACCTCCTTGAGGTTCTTGCTCAGCTTCGAGGCATCCGCGCTGTGGCCGGCGAGCAGGCCAGCCGCGCTGACGATGCTGACGCGGCCCTGGCCGTCATAGAGTTCCTGGCTGCCTTCCTCGGCAATTTCCTGCAGCTTCTCCATGCTGATGTCCAGGCCCATGACGCCGATGACTTTGCCGTCCAGCTCCAGCGGGAAGGCAATGCTGGTCATCAGCATCTTCTTGCTGCCAACGTCGTCGAAATACGGGTCGAGCACGCAGGGCTGGCCGGTGGTCTTGGGGCAGGTGAACCAGGCGTTGTAGGCGCTGCCGCTGGGGCCGGGGCTGGTGTCGTTGAGCAGCGATTCGGCCATGGCCTCGGACTCGAGGTGACCCGGTGTGGCCTGGGACCAGTAGATGGAGAAGCGCCCGGCATCGTTGCTGCCCAGCTCGCCCTGGCCGGCGAAGAGCTTGTCCTTGCCATCCAGCGCGTCGGGTTCGAAGGCGACGTAGAGGCCAAGCAGCTCCGGGTTGCCTTCCAGCGCAGTCTTCACCTGGCGGGTCAGGTCCTCGCGCAGGTCGTAGGCGTCGAGGAAACGCTTCTGCGCCTGGTCACGCAGGAACAGCACCTGCCGTGAGAAACCCTTGCCATATTGATAGGCGTCCATGATGTAGCGCTGGATGCGCATGGCCTGGACCTCGCCGCGGGATTGCAGGCGGGCCTTGGCCGCTTCATCGAGCATCTGCGTGCTCGATTGCTTGACCAGCGCGGTGCTGTGCTGGGTGCGGTAAACGGAAAGCCCGGACAGCAACGAGACGACGCCGAGCAGGCAGAGCCCGGCAAGCAAGGTGATCTTCCACTGGATGGAAAGACGGCGCAGAAGCATGGAGGGGAATCCTTGTTTGAACTAAGCCTCGGGATGCCAGCTATATCGGCCTTTCCCGCATCTTCTTGACCCGCGACGGGGTGAAACGCCAGAAAACAGGCGATTCTGGCGTACCTGGCCGAGGGGCGGCGAAAAGCCAGGCAAGAAGCGTGCTCGTCTGCGTGAAAGTCCTGCCAGGTGAACTCGGAAACGTCTTGATTCGACTCAAATTTTGACACCCCGGCGAGCGTTTGGCAGAGTGCGCGCCTTTTGCCCGCGCCCTGGCGCGGCGAGCCCTGGAAGGAGTGCTGGAATGAATGCGGTGTTGATCGCCATTGGCCTGATGCTGGTGTTGAGCCTGTGTCGCGTGCATGTGGTGGTCGCGCTGATCGCCGGTGCAGTGGCAGGTGGCCTGCTCGGCGGCCTGGGTATGGACGGCACGCTCAAGGCGTTCAACGAGGGCCTGGGTGCTGGTGCGACGGTGGCGCTGTCCTACGCCATGCTCGGCGCCTTCGCCGTGGCCATCGCGCGCTCCGGAATGGCGCACGCCCTGGCCGATCGCGCCCTGGCGATGCTCGGCCGGCACGAGGCGAACGGTTCCAGTGCCTTCAAGTGGATGATGATTGCCCTGCTGCTGGTGGTGGCGATCTCCTCGCAGAACATCCTGCCGATCCACATCGCCTTCATTCCGCTGCTGGTGCCGCCGCTGCTCTACGTCCTGACGCGTCTGCAGATCGACCGCCGGTTGATCGCCTGCGTCATCACCTTCGGCCTGATCACGCCCTACATGTTCCTGCCGGTGGGTTTCGGCAACATCTTTCTGAACCAGATCCTGCTGGCCAACGTGGCCCGCGCGGGCGTCGACGTACAGGGGATCAACGTCACCCACGCCATGCTGATCCCGGCGCTGGGCATGGTTTGCGGGTTGCTGATCGCGGTGTGCTTCAGCTACCGGCGCAAGCGTGATTACGATCTGCAGCGCATCGAACAGGCTGAGCGGGTCGACACGCCCTATAGCAAGATGAGCCTCGCCGTGGCCGGCATCGCGGTCGCTGCAGCCTTCGCCGTGCAACTGCTGCTGGACTCGATGATCCTCGGCGCACTGGTGGGTTTCCTGGTGTTCTCGCTGTCCGGCGTGGTGCGTTGGAAGGAGGCGGACGACCTGTTCACCGAAGGCATGAAGATGATGGCGATGATCGGCTTCATCATGATCGCCGCCCAGGGCTTCGCCGCCGTGATGACTGCAACCGGGCAGGTCGCCAGCCTGGTGGACAGCGCTGCCGGCTGGATTGGCAGCAGCAAGGCGCTGGGTGCCTTCATGATGCTGCTGGTGGGGTTGCTGGTGACCATGGGTATCGGCTCGTCATTCTCTACGGTGCCGATCATCGCGGCGATCTTCGTGCCGCTGGCGGTGCACCTGGGCTTCAGCCCGCTGGCCATCGTCAGTATCGTGGGCACCGCAGGAGCGCTGGGTGACGCCGGCTCACCGGCATCGGACTCCACCCTCGGCCCGACCTCCGGCCTGAACGTGGACGGCCAGCACAATCACATCTGGGACACCGTGGTGCCGACCTTCCTGCACTACAACCTGCCGCTGATGGCCTTCGGCTGGGTCGCGGCGATGGTGCTGTGAGGCCTGGCGCGGGGAAATGCGCAGGTAAAGTTGCACTCGGCAGGCCATCTGCTGACTAATGAGCAGGTTTCCCACGCACGGACCCGCTCATGCTCGACTCGAAACTGGAATACCGGACGTTCCTCGCCCTGCTGGCGGTGGTGACCATCGCCTTCGCCTGGATACTGCTGCCGTTCTACGGCGCAGTGTTCTGGGGCACCATCCTGGCGATCATCTTCGCCCCCTTGCAGCGCCGCCTGCGGGTGCGCCTGAACGGGCGCAACAACCTGGCGGCGCTGATCACCCTGGCAATCTGCTTCCTGATCGTGATCCTGCCGGTGACCTTCATCGCTGGCGCGCTGGTGCAGGAGGGCGCCACGGTGTACCAGCGCCTGAAGTCCGGTGAGCTGAACTTCGTCACCTACTTCCAGCAGGCCGTGGCCGCACTGCCAGCCTGGGCACACCAATGGCTGGAGCGCTTCGACCTGGCCGACCTGTCCAGCCTGCAGGAGAAGCTCTCGTCGGGTGCGATGCAGGCGAGCCAACTGGTGGCGACCAAGGCGTTCAGTATCGGCCAGAACACCTTCGAGTTCGTCATCAGCTTCGGCATCATGCTCTACCTGCTGTTCTTCCTGCTGCGTGATGGCCCGGCGCTGGGGCGGCGGATCAAGCAGGCGGTGCCGTTGAGCATCGACCACAAGCAGCACCTGTTCACCAAGTTCACCACGGTGATCCGCGCCACGGTGAAGGGCAACATCGCCGTTGCCGCGACCCAGGGCGCACTGGGCGGGCTGATCTTCTGGTTCCTCGGCATCCAGGGCTCGCTGCTCTGGGGCACGCTGATGGCCTTCCTCTCGCTGCTGCCGGCCATTGGCGCGGGGCTGATCTGGGTGCCGGTGGCAGCCTACTTCCTGCTCACCGGAGCGATCTGGCAGGGCGTTGTGCTGACGCTGTTCTGCGTGGTGGTGATCGGGCTGGTGGACAACATCCTGCGCCCCATCCTGGTGGGCAAGGACACCAAGATGCCCGACTACGTGGTGCTGATCTCCACCCTCGGCGGCATGTCGCTGTTCGGCCTCAACGGCTTCGTCATCGGCCCGCTGATCGCAGCGCTATTCATGGCGTCGTGGGACCTGTTCACCGGACGTGAAGGTGAAGTGACCAAGGGCACGGAGTAGGGCGCCAGAACTGTAGGAGCGAGCTTGCTCGCGAACCGCCTGACGCCCTGTGCTGAGCAGGACACTGTTCGCGAGCAAGCTCGCTCCTACAAAAAAGACACCGCGCATGAATTGCGCCCAATAAAAAACCCCGCCGAAGCGGGGTTTTTCATGCCTGTCGATCTCAGCCAGCGACGGCTACCAGGCCGCTGTGCTGGAGGATGTCCAGCAACGGTTGCGGGTAGACGCCGAGGAAGAAGGCGAGCAGGGCGATGGCCACCAGCATGATGCCGCCGGCGCGCTGGGCCCAGTCCAGGGGCGCGTCGTGGCGCTTCATGTTGGGCTCGACCAGGAACATGGTCACCATCACGCGCAGGTAGTAGAACAGGCCGATGGCGCTGCCCAGTACCAGCGAGCCGACCAGCCACCAGTGCTGCGACTCGACGCCGGTGGCGACGATGTAGAACTTGCCGATGAAGCCGGCAGTCAGCGGGATGCCGGCCAGGGACAGCATCATCACGGTCATCACCGCGGTCAGCACCGGGCGGCGCCAGAACAGGCCGCGGTACTCGAACAGCGCATCGGCGTCGCGGCCGCTGTACGGAGTGGACATCAGGGTGACCACGCCGAAGGCGCCCAGGGTGGTGACCACGTAGGTGGTCAGGTACACGCCGACGGCTTCCACGGCCAGGCCCTTGCTCGCCACGAGGGCGATCAGCAGGTAGCCGAAGTGGGCGATGGACGAGTAGCCGAGCAGACGCTTGATGTTGCTCTGGGTCAGCGCCAGCAGGTTGCCGATCAGGATCGATGCAATGGCGATGACCGCGATGGCGTCATGCAGCAGGCCGTTGTTCAGGGCCGCCGGAGCGATCTGGAACAGGCGCAGCAGCACGGCGAACACGGCGACCTTGCTGGCGGTGGCGAGGAAGGTCGCTACCGGAGCCGGGGCGCCTTCGTAGACGTCCGGGGTCCACAGGTGGAACGGCGCAAGCGACAGCTTGAAGCCCAGGCCGACGACCATCATGCCGACGCCGATGGACAGCAGCGGACCATGGCTGGTGCCTTCGGCCAGCGACGCACCGATGCCGGCGAAGCTCAGGCTGCCGGATTCGGCGTAGAGCAGGGCCATGCCGAACAGCAGGAAGGCGGAGCCGGCGGCGGACAGTACGGTGTACTTGATGCCCGCTTCGAGGGTGCGCTTGTTGAAGAAGGCGTAGGCCACCATGCCGTAGACCGGCACCGACAGCAGCTCCAGGCCAATGAACAGGCCGGCAAGGTTCTGCGCGCTGACCAGTACCAGGCCGCCTGCGGTGGACAGCAGCAGGAGCAGGTAGAGCTCTTCGCGGTTGCCCGGGAAGCTCTCCATGTACGCATGGGCGAGCGTGGTGCAGGCGAGGGCGGCGACCAGGATAAGCGCCATGTAGAAGCAGGCGAAGTTGTCCACCAGCATCAGCGGGGTGACTTCGATCGGGGTGACTTTCAGCACCGGGAAGATCGACAGCAACGCCAGGTTCAGACCGATCACCGAGAGGGTGGCGGTCATCGAGTGGTTACGCTTCCAGGCCACGGCGAGCATCACCACCACCAGGGTGGCGCTGGTGATGAGCAGTGGCAGGAGCGCGATGAAGTGTTGAATCGTGAAGGTCATGTCGCGCTCACCGTACTGCCAGGGTGGAAAGGGCGGCACCCAGCCACTGCTGGACGCCGTGCATGGTGGCCGCGGAGGTGTCGAGAACCGGCTGCGGGTAAACGCCGAGCAGGATCAGCAGCACCGCCAGGCCGAGCACCATGGAGAGTTCGCGGAAGTTCAGGCCGGCAATCGGTGTGTCGGATTTGGCCGGGCCGAAGTAGGCGCGGTGGATCATGATCAGCGAGTAGACCGAGCCGAACACCAGGCCGAAGGTGGCGATCACGGTGATCACCGGAACGACCTTGAAGCTACCCAGCAGGATCAGGAATTCGCCGACGAAGTTGCCGGTGCCCGGCAGGCCCAGCGACGCGGTGGCGAAGAACAGCGCCACTGCCGGCAGGTACGGGATGCGCGACCACAGGCCGCCCATCTTGCGCATGTCACGGGTGTGCAGGCGCTCGTACAGCTGGCCACACAGGATGAACAGCGCGGCAGCGGAGAGGCCGTGGGCGATCATCTGCACCACTACGCCCTGCAGCGCCTGGGGGCTGCCGGAGTAGATGCCGATCATCACGAAGCCCATGTGCGACACGGAGGAGTAGGCCACCAGACGCTTGATGTCGGTCTGCGCGAACGACAGGAAGGCGCCGTAGAAGATGCCGATCAGACCCAGGGTCATGGCGATCGGGGCGAACTCGGCCGAGGCGTTGGGGAACAGCGGCAGGGCGAAGCGGATCAGGCCGTAGGCGGCGGTCTTCAGCAGGATGCCGGCGAGGTCTACGGAACCAGCGGTCGGTGCCTGGGCGTGGGCGTCCGGCAGCCAGGAGTGCACCGGCACGACCGGCATCTTCACCGCGAAGGCGACGAAGAAGCCGAGCATCAGGATCCACTCGGTGTGCGGCGGCAGCTGGGTCTTCAGCAGGTCGGCGTAGTTGAAGGTCAGCACGCCGGTGGTGTTGTAGTGCACGAACACCAGACCGAGGATTGCCACCAGCATCACCAGGCCACTGGCCTGGGTGAAGATGAAGAACTTGGTGGCGGCGTAGATGCGGGTCTTCTTGCCGTCGTCCGAGCTATGACCCCAGAGCGCGATGAGGAAGTACATCGGCACCAGCATCATTTCCCAGAAGAAGAAGAACAGGAACAGGTCGACGGCGAGGAACACGCCGATGACGCCGCCCAGGATCCACAGCAGGTTCAGGTGGAAGAAGCCGATGCGGCGCTGGATCTCGTTCCACGAGCAGAGGACGGACAGCACGCCGAGCAGGCCGGTCAGCGCGACCATCAGCAGGGACAGACCGTCCATTGCCAGGTGCACGCTGATGCCGAAGCGCTCGATCCAGGGTACCTGGAACTGCAGGGTCCATTGCGGCTCGCCACCCGGCGCCGGGGCCAGCTGGAAGTCACCGGTGTGCCACACCCACAGGCTCAGGGCGAGGGTGAGGACCATCGATCCCAGGGCGACCCAGCGAGGCAGGGTCTTGCTGGTGTACTCGGCGATCCAGCAAAGGAAGCCGCCGATAAAGGGGATCAGGATTAGCCAGGGCAGAATCATGTCGGGCTCAATCTCTTTCGTGAATTCATTAAGCCAGCAGCAGCGCGCCGAGGAGCAGCGCGGCGCCACCCACCAGGGAAGCGGCGTACCAACGCAGGCGGCCGTTCTCGGTGAGGCTGAGGAGTTTGTTGCCACCGCGGGCGGTGAGCGGGACCAGGACCAGGGTTTTGTCGATCGGGTCCGCGGCCAGCAGGCGGCAGATCAGCAGGTAGGGTTTCACGAACAGCTTGTCGTACAGCCAGTCGAAGCCCCAGGCGTGGTACCACCAGGTGCCGAAGAAGCGGCCCGGTGCGCTCTGGGCGACGGCGCTGACGAAGCGGCGCTTGCCGAGGAACAGCAGGCCCGCCAGCAGGATACCGGCGATGGCGATGGCGCCCGAGGCGATTTCCAGGCTGTGCTTGGCTTCACCACCGGCGTGACCGGCGCTTTCCGGCAGGACGCCGGCCAGCGGCGGAGTGATCAGCGCGCCGATGAAGGTGGAGAGCACGATCAGCACACCCAGCGGCAGCCAGTGGCTGATGCCATGGCCAGCGTGCGCTTCGGTCTTCGCTTCGCCGTGGAAGGCGATGAAGATCAGGCGGAAGGTGTACAGCGAAGTCATGAACGCGCCAACCAGACCGGCGATCAGCAGGTTCTGGTGACCACTGGCAAAGGCTTCCCAGAGGATCTCGTCCTTGGAGTAGAAGCCGGCGGTCAGGAAGGGCAGGGCAGATAGCGCCGCACCACCGACCACGAAGCTCGCATAGGCCAGCGGCAGCTTCTTCCACAGGCCGCCCATCTTGAAGATGTTCTGCTCGTGGTGGCAGGCAACGATCACCGCACCGGAGGCAAGGAACAGCAGGGCCTTGAAGAAGGCGTGGGTCATCAGGTGGAAGATCGCGCCACCCCAGGCGCCGACGCCCAGGGCCAGGAACATGTAGCCGATCTGGCTCATGGTCGAGTAGGCGAGGATGCGCTTGATGTCGGTCTGCACCAGGGCGGCGAAGCCGGCCAGGACCAGGGTCACGGCGCCGATGATACCGACCAGCTCCAGTACGTTCGGAGCCAGCTCGAACAGGCCGTGGCAGCGGGCGATCAGGTAGACGCCCGCGGTCACCATGGTGGCGGCGTGGATCAGCGCGGAGACCGGAGTCGGGCCGGCCATCGCGTCGGCCAGCCAGGTCTGCAACGGCAGCTGGGCGGACTTGCCGACGGCGCCGCCGAGCAGCATCAGGGTGGCCAGGTTGATCCACAGGTCGCCCTTGGCGAAGTGCTGCGGAGCCAGGACCAGCAGCTCCTGGATGTTCAGCGTGCCCAGGTGCTGGAACAGGATGAACATGCCGATGGCGAAGAACACGTCACCCACGCGGGTCACGATGAAGGCTTTGAGCGCCGCGTTGCCGTTCGGTACGTGGTTGTAATAGAAACCGATCAGCAGGTAGGAGCAGAGGCCCACGCCTTCCCAGCCGAAGTACATGAACAGCAGGTTATCGCCCAGCACCAGGAACAGCATGCTGGCGATGAACAGGTTGGTATACGCGAAGAAACGCGAGTAACCGGTTTCACCGCGCATGTACCAGGAGGCGAACAGGTGGATCAGGAAGCCAACACCAGTCACCACGCCGAGCATGGTGACCGACAGGCCGTCCAGATACAGGGTGAAGTTGGTCTTGAAGTCACCAACGCTCATCCATTGCCACAGCACCAGGCTGTAGGCGCCACCTTCGGGCGGGTTGCTGTGGAAGCTCCAGATCGCCCAGAAGGCGGAGAGGGCGGCGAGACCCACGGAGCCGACACCGACCAGAGCCGAGAGATTTTCCGACCACTTGCCACGGGAGAACGAGAGCAGCAGGAAGCCGACCAGAGGGAACAGGAAAGTAAGGGGCAGCAGGTTCATCCGCGCATCTCGCTGGCAGCGTCGATATCGAGGGTATGGAAGCGGCGATACAGCTGGAGCAGGATCGCCAGGCCGATGCTGGCCTCGGCCGCAGCCAGGCTGAGCACCAGGATGAACATCACCTGGCCGTCGGGCTGCGCCCAGCGGCTACCGGCGACCACGAAGGCCAGCGCGGCGGCGTTCATCATCACTTCCAGGCTCATCAGTACGAACAGGATGTTGCGTCGTACCATCAGGCCCACCAGGCCGAAGCAGAACAGCACACCGGCGAGCGCCAGTCCGTGTTCGAGAGGGATTGTGTTCATGGTGTTAGTCCTTCGCTTCGTGGCGGCCGAGGTGATAGGCGGCGACCAGTGCCGCCAGCAGCAGCATCGAGGCCAGTTCGACGACCAGCAGGTACGGGCCGAACAGGCTGATGCCCACGGCTTTGGCGTCCACCGTGGTATGACCGATGCCGGCGCCGCTCGGGGTGCGCGAAAGCATCCACAGCAGTTCGACCAGCAGTACTGCCGCCAGGGCGCCAGGACCGATCCAGACCTTGGGTGTGAGCCATTTGCGCTCCTGCTCGGCGATAGCCGGGCCGAGGTTGAGCATCATCACCACGAAGACGAAGAGCACCATGATCGCGCCGGCATAGACGATGATTTCCAGGGCGCCGGCGAACGGGGCGCCGAGGCTGAAGAAGGTCATCGAAATGGCCAGCAGCGAAATGACGAGGTAGAGCAGGGCATGCACCGGGTTACTGTTGGTGATGACCCGGAAGGTTGCCAGCACGGCGACGCCGGCGGCGAAGTAGAAAGCGAATTCCACGCGACGTCTCCTTACGGCAGCAGGCTCTTGACGTTGATCGGTTCGGCTTCGTTCTGCGCGGCGCCTTTCGGCTTGCCGGCGATGGCCATGCCGGCAACGCGGTAGAAGTTGTAGTCCGGGTTCTTGCCGGGGCCGGAGATCAGCAGGTCTTCCTTCTCGTAGACCAGGTCCTGGCGCTTGAACTCGCCCATTTCGAAATCCGGAGTCAGCTGGATCGCGGTGGTCGGGCAGGCTTCTTCGCACAGGCCGCAGAAGATGCAGCGGGAGAAGTTGATGCGGAAGAACTCGGGGTACCAGCGACCGTCGTCGGTCTCGGCCTTCTGCAGGGAGATGCAGCCGACCGGGCAGGCCACGGCGCAGAGGTTGCACGCTACGCAGCGCTCCTCGCCATCGGGGTCGCGGGTGAGGACGATGCGGCCGCGGTAGCGCGGCGGCAGGTACACGGCTTCTTCCGGGTATTGCAGGGTGTCACGCTTGCGGAAGGCATGGCCGAAGATCATCACCAGGCTGCGAAGCTGGGTGTAGGTGCCATGCACGACTTCGAAAATGTATTTGATCATTGTCTTGCTCCTTACTGGGTCGCCAGCACGACAGCGCCGGTCACCAGCAGGTTGATCAGAGTCAGCGGGAGGCAGAACTTCCAGCTGAAGGCCATCACCTGGTCATAGCGCGGGCGCGGAATGGACGCGCGCAGCAGGATGAACATCATGATGAAGAAGCCGGTTTTCAGGGCGAACCAGATGAACGGGATCTGCGGCAGGATACCGAAGGGCCCGTGCCAGCCGCCGAAGAACAGGGTCGCCAGCAGCGCGGACACCAGCACGATGCCGATGTACTCGCCGACGAAGAACATGCCCCATTTCATGCCGGCGTACTCGATGTGGTAACCGTCGGCCAGTTCCTGCTCAGCTTCGGGCTGGTCGAACGGGTGACGGTGAGTCACGGCGACGCCGGCGACGAAGAAGGTCATGAAACCGAAGAACTGCGGAATGATGAACCACATGTGCTCGGCCTGGTAATCGACGATGTCGCGCAGGCTGAACGAACCGACCTGGGCCACGATGCCCATCAGCGACAGGGCCAGGAACACCTCGTAGGAGATGGTCTGGGCCGAGGCGCGCAGGCTGCCGAGGAGGGCGAACTTGTTGTTGCTCGACCAGCCGGCGAACAGCACCGCGTACACGGTCAGGCCAGCCATGGCGAAGAAGAACAGGATGCCGATGTTCAGGTCCGCCACACCCCAGGTCGGGGTGATCGGGATGACGACGAAGGCGACCAGCAGCGCACCCATGGCGATCATGGGCGCGAGGGTGAAGATCATCTTGTCGGCGAACGGCGGGGTCCAGTCTTCCTTGAAGAACATCTTCAGCATGTCGGCGCCGAGCTGGAAGGCACCGAAGGGGCCGACCCGGTTCGGACCGTAGCGGTCCTGCCAGAGGCCGAGCAGACGACGCTCGACCCAGCTGAGCAGCGCGCCGCAGACGACCACAGCGAGCAGGATGACGATGGCCTTGATGACCTCGATCAGGATGTCGACGATGGCGGGTGTCAGCCAGCTCATTGGGCAGCCTCCTGCAGACCTTCAGCGACCGAGCCGATGACACCGGCGGGAATGCCTTGCAGACCGATCGGCAGGGCGACCAGACCGGCGCCGAGCTCTTCGCTCACGCGCAGCGGCAGGCGCAGTTCCTGGCCCTTGACGGTCAGGCGGATGATCGCGCCTTCGTTGACGCCCAGACGGTCAGCCTCGGACTTGGCCAGGGTGACGTAGGTCTGCGGGATGCGCTCCTGCACCGGGGCGGCCTTGGCGGAATTCTCCTCGCTGCCGAACAGGTGATAGAAGGGCACCACCTTGAACTGGCTGGCGGCGGTGTGGAACGGCGCAGGAATCTCGCTGAACCACAGGGCTTCGCCCTTGGCCTCGATCAGGCGTACGCCCGGATCGCCAGCGCGCAGGTGGCCGCCGACTTCGTCCTGGAACTTGTTCCAGGCCTGCGGGGAGTTCCAGCCCGGAGACCAGGCAAACGGAATCTGCTGACGCGGTTCGGCGCTGCCGGAGTAGCCTTCCATGGAGAAGGCGAAGGCGGAGTCGATGTCCTGCGGCTGACGCGGCTCGCTGACATTGATGTTGGCGCGCATGGCGGTACGGCCGGAATAGCGGTGCGGCTCGCGCGCCAGCTTCAGGCCTTTGATGCGGAACGCGGCGTTCGGCGCGGCTTCGCGGATGCCGGCCAGTTGCGGCTTGGCGGCGACGACGGCGTCGATCACGTGGTCCAGCTGGGTCCAGTCGACACGCTTGCCTTCGAGGGTGCTGTGCAGGGCGTGCAGCCAGCGCCAGCCTTCGCGGACCAGGTTGTCGGCGTTGTAGTAGGTCGGGTCGTAGACCTGGAAGAAACGCTGGGCGCGGCCTTCCTGGCTGACCAGGGTGCCATCGCCTTCGGCGAAGCTGGCGGCCGGCAGCAGGACGGTGGCTTTGGCGCTGGTGGCGGTCTGCTGGTGGTCGGCAACCACGACGATCTTGGCGGCGGCCAGGGCGGCGTCGACAACAGCGGCGTCGGCGCGGCGGTACAGGTCGTTCTCCAGGATCACCACGGCATCGGCGGCGCCAGAGGTCAGCTGCTCAAGGGCGGCTTCGACGGACTCACCACCGAAGAGGGCCAGGCCCAGGCTGTTGGCTTCCGGGACGACCAGGCTCAGCGAGCCGTTCTTCTCGCGGTTCTTCAGCGCGCTGGCGATGTTCGCGGCGGCCTCGATCAGGGCGTTGCTGCCCAGCGAGGTGCCGGAGATGACCAGCGGACGCTTGGCGGCAACCAGTGCATCGGCGATGCGCTGGGCCAGGGCGGCGGCTTCGGCATCGAGGCCGGCCACGGCCGGGGCGCTCGGATCGATGGCGTGGGCCACGGCAAAGCCCAGGCGAGCCAGGTCTTCGGTAGCAGCGTGTACGCACTCGGCGGCGACGTCGTCCAGGCGGGTTTCATCCAGGCTGGCGATGAACAGCGGGTTCATCTCGTGCTGGGCGATGGTCTTCACCGCGGCGTCGAGCCACGGCTGGATCTTCATCGCGGCGGCCATGTCCTCGCCCTTGCCTTTCACCGACTGGCGCAGGGCCAGGGCGATACGGGCAGCGGTCTGGGTCAGGTCTTCGCCAAGCACGAACACCGCGTCGTGGTCTTCGATGTCACGGATGGTCGGCACCGGCAGCGGGCCGTCCTGCATGACTTTCAGAACCAGTTGTAGGCGTTGCAGCTCGTCAGCGGAAATGCCGCTGTAGTAGTTCTGCGCGCCGACCAGTTCGGCCAGGGCGTAGTTGCTTTCCAGGCTGGCACGCGGCGAACCGATGCCGATGACCTTGCGACCCTTGAGCAGGGCTGCGGTCTGGTCGAGTGCGCCGTCCAGCGAGAGCTTCTGCTTGCTCAGCATCAACTGCGGCTGGCGCGGGCGGTCTTCACGATTGACGTAGCCGTAGCCGAAGCGGCCGCGGTCGCACAGGAAGTAGTGGTTCACCGAGCCGTTGTAGCGGTTCTCGATGCGGCGGATTTCACCGTAACGTTCGCCGGGGCTGATGTTGCAGCCGCTGGAGCAGCCATGGCAGATGCTCGGGGCGAACTGCATGTCCCACTTGCGGTTGTAGCGCTCGGAGTGGGTCTTGTCGGTGAACACGCCGGTCGGGCAGACCTCGGTCAGGTTGCCGGAGAATTCGCTCTCCAGCACACCGTCTTCAATGCGGCCGAAATAGACGTTGTCGTGCGCGCCGTAGACGCCCAGGTCGGTGCCGCCAGCGTAGTCCTTGTAGTAACGGACGCAGCGGTAGCAGGCGATGCAGCGGTTCATCTCATGGGCGATGAACGGGCCGAGTTCCTGGTTCTGGTGGGTGCGCTTGGTGAAGCGGTACCGGCGCTGGTTGTGGCCGGTCATCACCGTCATGTCCTGCAGGTGGCAGTGACCGCCTTCCTCGCAGACCGGGCAGTCGTGCGGGTGGTTGGTCATCAGCCATTCGACGACGCTGGCGCGGAACTGCTTGGCCTCTTCGTCCTCGATGGAAATCCAGGTGTTGTCGGTGGCGGGAGTCATGCAGGACATGACGAGACGACCGCGTTTGTCGTTCTCGTCGGTGTACTGCTTGACCGCGCACTGGCGGCATGCGCCGACGCTTCCGAGCGCCGGGTGCCAGCAGAAGTAGGGGATGTCGAGACCGAGGGAGAGGCAGGCCTGCAACAGGTTGTCCGCTCCGTCGACTTCTAACGTCTTGCCGTCTACGTGGATCGTGGCCATGGGTCTAAGTCTTCGTTGGCCCGTTGTCAGCGGGCGTGGCTAATAGAAATCACGGTTTCATCGGGCCGGCGGCACGCCGCGGCACTACAACGAAACAACGCCGGGCGCAGCGCCCGGCGATCAAAGCATCAAGCACCGACGGTCTGCGGTGCTTGTACGGCCTGAGCCTGGCGGGAAATGCCCGCTTCGAACTCGGGACGGAAATACTTCAGTGCGCTGCCCAGCGGCTCGACGGCACCCGGTGCGTGGGCACAGAAGGTCTTGCCGGGGCCGAGGAAGTTGACGAGCTGCTCGAGGGTTTCCAGGTCACCCTGGGCGCCTTCGCCTTTCTCCAGCGCGCGCAGGACCTTCACGCTCCACGGCAGGCCGTCACGGCATGGAGTGCACCAGCCGCAGGATTCGCGGGCGAAGAACTCTTCCATGTTGCGCAGCAGCGAGACCATGTTGACGCTGTCGTCCACCGCCATGGCCAGGCCAGTACCCATACGGGTGCCGACCTTGGCGACGCCGCCGGCGTAGAACAGGGCATCCAGGTGTTCCGGCAGGAGGAAGCCGGTACCGGCGCCGCCCGGCTGCCAGGCCTTGAGCTTGTAGCCGTCGCGCATGCCGCCGGCGTAGTCCTCGAACAGCTCGCGGGCCGGGAGGCCGAAGGGCAGTTCCCAGATACCGGGGTTCTTCACCTTGCCGGAGAAGCCCATGAGCTTGGTGCCCATGTCTTCGCTGCCCGGACGGGCCAGGCCCTTGTACCAGTCGACGCCGTGCTCGACGATCGCCGGTACGTTGCACAGGGTCTCGACGTTGTTCACGCAGGTCGGCTTGCCCCAGACGCCGACGGCGGCGGGGAAGGGCGGCTTGGAGCGCGGGTTGGCGCGGCGGCCTTCCAGCGAGTTGATCAGCGCAGTCTCTTCGCCACAGATGTAGCGGCCGGCGCCGGTGTGGACGAACAGCTCGAAATCGAAGCCACTGCCGAGGATGTTCTTGCCCAGCAGGCCTGCGGCCTTGGCTTCCTCGATGGCGCGGTTCAGGTTGCGGGCGGCGTCGACGTACTCGCCGCGCAGGAAGATGTAGCCGCGGTAGGCCTTGAGGGCGCGCGCGGAGATCAGCATGCCTTCCACCAGCAGGTGCGGCAGCTGCTCCATGAGCATGCGGTCCTTCCAGGTGTTGGGCTCCATCTCGTCCGCGTTGCACAGCAGGTAGCGGATGTTGAGGGATTCGTCCTTGGGCATCAGGCCCCACTTCACGCCGGTGGGGAAGCCCGCACCGCCGCGGCCCTTGAGGCCGGAGTCCTTGACGGTCTGGACGATGTCGTCGGTGGCCATCTCGGCCAGCGCCTTGCGCGCGGCGGCGTAGCCATTCTTCGACTGGTACTCCTCCAGCCAGACCGGAGCACCGTCGTCACGCAGGCGCCAGGTCAGCGGGTGGGTTTCGGCCGCGCGCGCGGTGCGGTTGGGCGTGCCGTAGGAAGTGAGGCGACTCATGCGTAAGCCTCCAGCAGTTTGGCGACGCCGTCGGGACGCAGGTCGCCGAAGGTGTCGTCGTCGATCATCATCGCCGGGGCCTTGTCGCAGTTGCCCAGGCAGCACACCGGCAGCAGGGTGAAGCGGCCGTCGGCGGTGGTCTGGCCGAGGCCGATGCCCAGCTGCTTCTGGATCTCGCCAACGACGGACTCGTGGCCGCCGATGTAGCAGACCATGCTGTCGCAGACGCGGATGATGTGGCGGCCGACCGGCTGCCGGAAGATCTGGCTATAGAAGGTAGCCACGCCTTCGACGTCGCTGTCCGGAATGCCGAGGATGTCGGCGATCGCCGGGATGGCGCCGTCCGGCACCCAGCCGCGCTGCTTCTGGACGATCTTCAGGGCTTCGATGGACGCCGCGCGGGAGTCCTCGTAGTGATGCATTTCGTGCTCGATGGCCGAGCGCTCGGTTTCGCTGAGTTCGAAACGATCAGTCTGGATAAGGGTACTCATGATCAGCGGTCCACGTCGGCCATAACGAAGTCGATACTGCCCAGATAGGCGATCAGGTCAGCGATCATGCTGCCGTTGATCACCGACGGAATCTGCTGCAGGTGCGGGAAGCTGGGCGTCCGGATGCGGGTCCGGTAGCTCATGGTGCTGCCATCGCTCGTCAGGTAGTAGCTGTTGATGCCCTTGGTCGCTTCCACCATCTGGAAGGCTTCGTTGGCCGGCATGACCGGGCCCCAGGAAACCTGCAGGAAGTGGGTGATCAGGGTTTCGATGTGCTGCAGCGTGCGCTCTTTGGGCGGCGGCGTGGTCAGCGGGTGATCCGCCTTGTACGGGCCTTCGGGCATGTTCTTCAGGCACTGCTCGATGATGCGCAGGCTCTGGCGCATCTCACCCATCTTGACCATGCAGCGGTCGTAGGCGTCGCCGTTGGCCGCCAGCGGTACTTCGAACTCGAAGTTCTCGTAGCCGGAGTAGGGGCGGGCCTTACGCAGGTCGAAATCACAGCCGGTGGCGCGCAGGCCGGCGCCGGTGGTGCCCCATTCCAGCGCTTCCTTGGTGTTGTACTGGGCAACGCCGATGGTACGGCCACGCAGGATGCTGTTCTTCAGGGCAGCGGTTTCGTACTCGTCCAGGCGCTTGGGCATCCAGTCGAGGAATTCGCGGACCAGCTTGTCCCAGCCGCGCGGCAGGTCGTGGGCGACGCCGCCGATGCGGTACCAGGCCGGGTGCAGGCGGAAGCCGGTGATGGCTTCGACGACCTTGTAGGCGCGCTGGCGGTCGGTGAAGGTGAAGAACACCGGGGTCATCGCGCCCACGTCCTGGATGTAGGTACCCAGGTAGAGGAGGTGGTTCAGGATGCGGAAGAACTCCGACATCATGATGCGGATGACGTCGACGCGCTGGGGCACCTTGATGCCGGCGAGCTTCTCGACCGAGAGCACGTACGGCAGGTTGTTCATCACGCCGCCGAGGTAGTCGATACGGTCGGTGTACGGAATGAAGCTGTGCCAGGACTGACGCTCGGCCATCTTCTCGGCGCCACGGTGGTGGTAACCGATCTCCGGAACGCAATCGAGGATCTCTTCACCGTCCAGTTGCAGGATGATGCGGAACGCACCGTGGGCGGACGGGTGGTTCGGGCCGAGGTTGAGGAACATGAAGTCCTCGTTCTCGCCGTGGCGCTTCATACCCCAGTCTTCGGGCTTGAAGCGCAGGGCTTCCTGCTCGAGGTCCTGCTTGGCGGCGGACAGCGCGTAAGGATCGAACTCGGTGGCGCGCGCCGGGTAGTCCTTGCGCAGCGGGTGACCTTCCCAGGTCGGCGGCATCAGCATGCGGGTCAGGTGCGGGTGACCATTGAAGGTGATCCCGTACATGTCCCAGACCTCACGCTCGTACCAGTTGGCGTTCGGCCAGATACGGGTGGCGGTGGGCAGGTTGAGGTCGCCTTCGGAGAGGGCCACCTTGATCATCACGTCACTGTTACGCTCGAGCGACATCAGGTGATAGAACACGCTGAAATCGGCGCCCGGCAGGCCGCGACGGTGGGTGCGCAGGCGCTCGTCCACGCCGTGCAGGTCATAGAGCATGACGTACGGCTTGGGCACATTGCGCAGGAAGGTGAGGACGTCGATCAGGCGCTCACGGGCGACCCAGAGCACCGGCATGCCGGTGCGGGTGGCCTGGACGGTGAAGGTCTCGGCGCCAAAGCGGGAATTCAGTTCGACGACGATATCTTGGTCGTCTGCCTTGTAAGGCGGGATGTACAGAGCGGAGTCTGCATTCATAGTCTTTAAGTCACTCGGTCAACGGTGGAGTGAAAGCGGGCCTCTCGTGGAGGGCCGGATCACACTTCGTCGGGGCTGCGCAGGTTGGTGACCGCAATGCGCTGTTCGCGCTTGAGATCCTTCTGGGCAGGCATGTCGGCGCGATAGACGCCTTGATCGCCTACAACCCAGGACAACGGACGACGCTCCTGGCCGATGGATTCCTGCAGCAGCATCAGGCCTTGCAGGAACGCCTCCGGACGGGGCGGGCAGCCGGGGATGTACACGTCCACGGGGAGGAACTTGTCGACCCCCTGAACGACCGAGTAGATGTCGTACATGCCGCCGGAGTTGGCGCACGACCCCATCGAGATCACCCACTTGGGTTCCAGCATCTGCTCGTACAGGCGCTGGATGACCGGAGCCATCTTGATGAAGCAGGTGCCGGCGATGACCATGAAGTCAGCCTGGCGCGGCGATGCACGGATCACTTCGGCGCCGAAACGGGCGATGTCGTGCGGCGCGGTGAACGCCGTGGTCATCTCCACGTAGCAGCAGGACAGCCCGAAGTTGTACGGCCACAGGGAGTTCTTGCGACCCCAGTTCACCGCACCGTTGAGAACATCCTCGAGTTTGCCCATGAAGATGTTCTTGTGGACCTGCCCTTCGATGAGCGGGTCTTCTACCGTTTCGCGTTCGCCGATCGGGTACTGATCATTGGGCGCATCCGGATCGATCCGGGTAAGTTTGTATTGCATCGCCAAAGCCTCATTGTTTTAGCTTCGCCTGCCGTGCGCGACGTGCCGCCGGCGCCCAATCGAGCGCGCCGATACGCCACAGGTAGACAAGACCTGCCAACAGAATTGCTATGAAAATGGTTGCCTCGATCAGACCGGCCCAGCCGCTTTCACGGACGGACACTGACCAGGCGAAAAGGAAGAGGGCTTCGACGTCGAAGATCACGAAGAGCATCGCGACCAGATAGAATTTTGCCGACAGACGCAGGCGTGCGCTGCCGGTAGGAACGATCCCGGATTCGAACGGTTCGTTCTTGCTGCGACCAAATGCCTTACTGCCAAGCAGGCTGGAAACCCCTAGCATGAAGCCGAGCAGGCCCAGCACTCCTAAAAGGAAGGCGGCGAGTCCCCAGTGTTGAGCTGCAAGTTCAGCTGGATTGGGCATGCCGATACTCCTTCCTACAAATTACGATTGTCTTGGGTTCCAGGCGCAACGCCTGACTACTGCGAACCCGACAACTCAAGGATAGTGAGCTAAGGGTTCAGGTCATCTTTCCAATTTTATGCCCAAAGCCTTCAGCAAGTAAATTTTTCCAACACAAACAGATGCTTCTAATTCGGGCAAAAGCCTTTTGCATTTCCCGTAGCGCCCTGTTTGCGCGGCTCTGGGCGCTTAGTGTGGCGGCACTTGGGCTTTGGTCGAATAGTACTTTCGAGGTATTTGGCCGCAATAAATTGCCAACCTATAAATGATAAGTATTATCATTTGCAGTGTCGTATATCCGTAACTTTACTACATATAAGCGGCGGCGCTTTTATTTCGCTCAATTCTCGGCATTCAATTATCCCCTGGCAGTTCCCTTTGGCGCCCCTCGTTCGGGGTGGTTCAATTTCCCTTCCGAGTCCACGCCCAGTGCATCTCGCAGCGCACCGGCTCTGCGCCGGAGTCGTCCAGGAGCGTCACCTGGATCATCGCTTCCCCCTTGTCGTGCTCGAGCATCGCACGGCGCTGCTCAGGCGCCAGTGTGGCGATAGCGCGCAGGCTGCCGCGGGCCCGGCGCAGGTAAACCACCTTGAGGTTCTTGATCAGCGGCAGCTTGTGATCGGGCAGATTCATGCCGACCAGGCAGCCGCTGGCGGATTCGGCCAGTAGCGCCATGGCCGCAGCATGCACGCCGCCGATGTGGTTGCGGGCGCGGCGGTGGTTGGCCAGGCTCATCCGCACTTCATCGCTGGAGAGCTTCTGGATGCGTATGCCCGCGGTGCCGGCGAAGCGCACCTGGGAGCAGAACAGGTGGCTGAGCAGCGACTCGTGGAGACGGTGCGGCAGGCGCTGGATGAGATGGGCGGCGAGGGCGAGGCGGTTGCGCTGGGGCATGGGCGATTCCATTCATATGGAGGAGGCCCGAGGCTGGCACGTGAATGCTGATCTGCCCTTGGCGGGCGGGGAGCGGGCGGCTGGCGATTCGGCCAAGCACCAAAAGCAAAACCCCGGCGAGTGCCGGGGTTTTGCGGTGCCTCCCGGCCCCGAGGGGCCGGTGAGCCAGTTCTTAGTGGAACTGGTTCATGGTGTTGTCTTTACCCGAGGCTTTCAGAGCGGCTTCGCCAGCGAAGTACTCTTTGTGGTTGTCGCCGATGTCCGAGCCAGCCATGTTCTGGTGCTTGACGCAGGCGATACCCTGGCGCAGTTCCTGACGCTGAACGCCTTTCACGTAGGCCAGCATGCCCTGGTCGGCGAAGTAGCCTTTGGCCAGGTTGTCGGTCGACAGAGCGGCGGTGTGGTAGGTCGGCAGGGTGATCAGGTGGTGGAAGATGCCGGCGTGGGCGGAACCATCGCGCTGGAAGGTGCGGATCTTCTCGTCAGCAACCTGGGCCAGCTCGGTCTCGTCGTACTCGACGCTCATCAGCTTGGCGCGGTCGTAGGCGGAAACGTCCTTGCCTTCGGCAACGAACGCGTCGAAGACCTGCTGGCGGAAGTTCAGGGTCCAGTTGAAGGACGGGCTGTTGTTGTACACCAGCTTGGCGTTCGGGATGACCTGACGGATGCGGTCAACCATGCCCTTGATCTGGCCAACGTGCGGCTTCTCGGTTTCGATCCACAGCAGGTCGGCGCCGTTCTGCAGCGAGGTGATGCAGTCGAGGACGCAACGGTCTTCGCCGGTGCCCTTGCGGAACTGGAAGAGGTTGGAAGCCAGGCGCTTCGGACGCAGCAGCTTGCCGCCGCGGTTGATCACCACGTCGCCGTTCTGCAGTTCGGCAGCGGAAACTTCTTCGCAATCCAGGAAGGAGTTGTACTGGTCGCCCAGGTCGCCCGGCTCTTTGGTCACGGCGATCTGCTTGGTCAGGCCTGCGCCCAGGGAGTCGGTACGGGCAACGATCACGCCGTCGTCAACGCCCAGCTCGAGGAACGCGTAGCGAACGGCGTTGATCTTGGCGAGGAAGTCTTCGTGCGGAACGGTCACTTTGCCGTCCTGGTGGCCGCACTGCTTCTCGTCGGAAACCTGGTTCTCGATCTGGATGCAGCAGGCACCGGCTTCGATCATTTTCTTGGCCAGCAGGTAGGTGGCTTCCGGGTTGCCGAAGCCGGCGTCGATGTCGGCGATGATCGGTACTACGTGGGTTTCGTAGCCATCGATCTGAGCCTGGATTTCGTCCTGCTTGGCTTTGTCGCCGGCGGCGCGGGCGCTGTCCAGGGCGGTGAAGAGCAGGTCCAGCTCACGGGCGTCAGCCTGGCGCAGGAAGGTGTAGAGCTCTTCGATCAGGCCGGAGACGGCGGTTTTTTCGTGCATGGACTGGTCGGGCAGCGGGCCGAAGTCGGAACGCAGCGCGGCAACCATCCAGCCGGACAGGTAGAGGTAGCGCTTGTTGGTGGTCTTCAGGTGCTTCTTGATCGAGATCAGCTTCTGCTGACCGATGAAGCCGTGCCAGCAACCCAGGGACTGGGTGTAGACGGAGGTGTCGGCGTCATACTCGGCCATGTCCTTGCGCATGATGGCCGCAGTGTACTTGGCGATGTCCAGACCAGTCTTGAAGCGGTTCTGAGCGCGCATACGGGCAACCGACTCGGGGTTGATAGCGCTCCAGCTGTTACCGGTTTTCTCTTTCAGAGCGGCAACGGCTTTGATGTCGTTTTGATATGCGGACATGGTCAATCCTTCAAAGTATGTGTTTGGTTGAGCACCGACTTACCCACTCAAAACCTGTATCGAAACGGAATTGGCTGCGGGTTGCTCGCCGCGGGATGGCGAAGGGGCGACCGAAAGAAGGAATGACGCTGGAGGAGTGGGGTGGCGCGGCGTACAGACTCGTGACTGCAGCGGTGACATCCAGAATCGCTTGCCGGCTCGTGGCAGCCGTTGGGCGATGGTGGACGGCTGAATCCGTCACTTCGTGCTGTTGCTTAGGCTTGCTTCCCCGTCCCTCAGGACAACCTCTTGCCAGTCGCAACCTCGTCGATCCGCCTTGTGGGCTTAACAACACGAACCGGCGCGACGGGTAGGCCGTTGGCACGATCCGGAGGGCTTTGAGGCCCTCTGGTTAGCGGGAGCGAGGCCATCATGCACTTTCAAACGAGCGTTCGTCAAACGTTTTGTAGTGTTTTTTTTGGACTACTACACGAAGGTCTAACGAGGACTGGCAGGTCACCTACGGAAGGATTAGTCGAGCACTTCGACCTTCACCCGCAGACTGCTGTCGTTACGGCCCTGGGTGCTGTACTGGCGGGTGTAGCCGCCCTGGGTACTCTGGTTGCTTTCGCTGACGCCGCCGATTTCGATCCACTGGCCAATCGGACCGCTGACCTGGGTGTCGGCCGAGCTGGTGTTCATCGATCCCTGGTAGTTGCCGTTGAAGCGGTCGTTGCGGGTGCTCAGGGTGATGTGCACAAGGTTCCCCGAGAGGCTCGCGGTCACGTACATGCCCTGGTTGGCGTCGCGGTACTCGGTCTGGCTGTAGACCTGGCCGTAGGGACCTACACCGGCGTTGGTCACCGGCTGGCTCTGGCCGACCTGGATGAAGGCGGGCGAACCCTCGGTGGCGCGCACCTGCTGGGTGCCGCCGCCGCGGCTACTGGTGGAGCGGTTGATGATGCGCACCTGGTCGCGGCCGTTCACTTCGCCGCGGCCGGACTGGATCTCCACATTGCCGGCGCTGACTGATCCATTCACCGAGTAGCCGCTCTGGCTGCCCTGGCTGCCGTCGACGGTGTCGAGGCTGATCAGCAGTTGGTGTGGGCGGGTATCCAGTTGTTCGAGCACCTGCTGCAGTTCGCGGATCTTCGCGAGTTCGGCATTTACGACCAGTTGGTTGCCGTAGGCGGTGACCCGGCCTTCGTTGCCCAATACCTGCTGTGCCACCGGCAGCACGTCTTCGGCAGTGCGGTAGTTGAGCGGGATGATCTCGGTGCGCGGCGCCGCGACGGCGCTGAAGCTGAAGCTGAAGGCGCAGGCAAGGATCAGGGGAAGTGGGTGTAGGCTCAAATCAGGAAACTCCGCAGGTTCGGGTCGAGGACGCTGGTGTTCCAGGTCTGTTCGAATTGCGCGATCAATTGACGGACGCGACCACTGTTGTTGTAGTGCGCGTAGCCGGCGTACTCGCCTGGCTCCGGGCGCAGCAGCAGGCCACGGTCGTCGGCGAGCAGGAAGGCGTGCTCCTCGCTCGGGTAGTCGGGGTTGATCCGGCGGATCTGGCAGTAGCTGGACAGGCGTCGGCTGAGGTTGAGCAGGCGATGGCCTTCCTTCACGGCGCGCGCGCTGTCGCGCACCAGGATCATCAGGCGGTTGCGCGGATTGCCCAGCAGCAGTTGCGTGCAGGCCTCCTGGATGCTGCTGTGATGGTACAGCCAGGGTTCCAGGTCGGGCGTATAGAGATAAAGCGTGCGGCGTGCCTGCTGGATCAGCGCCAGGGCGTGTGCGCGGGCGTCGTCCGGCTTGCTGAAGCGGTGCAGCTGATCGCCTTCGCCGAGGCGAAAGGGTGCCGGCTCCAGGGTGATGGGCGGCAGCGCTTCGCTGGGCGGGTTGTGGACGGCAAAACGCCCCGGTGACTGAAACTCGATGTCCGGCAGTTCTACCGGGAGGTCGTCTTTGTCCGGGGCGTTTTCCATATCGCTCCTTTCTGTCTGGCGCTTGCCTGGCAGGTGCTCAGGCGCTCTCGCGCACCATGTCCACGTGGGGCAGGCCGGCGTCGAGGAATTCGCCGCTGGCTACCTGGAAGCCTAGCCGTTCGTAGAAAGGAATGGCGTAGACCTGTGCCGTCAGCAGCTGGCGTTTCAGCCCCTGGCTTTCGGCCTGCTCGATGGCGGCGCGCATCAGCAGGTCGCCGACCTTCAGGCCGCGCCAGTCCTTGAGCACCGATACCCGGCCGATATGCCCGTCCGGCAGGAGGCGGGCGGTACCGATGGCGTAGTCGCCTTCGAAAGCCAGGAAATGCACGGCTTCGACGTCCTCGGCGTCCCATTCGAGTTCCGGCGGGACCGATTGCTCAGCGATGAACACCGCCTCGCGAATGCGCCGCAGATCGGCATTATCCTTCTGCCAGTCCGCCACGCGAACCCTGATCTTGCTACTCATCGGCAAACTCCAGACTGCCCTGTTTGATCAGTTCTCCGATGAGCTTACGCCCATCGTCGTCGGCCAGCCATTGGCCGAGATTCCCTTCGTGCAGCGATTCCGCCGAGCACACCAGCTTGAGCAGGTCGCGCAGTTTTTCCGGCAGCACCACGGTCTGGCCACTGGCGAACAGCAGCAGGCCGACGTCCACTTCGCTCCAGGCCATGCGGGCGCTGGGGTTGCGAATCAGGACCTCGCCCTCTTCGATGGCGGCGGTCAGGTCGGCTTCCTCGATCTCCTCACCGGCCACCAGTTCCGGGTAGCGCGGCTCGGTCATGAACTGGCCGAACCAGGTGAGCAGCAGGCGCTCGTCGCTCATGTGTTCCTGCAGCAGGTTCTTCAGGCGGTCGAGGGCGTCGCGCTGGATCTGGTGCTGGTCGAAATCACCTTTCATCGCGGCCATGCCGGCGTCGCTGTAACGCTCTTCGTCGGAAAGGAACTGGGCGAGGAAGTCGGTGAAGTGGGTCAGCACTTCGGCGGCGCTGGGGGCGCGGAAGCCAACCGAGTAGGTCATGCAGTCGTCTTCGGCGATGCCGTAGTGGGCGACGCGCGGCGGCAGATAGAGCATGTCGCCGGGCTCCAGGACCCATTCGGCGCTTTCTTCGAATTCGGCGAGGATGCGCAGGTCGGCGTGCGGCAGCATCGGGCTGCTGGCATCGCAGGTCTGGCCGACTTTCCAGCGGCGGTGGCCGTGGCCCTGCAGCAGGAATACGTCGTAGTTGTCGAAGTGCGGGCCGACGCCGCCGCCCGGTGCGGCGTAGCTGATCATCACGTCGTCGATACGCCAGCTGGGCAGGAACTTGAAGTGTTCCAGCAGTTCGGCGACTTCCGGGATGAACTGGTCGACGGCCTGCACCAGCAGGGTCCAGTCGCGCTCGGGCATCTGGCTGAAGGTGTCTTCCTGGAACGGGCCGCGGCGCAGCTCCCACGGGCTGTCGCCGTGTTCGACGACGATGCGCGATTCGATCATCTCTTCCAGGGCGAGGCCGGCCAGTTCGTCAGGGTCCAGCGGGCTCTTGAAGTCGGGGATGGCCTGGCGCACCAGCAGGGGTTTCTTCTGCCAGTAGTCGCGGAGGAATTCTTCGGCGCTGATGCCGCCCAAAAGCTGAAGAGGAATAGCAGGATTCATGTCTAAGTCCTTGAAACAAAAACGCCCGGCACAGCCGGGCGTGCAAAGTCGGGGCGAATCTCAGATGCGCTTGGCCTGGGCGGCAGCGTTACCAATGTAGCTCGCGGGGGTCAGTTTCTTCAGTTCGGCCTTGGCTTCGGCCGGCATGTCGAGACCTTCGATGAAGACCTGCAGGGCCTCGGCGCTGATGCCTTTGCCGCGGGTCAGCTCCTTGAGCTTCTCGTAGGGGTTCTCGATGCCGTAGCGGCGCATGACGGTCTGCACCGGCTCGGCCAGTACTTCCCAGCAGGCGTCCAGGTCTTCGGCGATGCGCGCGGCGTTCAGCTCCAGCTTGCCGATGCCTTTGAGACTGGCTTCGTAGGCGATGACGCTGTGGGCGAAACCAACGCCCAGATTGCGCAGCACGGTGGAGTCGGTCAGGTCGCGCTGCCAGCGGGAGATCGGCAGCTTGCTGGCCAGGTGCTGGAACAGTGCGTTGGCGATGCCCAGGTTGCCTTCGGAGTTCTCGAAGTCGATCGGGTTGACCTTGTGCGGCATGGTCGAGGAGCCGATTTCGCCGGCGACAGTCTTCTGCTTGAAGTAGCCCAGCGAGATGTAGCCCCAGACGTCGCGGTCGAAGTCGATGAGGATGGTGTTGAAACGCGCGATGGCGTCGAACAGCTCGGCGATGTAGTCGTGCGGCTCGATCTGGGTGGTGTAGGGGTTCCAGTTCAGGCCCAGGTCGCCTTCGATGAATTCGCGGGCGTTGGCTTCCCAGTCGACCTGCGGGTAGGCGGACAGGTGGGCGTTGTAGTTGCCCACGGCGCCGTTGATCTTGCCCAGCAGCTCGATCGAGGCGACTTGCTTGATCTGGCGCTCCAGGCGGTAGACGACGTTGGCCAGTTCCTTGCCCAGGGTGGTCGGGGAGGCCGGTTGGCCGTGGGTGCGCGAGAGCATCGGCACGTCGGCGAATTTCACCGCCAGCTCGCGGATGGAGTCGGCGATCTGGCGCATCAGCGGCAGCAGCACGGTGTCACGGCCTTCGCGCAGCATCAGGGCGTGGGACAGGTTGTTGATGTCCTCGGAGGTGCAGGCGAAGTGGATGAACTCACTGACCTTGGCCAGTTCCGGCAGTTTGGCCGCCTGCTCCTTGAGCAGGTATTCCACGGCTTTGACGTCGTGGTTGGTGGTGCGCTCGATGTCCTTGATGCGCTGTGCGTGCTCCAGCTGGAAGTCGTCGGCCAGTTGGTTCAGCACAGCGTTGGCTTCGGCGGAGAAGGGCGCTACTTCAGGGATGCCGGCATGGGCGGCGAGACGCTGCAACCAGCGGACCTCCACCAGGACGCGGAAACGGATCAGGCCGTATTCGCTGAAGATCGGACGCAGGGCGCTGGTTTTGCTGCCGTAACGGCCGTCAACGGGGGAAACCGCGGTAAGGGAGGAAAGCTGCATGGGGGCGTTCTCGTAGCTGTCGGTCAACGAAAAGGGCGCACATCATACACGAATGGCGCGAACCGGTCGCCCTTGCGGCGACCGGAAGGGCATGCTTCAGCTGCGCAGCAGGGGGCGCAGCTCGTTGAGCATTTTCTTTCGCGCAAACAGCATCTGCCAGCGGTTGCCGCCGAGCTGTCGCCACAGGCGCGCGGAGCGGATGCCGGCCAGCAGCAGGGCGCGGATGCGCGCGGCGTTGGCATTGATCTGCAGGTGACGCATGTCGCCGTGGACCTGGATGCGCTGACGGAAGGTGCTCAGGGTGTCCTGGTAGAGGCCGGCGCAGGAGGCGATGACGTTCTCGTGGACCAGCCCGAAGTGCTGTACCTGCTGCTGGATCTGGTCCAGGCGGGTGCCCATGATGTCGAGCATGTCGTCGCGCTTGTTCAGTTGGCGCTCCAGGCCTATCAGCGACAGGGCGTAGCGCAGCGGTTCGCGCTGCAGGCTGTTCGGGTCGCGCTCCAGAGCGCTGACCAGGGCGCGGAAGCCCTCGCGCAGGTTGGCGGTGTCGCCGCCGTAGACGTCGAGGGTGGTCTTCGGGTCGCGCACCAGCAGGCTGCCGAGCATGCAGCCCAGCGGCGCTTCGGGAACCTGGCCGGTGCGGGCGAGGCGGTCTACCAGGGCGGCGGCTTCGAAGACGCCGGAGAGTGCGATGATCTGGTCGTGCAGATCGCTCATGTAAGGTCCTTAGCGAACGCGGGTTCAGCGGATTCGATGACGCCGCCACCGAGGCAGACTTCGCCGTCATAGAAGACGACGGACTGGCCAGGGGTCACGGCGCGCTGCGGCTCGTCAAACACGGCGCGGTAGCCGCTCTCGGTGCGCTCGAGCACGCAGTCCTGGTCAGCCTGGCGGTAACGTACCTTGGCGCGCAGGGCCTTTGGCTGGTCCAGGTCGATGGGGTTGACCCAATAGATGTGCGAGGCGTGCAGGGCGCGGGAGAACAGCCATGGATGATCGTTGCCCTGGCCGACGATCAGGACGTTGCGCACCAGGTCCTTCTCCAGCACGTACCAGGGGCTGTCATCGGCATTCTTCAGGCCGCCGATGCCCAGTCCCTGGCGCTGGCCGATGGTGTGGTACATCAGGCCGACATGCTCGCCGATCACTGTGCCGTCGGTAGTCTCGATGTTGCCCGGCTGGGCCGGCAGGTACTGCTTGAGGAAGTCGCTGAAGCGACGCTCGCCAATGAAGCAGATGCCGGTGGAGTCCTTCTTCTTCGCGGTGGCCAGGCCGTATTTCTCGGCGATGGCGCGGACCTCGGGCTTTTCCAGTTCGCCAACCGGGAACAGGGTCTTGCCGATCTGCTCGCCGCCCACGGCATGGAGGAAGTAGCTCTGGTCCTTGTTCGGGTCCAGGCCCTTGAGCAGTTCGCTGTGGCCGTCGACGTCGCGGCGGCGCACATAGTGGCCGGTGGCGATCAGGTCGGCGCCCAGGGCGACGGCGTAGTCGAGGAAGGCTTTGAACTTGATCTCGCGGTTGCAGAGGATGTCCGGGTTCGGCGTGCGGCCGGCCTTGTACTCCTCGAGAAAGTGCTCGAAGACGTTGTCCCAGTATTCCGCGGCGAAGTTGGCGGTGTGCAGCTTGATGCCGATGCGGTCGCAGACCGCCTGGGCGTCGGCCAGGTCGGTCATGGCGGTGCAGTACTCGGTACCGTCGTCCTCTTCCCAGTTCTTCATGAACAGGCCTTCCACCTGGTAGCCCTGCTCCTTGAGGAGGAGGGCGGAGACGGAGGAGTCCACGCCGCCGGACATGCCGACGATGACGCGGGTGTTATGCGGGGCTTTCAGGGAGTCAGGCATGGTGGCGCATCACGGGTGCAGGTAAAGGCGGGGATTCTACCAGAGCCGAGCGGCAGAGGCTCGGGCTTGGCTCAGTCGCGGATCAGGGCCAGCGGGAAGCGCCCGCCTGCCAGGTAATCGTCGATGCAGCGCAGCACAAGGTGACTGCGCCAGCGTTCTGGCTGGGCAGCCAGTTCGTCGCGGGTCAGCCAGCGGGCGCCGAGGATGCCGTCGTCCAGCGTGCGTTCGGGGTGATGGCGCAGAGGGCGGGCGGCGAAGCAGACACGCTGGTAGGTCACGCCGTTGCTGGGGGCGGTATAGAGGTAGATGCCGGTGACGGCGGTCAACTCCACGTCCCAGCCGGTTTCCTCGAGGGTTTCGCGCACGGCGGCCTCGAGCAGCGTTTCGTTGGCTTCCAGGTGGCCGGCCGGCTGGTTGAACACCTGTTTTTTGTCAGCGGACATTTCTTCCACCAGCAGGAAGCGGCCCTGGTCTTCGACGATGGTGGCGACGGTGACGTGTGCTAGCCAGCGCATGAATCTGTTCTCGTGGTTCGAAAGGGCGCGAGTTTAACGTGGCGGGGCGTAGAAAGCAGAACCCCCGGGAGGGCCCGGGGGTTCTGGTGTCACGCGAAGTGGCTTACGCCAGTGCGTCGATCGCGGCGTTGAAGGTCGCGCTCGGACGCATGACTTGGCTGGTCAGTTCCGGGTTGGAGCGGTAGTAGCCGCCGATTTCCGCCGGCTTGCCCTGAACGCCGTTCAGTTCGGCGACGATGGCCGCTTCCTTCTCGGTCAGGGTCTTGGCCAGGGTGGCGAAGTGAGCCTTCAGCTCGGCGTCGTCATTCTGCTCGGCCAGGGCCTGCGCCCAGTACATGGCCAGGTAGAAGTGGCTGCCGCGGTTGTCGATCTCACCGATCTTGCGCGACGGCGACTTGTTGTTGTCGAGCAGCTTGCCAGTGGCGATGTCCAGGGTCTTGCCCAGTACCTTGGCCTTGGCGTTGTCGGTCTTGATGCCTTCTTCTTCGAAGGAGACGGCAAGAGCCAGGAACTCGCCCAGGGAATCCCAGCGCAGGTAGTTCTCTTCCACCAGCTGCTGTACGTGTTTCGGAGCCGAGCCGCCGGCGCCGGTTTCGTACATGCCGCCGCCCGCCATCAGCGGAACGATGGACAGCATCTTGGCCGAGGTGCCCAGCTCCATGATCGGGAACAGGTCGGTCAGGTAGTCGCGCAGGACGTTGCCGGTCACCGAGATGGTGTCCAGGCCGCGCAGCTGACGCTCCATGCTGGTGCGGATGGCTTCGTTGTAGCCCTTGATGCTGATGTCCAGGCCGGTCAGGTCGTGGTCCTTCAGGTACAGCTCGACCTTCTTGCGCAGCTCGTTGTCGTGGGCGCGCTCCGGGTCCAGCCAGAAGATGGCCGGGGTGTTGGAAGCGCGGGCGCGGGTAACGGCCAGCTTGACCCAGTCACGGATCGGGGCGTCTTTGGTCTGGCAGGCACGCCAGATGTCGCCGGCCTGCACTTCGTGCTGCATCAGGACCTTGCCGTCGGCGTCGACAACGCGCATCACGCCGTCAGCTTCCAGTTCGAAGGTCTTGTCGTGGGAGCCGTATTCCTCGGCCTTCTGCGCCATCAGGCCGACGTTCGGTACGCTGCCCATGGTGGTCGGGTCGAACGCGCCGTTGGTTTTGCAGAAGTTGATCATTTCCTGGTAGATGCGGGCGTAGGTGCTTTCCGGCATTACCGCTTTGGTGTCTTTCTGCTTGCCGTCCTTGCCCCACATCTGACCCGAGTTGCGGATCATGGCCGGCATGGAGGCGTCGACGATCACGTCGCTGGGGATGTGCAGGTTGGTGATGCCCTTGACCGAGTCGACCATCGCCATTTCCGGGCGGTGGCTGTACACCTCGTGGATGTCGTGCAGGATTTCTTCCTGCTGCGAGGCCGGCAGCGACTTGATCTTGTCGTAGACGCTGGAGATGCCGTTGTTCGGGTTCACGCCCAGCTCTTCGAACAGCTGGCCGTACTTCTCGAACACGTCCTTGTAGTAGACGGTGACGGCGTGGCCGAAGACGATCGGGTGGGAGATCTTCATCATGGTGGCCTTGACGTGCAGGGACCACATGACGCCGGTTTCCTTGCAGTCCTGCAGGGTCTTCTCGAAGAAGGCGCGCAGTTTGCTGCAGCTCATGAACATGCTGTCGAGGACTTCGCCGTCCTGCATCTTCAGGGTCTTCTTGGTCTCGACCTTGCCGTCCTTGCCGACGAACTCGATACGGACTTCACCGGCCTTCGGAATGGTGACCGACTGCTCGCTGGAGAAGAAGTCGCCGCCACGCATGTAGTCGGCGTGGGAGCGCGAAGCCATGCTCCACTTGCCCATGCTGTGCGGGTGCTTGCGGGCGTAGGCCTTCACGGCGGCCGGGGCGCGACGGTCGGAGTTGCCTTCGCGCAGGACCGGGTTCACGGCGCTGCCCAGAACCTTGGCGTAGCGGGCGCGGGTGTCTTTCTCTTCGTCGGTCTGCGGGTCTTCCGGGAAGTCCGGAATGGCGTAGCCCAGCTTCTGCAGCTCGGCGATGGCGCCCTTGAGTTGCGGTACCGAAGCGGAGATGTTCGGCAGCTTGATGATGTTGGCTTTTGCGTCGGTGGCCAGTTGGGCCAGGTAGGCCAGATCGTCTTCGATGGCCTTGTCGCCGAGCTTGTCAGCGAAGGAGGCCAGGATACGGCCCGAAAGAGAGATGTCGCGGGTCTCGACGTCGATGCCGGCGGAAGCGGCAAAGGCTTTTACGATAGGAAGAAGCGAATAGGTGGCAAGGGCGGGTGCTTCGTCGGTGAAGGTGTAGGTGATCTTCGAGCGGATGGACATCTCGTTCTAACTCTCTTCTTTGCTGGGCGCGCACAGAGTCTCGAATCGCGTTGGTACACGCTTGCGTTCAACGAAGTGGTTGACCGACCTTCGAGATTTGCCGCGGGGATATTGGGGCGCCAGTAGAGCGTTGTACGGCGGGATCCTGGTGGGGACGTGCGCCGCTGCGAGGAGAGAGTCTGGTCCCAGACTGCTCGGACCTCGATGACCATTAAGTCATGACGGCCAGTATACCACCCTAAAGGCAGGGTGAAGCGTGTCCCTTTTTTAGACTAAGGAATGATGTAGTTCGATTACCGACTTGTGAGCTACCCTCAGTGGCTGCAAGAAGGTTTCAACCAAAAAGCGGAGTTCAGCATGGGATACCAAAAGATCCAGGTGCCGGCCGGTGACAAAATCACCGTCAACGCCGATATGTCCTTGAATGTACCGAAGAACCCGATCATCCCCTTCATCGAGGGTGATGGCATTGGTGTCGATATCAGTCCGGTCATGATCAAGGTCGTCGACGCTGCCGTCGAGAAAGCCTACAAAGGCGACCGCAAGATTGCGTGGATGGAAGTCTACGCAGGCGAAAAGGCCACCCAGGTCTATGACCAGGACACTTGGCTGCCCCAGGAAACCCTGGATGCCGTTCGCGACTATGTTGTGTCCATCAAGGGCCCGCTGACCACGCCGGTCGGTGGCGGCATCCGCTCCCTCAATGTGGCCCTGCGTCAGCAACTCGATCTCTATGTCTGCCTGCGCCCGGTGCGCTGGTTCGAAGGCGTGCCCAGCCCGGTGAAGAAGCCCGGCGATGTGGACATGGTGATCTTCCGCGAGAACTCCGAAGACATCTACGCCGGCGTCGAATGGAAGGCCGGCTCCCCCGAGGCCCAGAAGGTCATCAAATTCCTCACCGAGGAAATGGGCGTCAAGAAGATCCGCTTCACCGACAACTGCGGCATCGGCATCAAGCCGGTTTCCCAGGAAGGCACCAAGCGCCTGGTGCGCAAGGCCCTGCAGTACGCCGTGGACAATGATCGTGATTCGGTCACCATCGTCCACAAGGGCAACATCATGAAATTCACCGAGGGTGCGTTCAAGGACTGGGGCTACGAGATCGCCCGCGACGAGTTCGGTGCCCAACTGCTCGACGGCGGCCCGTGGATGCAGTTCAAGAATCCCGCTACCGGCAAGAACATCGTGGTGAAGGACGTGATCGCCGACGCCATGCTGCAGCAGATCCTGCTGCGCCCGGCCGAGTACGATGTGATCGCTACCCTCAACCTGAACGGCGACTACTTGTCCGACGCCCTGGCGGCGGAAGTGGGTGGTATCGGCATCGCGCCGGGTGCCAACCTTTCCGATTCGGTGGCCATGTTCGAGGCGACGCACGGTACTGCGCCCAAGTACGCCGGTCTGGACAAGGTCAACCCGGGTTCGGTGATCCTCTCCGCCGAGATGATGCTGCGCCACATGGGCTGGCCGGAAGCGGCCGACCTGATCATCGATGGCGTGAACGGTGCCATTGCCGCGAAAACCGTCACCTACGACTTCGAACGTCTGATGGACGGCGCCAAGCTGCTGTCCTGCTCCGAGTTCGGCGACGCGATCATCGCCAAGATGTAACCGGGTGGTTCTTCACCCATGAAAAAGGCCGGCGTGCTGCCGGCCTTTTTCGTTTCGTCTGATCCTTGACGAATCAGGCTTCCGCCGTGAGGTTCTGTACCTCGCTGCTCGGGGCAGCTTGTGCGGATGGGGTGGATGCATTGGCGTTGACGGGCTGGATGTTCACTGCGTGCAACCCCTTCGGACCTTGCAGAATCTCGAAACTGACGGGTTGGCCGGCCTTGAGTGTCTTGTAGCCATCCATCTGGATTGCCGAGTAGTGAGCAAACAGGTCCTCATCTCGGCCATCAGCCAGGATGAAACCGTAGCCCTTGGCGTTGTTGAACCACTTGACCTTACCGCTGAGCATGCTGATATCCCTCTGCAAAGGACTCCATCGCTGGAGTATCATCCACTACTATTCCGCTATGCCTTTTTGTAAAGACTGGCGTCCGGAACTCCTGATACCCTCCGGGGGGTATCCTTTGGTTGTAACA
Source organism: Pseudomonas multiresinivorans (assembly GCF_012971725.1). NCBI lineage: Bacteria > Pseudomonadati > Pseudomonadota > Gammaproteobacteria > Pseudomonadales > Pseudomonadaceae > Pseudomonas > Pseudomonas multiresinivorans. Next base: position 3,188,045 of record NZ_CP048833.1, read on the forward strand.
CCCTTTTGCCGTTAGTCAAGGCGGCGTCGTCTGGGCCTGAGAGGCGATTCAAACTCCGGCCGGCCCACTCATTCACCCACTCGCAAAGCTTTTATTCCAGCATGCATGCAAGTAGCCAGATTCGACTAACATTCAATCAGGACCGCCCGGATCCATTGGAAGACGGCGGAACGGGGTTGGCGGTTGAGGAAGCCAAGCCAGCTCTGAAAGCGCCGTCCATGTATCGGGTCATCATGTTCAACGATGACTACACCCCGATGGATTTCGTGGTTGAGGTGCTCGAGCTGTACTTCAACATGAACCGAGAGCAGGCAACCAAGGTCATGTTGACTGTGCATACCCAGGGCAAGGCGAACTGCGGGACCTTTACCCGTGATGTCGCGGAAACCAAAGCCATGCAGGTCAATCAATATGCGAGGGAGAGCCAACATCCACTGTTGTGCGAAATTGAGATAGAAGGTTGATGCGGATGTTTGGGAGCGAGGTGAAGTCATGTTGAATCGAGAGCTCGAAGTCACCCTCAATCTCGCCTTCAAGGAGGCGCGGGCGAAGCGGCATGAGTTCATGACCGTTGAGCACTTGCTGTTGGCGCTTCTTGATAATGAGGCTGCCGCGACGGTTCTGAAGGCGTGCGGTGCGAATCTGGACAAGCTGCGGAGAGACTTGCAGGAGTTCATCGATTCCACCACGCCGCTGATCCCCCAGCACGACGAGGATCGCGAAACTCAGCCAACCCTGGGCTTCCAGCGCGTCCTGCAGCGTGCCGTATTCCACGTGCAGAGTTCCGGCAAGCGCGAAGTCACCGGCGCTAACGTGCTGGTCGCGATCTTCAGCGAGCAGGAAAGCCAGGCGGTGTTCCTGCTCAAGCAGCAGAGCGTCGCACGGATCGACGTGGTCAACTACATCGCCCACGGTATCTCCAAGGTGCCGGGCCATGCCGAGCACCAGGACAGCGAGCAGGAGATGCAGGACGAGGAGGGCGGCGAGTCCTCCACTTCCAGTCATCCGCTGGATGCCTATGCCAGCAACCTGAACGACCTGGCGCGCCAGGGGCGTATCGACCCGCTGGTCGGTCGCGAGTCGGAAGTCGAGCGCGTCGCGCAGATACTGGCTCGTCGCCGCAAGAACAACCCGCTGCTGGTGGGCGAGGCCGGTGTCGGCAAGACCGCCATCGCCGAAGGCCTGGCCAAGCGCATTGTCGATGGCCAGGTGCCGGACCTGCTGTCCGACAGCGTCGTCTACTCCCTGGACCTGGGCGCGCTGCTGGCGGGCACCAAGTACCGCGGCGACTTCGAGAAGCGCTTCAAGGCGCTGCTCAATGAACTGCGCAAGCGTCCGCACGCGGTGCTGTTCATCGATGAGATCCACACCATCATCGGCGCCGGTGCAGCATCGGGTGGTGTGATGGACGCCTCCAACCTGCTCAAGCCGCTGCTGTCCTCCGGCGAGATTCGCTGCATCGGTTCCACCACCTTCCAGGAGTTCCGCGGCATCTTCGAGAAGGATCGCGCACTGGCGCGTCGCTTCCAGAAGGTCGACGTCACCGAGCCGTCCGTCGAGGACACCATCGGCATCCTCAAGGGTCTCAAGCCGCGGTTCGAGCAGCACCACCATATCGAGTACAGCGATGAGGCTCTGCGCGCTGCTGCTGAGCTGGCTGCGCGCTACATCAATGACCGGCACATGCCCGACAAGGCCATCGACGTGATCGATGAGGCGGGCGCCTACCAGCGTCTGCAGCCGGAAGAGAAACGCGTGAAGCGCATCGAGGTCCCGCAGGTCGAGGACATCGTGGCGAAGATCGCGCGGATTCCGCCCAAGCACGTCTCCAGCTCCGACAAGGAGCTGCTGCGCAACCTTGAGCGCGACCTGAAGCTGACTGTGTTCGGTCAGGCGGCGGCCATCGAGTCGCTGTCCACTGCCATCAAGCTGTCACGCGCCGGCCTCAAGTCGCCGGACAAGCCGGTGGGTTCCTTCCTCTTCTCCGGCCCGACCGGGGTCGGCAAGACCGAGGTGGCTCGCCAGTTGGCCAAGGCGCTGGGCGTTGAGCTGGTGCGCTTCGACATGTCCGAGTACATGGAGCGGCATACTGTGTCCCGCTTGATCGGCGCGCCTCCGGGCTACGTTGGTTTCGACCAGGGTGGTCTGCTCACCGAAGCGATCACCAAGACGCCGCACTGCGTGCTGCTGCTGGATGAGATCGAGAAGGCGCACCCGGAGGTCTTCAACCTGCTGCTGCAGGTGATGGACCACGGTACCCTGACCGACAATAACGGGCGCAAGGCGGACTTCCGCAACGTCATCCTGATCATGACCACCAACGCTGGCGCGGAAACCGCGGCGCGGGCCTCCATCGGCTTCACGCAGCAGGATCACACCAGTGACGCCATGGAAGTGATCAAGAAGAGCTTCACGCCGGAGTTCCGCAACCGCCTGGATACCATCATCCAGTTCGGTCGTCTGAGCCACGAGACCATCAAGAGCATCGTTGACAAGTTCCTCACCGAGCTGCAGGCGCAGCTGGAGGACAAGCACGTGCAGATCGAGGTCAGCGACTCGGCGCGCGTCTGGCTGGCGGACAAGGGCTACGACCCACAGATGGGCGCCCGCCCGATGGCGCGGCTTATCCAGGACAAGATCAAGCGGCCATTGGCCGAGGAGATCCTGTTCGGCGAGCTGGCTGAGCACGGTGGCGTGGCTCATGTGGATCTGAAGGATGGCGAGCTGGCCTTCGAGTTCGAGGTGATCGCTGCAGAACCGGCCTGACGTTGAAAAGTAAGGCCCAAACAAAAACGCCCGGCAATGCCGGGCGTTTTTCTGTGTGCCGGTTTGTACCGGCACCTACCGTCTATCAGCGAGCGCGGTAGGTGATGCGACCCTTGGAGAGGTCGTAGGGCGTCAGTTCAACGCGAACTTTGTCGCCGGTCAGGATGCGGATGTAATTCTTGCGCATCTTCCCGGAGATGTGCGCGGTAACGACGTGCCCGTTTTCCAACTCCACGCGGAACATGGTGTTGGGCAGGGTGTCGACGACAGTGCCTTCCATTTCGAAGCTGTCTTCTTTCGACATGCAGTAGAACCCTCGGTATCTAAGATTGCCTGAAGTGTTTCAGGTCATTAAAAAAGGCACATAGTGTGCCTGAAATCGCCCCACAACGCCAATGGGTGTTTTCGGGTCAGTTCAATGCGACCCAGCGCTGATTCACGAAAAGTTCGATCGGTCGGTACTGGGTCTTGTAGTTCATCTTGCGGCAGTTCTTTATCCAGTACCCGAGATAGACGGCGTGCAGGCCCAGTCGCTCGGTCTCGCCGACCTGCCAGAGGATGGCGAAGCGTCCCAGGCTGCGGCGTTCTTCGTCCGGGTCGTAGAAGGTGTAGACGGCGGAAAGGCCGTTGGGCAGCACGTCGGTCACGGCGACGGCGAGCAGGCGGCCGTGCAGGCGGAACTCGAAGAAACAGCTGAACGGCAGGTCGCGCACCAGGAAGGTGGCGAATTGGTCGCGGCTGGGTGGGTACATGTCTCCATCGGCGTGGCGCTGCTCGATGTAGCGCATGTACAGCGCATAGTACTCTTCGGTGAAGGCCGGGCGCTTGCGAATCACTTCCAGATCGGCGTTACGCTTGATGATGCGCTTCTGCTGGCGGCTCGGCTGGAATCCGGCTGCGGGGATGCGCGCGGGGATGCAGGCGGTGCAATGCTGGCAGTGCGGCCGGTAGAGGTGTTCGCCGCTGCGCCGGAAGCCAACCTCTGACAGCGAGGCGTACAACTGCGCATCCATGGGCTGGCTGGGGTCGAGGAACAGGGTGGTCGCCTGTTCTTCGGGCAGATAGCTGCATGGATGCGGTTGTGTGGCGTAAAACTTCAGGCGGGCGAGCTCGGTCATCTTCAACCCCTGCGAGGTCCCTCAGGCAAGTTTAAGACAGGCTGAGCAGGTCCGCTTGCGAAGTCCAGTCCTGCGAAGGTGTTTCGTCGAGATGACGGCGCAGGTAGCTGGCGAACTCGCCGCGGGAAATGGCTCGGGCGCCAAAGCTGTGCAGATGCTGGGTCGGCATCTGGCAATCGATCAGCACGAAGCCGGCTGCCTTCATGCGCTGCACCAGGGTCACGAAGGCCACCTTGGAGGCATTGTCGGCGCGGCTGAACATGGACTCGCCGAAGAACAGGCGGCCGATGGCCAGGCCGTAGAGGCCTCCGACCAGGTCATTGCCTTGCCAAGCTTCGGCCGAGTGGGCGACGCCCAGTCGGTGCAGCTGGCAATAGGCATCCTGCATCGGTGTGGTGATCCAGGTGCCGTCCGCGTAATCGCGCGGGCCGGCGCAGCCGTGGATGACCCGCTCGAAAGCCTGGTCGATGGTGACCTGGTACTGCTGCTGGCGGATGAACTTGGCGAGGCTGCGGGAGACGTGCAGTTCTTCGGGGAATAGCACGGTGCGTGGGTCGGGCGACCACCAGAGGATGGGTTGCCCGTCCTGGAACCAGGGGAAGCAACCGTGGCGGTAGGCCTGGATCAGGCGCTGCGGGTTGAGGTCGCCGCCGGCCGCGAGCAGGCCGTTGGGCTCGCGCAGGGCCTTGTCGAGGGGTGGAAAGTCGAAATTGCTGCGGGAAAGCCACTTGAGCATAGGGAGGAGGGGAGGGCGAGCCTCCCCTTGCACCGATCAGTTGTCGTCGAGGAACTTTTCGGCGTCCAGCGCGGCCATGCAGCCGGCGCCGGCAGAAGTGATCGCCTGGCGATAGACGTGGTCGGCCACGTCGCCAGCGGCGAACACGCCGTCGATGCTGGTCAGGGTCGCGTTGCCTTCGGCGCCGCCCTTGATCTTCAGGTAGCCGTCATGCATCTCCAACTGGCCCTTGAACAGGTCGGTGTTGGGTTTGTGGCCGATGGCGATGAACACGCCGGCGAGGTCAAGCTGGCGGGTTTCGCCGCTGTTGGCGTCCTTCAGGCGTACGCCCACGACGCCCATGTTGTCGCCCAGGACTTCGTCCAGGGTGGTGTTCCAGTGCAGGCGCACGTTGCCGTTCCTGGCTTTTTCGAACAGCTTGTCCTGCAGGATCTTCTCCGAGCGCAGCTTGTCGCGGCGGTGGATCAGGTGGACTTCCTTGGCGATGTTGGACAGGTACAGCGCTTCTTCCACGGCGGTGTTGCCGCCACCGACCACGCAGACGACCTGGTTGCGATAGAAGAAGCCGTCGCAGGTGGCGCAGGCGGATACGCCCTTGCCCATGAAGGCCTCTTCCGAGGACATGCCCAGGTACTGGGCTGAGGCGCCAGTGGCGATGATCAGTGCGTCGCAGCTGTAGGTCCCGCTGTCGCCCTTGAGGGTGAAGGGCTTCTGCTGCAACTCGGCGGTGTGGATGTGGTCGTAGACGATCTCGGTGTCGAAACGCTTGGCATGCTGCTCCATACGCTGCATCAGTGCGGGGCCGGTCAGGCCTTCGACGTCGCCGGGCCAGTTGTCGACTTCGGTGGTGGTGGTGAGCTGGCCGCCGGGCTGGATGCCGGTGATGACAACAGGCTTGAGGTTGGCGCGCGCGGCATACACGGCCGCGGTATAACCCGCGGGGCCGGAGCCCAGGATGATCAGGCGCGAATGCTTGACTTCACTCATAAAAAGACTCCATAAGCCTTTGTCACGTAAGAGAATGCATGCTCCAATTGAGCAGCCGAAAATCGGTGTTGGGCTATGCTACACCGAACCCCGGAAAGCCGGCAAAAGCGCAGTCAGGCACATCCGGGTTCGCTGGCATCGGCCGGCCAAAGCCGTACAATAGGCCCGTTTCGCGGCCCAACGACTCTCGGACGCGCGTATAGCGCAGGAATAGAAGCGTTTTGAAGGACACCACAGCAAGCCATGCCGCCGCATGGCGCCAGCAACTGCATTACCGTCTGAAGGAAGGAGCCCTGATCGCGCTTGGCGCGCTCTGCCTTTACCTGTGGATGGCGCTGCTCACCTACGATTCCTCCGATCCGGGCTGGAGCCACTCCAGCCACGTCGAGCAGGTGCAGAACGCCGCTGGCCGCCTGGGCGCGCTGAGCGCCGATATCCTGTTCATGGTGCTGGGCTATTTCGCCTACCTGTTCCCGCTGCTGCTGGCAGTGAAGACCTATCAGGTCTTCCGCAAGCGCCACATGCCCTGGGAGTGGAGCGGCTGGCTGTTCTCCTGGCGGTTGATCGGCCTGGTGTTCCTGGTGCTGTCCGGCTCCGCGCTGGCTTACATCCATTTCCACACCAGCGGTGCTCACATGCCGGCCACGGCTGGCGGCGCCCTTGGCGAGAGCCTGGGCCAACTGGGCATCAATGCCCTTAACGTGCAGGGCAGTACCCTGCTGTTCCTGGCGCTGTTCCTGTTTGGCATGACAGTGTTCGCCGATCTGTCCTGGTTCAAGGTCATGGACGTCACCGGCAAGATCACTCTCGACCTCTTCGAACTGATCCACAACGCCACCAACCGCTGGTGGAGCGCCCGCAGCGAGCACAAGCAGCTCGTCGCCCAGCTGCGCGAGGTAGACGAGCGCGTGGCGGAAGTCGCCGCGCCCATCGTCGCCGACCGTCGCGAGCAGGCCAAGGTCAAGGAACGCCTGATCGAGCGCGAGGAAGCGTTGGTCAAGAGTGTGCAGGAGCGCGAGAAGCGCGTCGCACCGAAGATCGATGTGCCGCTGCCACCCAGCAAGCCGGTCGAGCCGAGCAAGCGTGTGCAGAAGGAGAAGCAGGCGCCGCTGTTCGTCGACACCGCTGTGGAAGGCACACTCCCGCCGTTGTCGATCCTCGACCCGGCCTCGGAAAAGAAGCAGAGCTATTCGCCCGAATCCCTGGAGGCCATGTCGCGCTTGCTGGAGATCAAGCTCAAGGAATTCGGCGTCGAAGTCATCGTCGAGTCCGTGCATCCGGGCCCGGTGATCACCCGTTTCGAGATCCAGCCGGCTGCCGGCGTGAAGGTCAGCCGCATCTCCAACCTGGCCAAGGACCTGGCGCGTTCGCTCGCGGTGATCAGCGTGCGCGTGGTAGAGGTCATTCCTGGCAAGACCACCGTCGGCATCGAGATTCCCAACGAAGACCGGCAGATGGTGCGCTTCTCCGAAGTGCTGATGACGCCGGAATACGACGAGCACAAGTCCACCGTGCCGCTGGCCTTGGGCCACGATATCGGAGGTCATCCGATCATCACCGACCTGGCGAAGATGCCGCACCTGCTGGTGGCCGGTACTACCGGTTCCGGTAAGTCGGTGGGCGTGAACGCCATGCTGCTGTCGATCCTTTTCAAGTCCACGCCGGAAGAGGCGCGGCTGATCATGATCGACCCGAAGATGCTCGAACTGTCGATCTACGAAGGCATTCCGCACCTGCTCTGCCCGGTCGTCACCGACATGAAGGAGGCCGCCAACGCCCTGCGCTGGAGCGTCGCCGAGATGGAGCGCCGCTACAAGCTGATGGCGGCCATGGGCGTGCGTAACCTGGCCGGCTTCAACCGCAAGGTGAAGGACGCGGAGGAGGCCGGCACCCCGCTGACCGACCCGCTGTATCGCCGCGAGAGCATGGAAGACGAAGCGCCGCTGCTGCAGACCCTGCCGACCATCGTGGTCGTCGTCGACGAATTCGCCGACATGATGATGATCGTCGGCAAGAAAGTGGAAGAGCTGATCGCCCGTATTGCCCAGAAGGCGCGTGCGGCGGGCATCCACCTGATTCTGGCGACCCAGCGTCCGTCGGTGGACGTGATCACCGGCCTGATCAAGGCGAACATCCCCACCCGTATCGCCTTCCAGGTGTCCAGCAAGATCGACTCGCGCACCATTCTCGACCAGGGCGGCGCCGAGCAGTTGCTCGGCCACGGCGACATGCTCTACCTGCCGCCGGGCACCGGCCTGCCGATCCGTGTTCATGGCGCCTTCGTTTCCGACGACGAAGTGCACCGCGTCGTTGAGGCGTGGAAGCTGCGTGGCGCACCGAACTACATCGAGGACATTCTCGCCGGCGCCGATGAAGGCGGTGGTGGATCGTTCGAAGGTGGTGGTGGCGGCGAAGGCAGCGAGGGCAGCGAGGACGATCCGCTCTACGACGAAGCCGTGCGCTTCGTGACCGAAAGCCGCCGGGCTTCCATCTCTGCCGTGCAGCGCAAGCTGAAGATCGGCTACAACCGCGCCGCGCGGATGATCGAGGCCATGGAAATGGCCGGCGTGGTCACCGCGATGAATACCAATGGCTCGCGCGAAGTGATCGCGCCGGCCCCGATCCGTGATTGATTCGACTTCGAGGATTTCGATGCGTCTGATCCGCCTGTTGTTCGTTGCTGCGCTGGCCTTTGCCGGCGCCCAGGCCCATGCCGACGATGCTGCCGCCCAGCGCCTGAGCGGGATGCTCACCAAGGCCCAGACAATGACCGCGCGCTTCTCCCAGCTGACCCTGGACGGCAGCGGAACCCGCCTGCAGGAAACCGCCGGCACCCTGGGCCTCAAGCGCCCTGGCCTGTTCCGCTGGCACACCGATGCGCCGAACGAGCAGCTGCTGATCTCCAACGGTGAGAAAATCTGGCTGTACGACCCGGACCTGGAGCAGGTGACCATCCAGAAGCTCGACCAGCGCCTGACCCAGACCCCGGCGCTGCTGCTGTCCGGTGACGTGTCGAAGATCGGCCAGAGCTTCGATATCACCGCGAAGGATGGCGGCAACGTGGTCGACTTCACCCTCAAGCCCAAGTCCAAGGACACGCTGTTCGACAGCCTGCGGATTTCCTTCCGCAGCGGCGTGGTCAACGACATGCAGCTGATCGATAGCGTCGGTCAGCGCACCAATATCCTGTTCTTCGACGTGAAGATGAACGAGCCGATGGACGCCAAGCAGTTCGTCTTCGAAGTGCCCAAGGGCGTCGACGTCATCCAGGAATGACCGGCTGCGCGCCGGATTGATCGATAGGTAATACCGTGGACCTGTTCCGCTCCGCCCCCGTTTCCCAGCCCCTGGCCGCGCGGCTGCGCGCGACCAGCCTGGACGAGTACGTCGGCCAGGAGCATCTGCTCGCCCGTGGCAAGCCGCTGCGTGAGGCGCTGGAGCAGGGCGCGCTGCACTCGATGATCTTCTGGGGCCCGCCCGGAGTCGGCAAAACCACCCTGGCGAAGCTGCTGGCGCAGGTCACCGACGCGCACTTCGAGACCATCTCGGCAGTGCTCTCGGGCGTGAAGGAAATCCGCCAGTCGGTGGAAGTGGCCAAGCAGCATGCCGCGCAGTACGGCCGCCGCACCATCCTCTTCGTCGATGAAGTGCACCGCTTCAACAAGAGCCAGCAGGATGCCTTCCTGCCTTACGTTGAAGACGGCACGCTGATCTTCATCGGCGCGACCACCGAGAACCCGTCCTTCGAATTGAACAACGCGCTGCTCTCCCGTGCCCGCGTCTACGTGCTGAAAAGCCTGGACGAAGCGGCCCTGCGGCGGTTGGTAGAGCGTGCATTGACCGAGGAAAAGGGCCTGGGCAAGCGCAACCTGAGCCTGCCCGATGACAGTTTTGCGATCCTCATGGCCGCCGCCGACGGCGATGGGCGGCGCCTGCTCAACCTGCTGGAGAACGCTTCCGACCTCGCCGAAGACAACAGCGAGATCAGCGCCGAGCTGCTGCAGAACCTGCTGGGTGACTCGCGCCGGCGCTTCGACAAGGGCGGCGAGGCCTTCTACGACCAGATCAGCGCGCTGCACAAGTCAGTGCGTGGTTCCAGCCCCGATGGCGCGCTGTACTGGTATTCGCGCATGCTCGATGGTGGCTGCGATCCGCTGTACATCGCTCGCCGAGTGGTGCGCATGGCCAGCGAGGATATCGGCAATGCCGATCCGCGCGCGCTGACCCTGTGCCTTCATGCCTGGGACGTGCAGGAACGCCTCGGCAGCCCGGAAGGCGAGCTGGCGATTGCGCAGGCTATCGTTTACCTGGCCTGTGCGCCGAAGAGCAATGCCGTCTACAACGCTTACAACACGGCGCGCCGTGACGTGGCGGAGAGCGGTTCGCTTGAAGTGCCGCTGCATTTGCGCAACGCACCGACCAAGCTGATGAAGAACCTGGGCTATGGCGACGAGTATCGCTATGCCCATGATGAGCCGGATGCCTATGCGGCCGGAGAAGACTACTTCCCCGAGTCCATGGAACCGCGCCAGTATTACCAACCCGTGCCGCGCGGGCTCGAACTGAAGATCGGCGAAAAGCTGCGCCACCTGGCCAGCCTCGACAAGGCCAGTTCCCGCCGTCGCAGAAAATCCTGAAGTGGCGCCCTTGAGCGCCGCCTGACACTAGACACGAGAAGACACCATGCTCGATTCCAAACTGGTTCGTACCCAGCCGCAGGAAGTGGCCGAACGCCTGGCCACCCGTGGCTTCACCCTGGACGTGGCGCGCATCGAAGCGCTGGAGAGCCAGCGCAAGGCCGTGCAGACCCGCACCGAGACCCTGCAGGCCGAGCGCAACTCGCGCTCCAAGGCCATCGGCCAGGCCATGAAGAACGGCGAGGACGTCGCGCCGCTCAAGGCCGAGGTCAACCGTATGGCCGAGGAACTGGATGCCGGCAAGCGCGAACTGGATGTCATCCAGGCCGAGCTGGACAACCTGCTGCTGAATATTCCGAACCTGCCGCACGAATCCGTTCCGGTCGGTGCCGATGAAGAAGAGAACGTCGAAGTTCGTCGCTGGGGCACCCCGCGCACCTTCGACTTCGAGATCAAGGACCACGTCGCCCTGGGCGAGCAGCACGGCTGGCTGGACTTCGAGACCGCCGCGCGCCTGTCCGGCGCCCGCTTCGCCCTGATGCGCGGCCCGATCGCCCGCCTGCACCGCGCCCTGGCGCAGTTCATGCTCGACCTGCACACCCGCGAGCACGGCTACGAAGAGGCCTATACCCCGTACCTGGTACAGGCTCCGGCGCTGCAGGGCACCGGCCAGTTGCCGAAGTTCGAGGAAGACCTGTTCAAGATCCAGCGTGAAGACGAAGCCGATCTGTACCTGATCCCGACCGCCGAAGTCTCGCTGACCAACATCGTCGCCGGCCAGATCCTCGACGCGAAGGAGCTGCCGCTGAAGTTTGTCGCCCACACCCCGTGCTTCCGCAGCGAAGCCGGCGCGTCGGGCCGTGATACCCGCGGCATGATCCGCCAGCACCAGTTCGACAAGGTCGAGATGGTGCAGATCGTCGAGCCGTCCAAGTCCTGGGAAGCTCTGGAAAGCCTGGTTGGCAATGCCGAGAAGGTCCTCCAGGCGCTGGAACTGCCGTACCGCGCCCTGGCGCTGTGCACCGGCGACATGGGCTTTGGCGCCGCCAAGACCTACGACCTGGAAGTCTGGGTGCCGAGCCAGGACAAGTACCGCGAGATTTCCTCCTGCTCCAACTGCGGAGACTTCCAGGCCCGCCGCATGCAGGCGCGCTACCGCAACCCGGAAACTGGCAAGCCGGAGCTGGTCCACACCCTCAACGGCTCGGGCCTGGCCGTAGGCCGTACCCTGGTCGCCGTGCTGGAGAACTACCAGCAGGCCGACGGTTCGATCCGCGTGCCGGAAGTGCTCAAGCCGTACATGGCTGGCATCGAGGTAATCGGCTGAGATGGACTTCCTGCCGCTGTTCCACATCCTGCGCGGACGTCGCGCGCTACTGGTCGGCGGCGGTGATGTCGCACTGCGCAAGGCGCGCCTGCTGAGCGACGCCGGCGCAGTGCTGCGAGTCGTGGCACCCGAGGTGCATTCAGAGCTGCGTGAACTGGTCGAGGAGGGCGCGGGCGAATTGCTCTTGCGGCCATACGCCCAGGGTGACCTGCAGGACTGCGTGCTGGTCATCGCCGCCACCGACGATGAGCCGCTCAACGCCCAGGTTTCCCGCGACGCCAACGAGCGCGGCGTGCCGGTCAACGTGGTGGATGCACCGGCGTTGTGCAGCGTGATCTTCCCGGCCATCGTCGATCGTTCGCCGCTGGTGGTGGCTGTCTCCAGCGGTGGTGATGCGCCAGTGCTGGCGCGGTTGCTGCGCGCCAAGCTGGAAACCTGGATTCCCGCGACCTACGGCCAACTGGCCGGTCTGGCCAGCCGCTTCCGCGAGCGCGTGAAGCAGCGCCTGCCGGACCTGCAGCAGCGCCGCAAGTTCTGGGAAGACGTATTCCAGGGACCCATCGCCGAGCGCATGCTCGCCGGCCAGCCGAACGAAGCCGAGCGCCTGCTGGCGGACAAGCTGGAAGCGCCGCAGCCCGAATCCCGTGGTGAGGTCTATCTGGTCGGTGCCGGCCCTGGCGATCCGGACCTGCTGACCTTCCGCGCCCTGCGCCTGATGCAGCAGGCCGACGTGGTGCTCTACGACCGCCTCGTGGCGCCGGCCATCCTCGAGCTATGCCGCCGCGATGCGGACCGTCTGTATGTCGGCAAGCGCCGCGCGGACCACGCCGTGCCGCAGGATGAGATCAATCGTCAACTGGTCGAGCTGGCCCAGCAGGGCAAGCGCGTACTGCGCCTGAAGGGCGGTGATCCGTTCATCTTCGGTCGCGGTGGCGAGGAAATCGACGAACTGGCTGCCAACGGCATCCCGTTCCAGGTGGTGCCGGGCATTACCGCGGCAAGCGGCTGCGCGGCTTATGCCGGTATTCCGCTGACGCACCGCGATTACGCGCAGTCTGTGCGCTTCGTGACTGGGCACTTGAAGGACGGCACCACCGACCTGCCCTGGAACGATCTGGTCGCTCCGGGCCAGACGCTGGTTTTCTACATGGGCCTCGTCGGCTTGCCGGTCATCTGTGAGCAACTGGTGCGTCACGGTCGCTCCGCCGACACGCCGGCTGCTCTCGTTCAGCAGGGCACCACCGTGCATCAGCGCGTATTCACCGGCACCCTGGCGAACCTGCCGGGGCTGGTGGCCGAGCACGAAGTGCATGCGCCGACCCTGGTGATAGTCGGGGAAGTGGTGCAGCTGCGAGAGAAGCTTGCCTGGTTCGAGGGTCAGCAGTGAGAGCCGCGCGCGTAGTGATCCTGGGCGCTGTGTGCGTCCTGGGTTTCGCTGCGCTGCCGGTGTCCGCCGCAAGTTTCGATTGCAAGAAGGCCAGGCAGGCCGACGAGAAAGCCATCTGTGCGGATCGCCAGCTATCCGAGATGGATGTGCAGGTAGCAACTACCTACCGATTGTTGCGCGGCTTGTTCGCCATGGGCATGCGCGGCAACCTGGGCGACTCCCAGCTCGCCTGGCTGGAGCAGCGCCGCGCCTGCGGTGCCAACAAGGCCTGCCTGAAGCAGCGCTACCAGGAACGCCTGGACGCGCTGCAGAAGGTCTACGACGGCATCGAAAAGCCCATCTGATCCGCTTTTTCCCCTGTAGGAGCGAGCTTGCTCGCGAACCGCTTGACGCTGATGGTTTGCGTTGGATTCGCGAGCAAGCTCGCTCCTACAAATCTGGTGTTGCGCAGCTTTTGTAGGAGCGGATTCATCCGCGATGTTCGCAGCCGCTGATGAACATCGCGGACGGAGTCCGCTCCTACGATGTCTCAGCCCCTACGGAAAATACCCTTGGCCGGCACATGTTCCCGCCCGTGCGGCCCGGTGAAGTCCTGCTGCGGCCCCAGCGGCACCACGCCGGTCGGGTTGATGGTGCGATGGCTACCGTAGTAGTGATGCTTGATGTGCTGGAAATCCACCGTGCCGGCAACGCCGTCCAGTTGATATAGCTCGCGCAGCCAACCGGACAGGTTCGGATAGTCCGCCAGGCGCCGCAGGTTGCACTTGAAGTGACCGTGGTAGACCGCATCGAAGCGGATCAGCGTAGTGAACAGGCGCACATCGGCTTCGGTCAGGTATTCGCCCGCCAGGTAGCGCTGCTCGCCCAGGCGCTCCTCCAGCCAGTCCAGCTCATTGAACAATGTCTTGAAGGCTTCTTCGTACGCGTCCTGCGTCGTCGCGAAGCCCGCACGGTAAACACCGTTGTTCACGGCCGGGTAGATACGCTCGTTCAGCTCTTCGATCTGTGCGCGCAGCGCCTCCGGGTAGAGGTCCAGCGGATTGCCGGTGATCTCGTCGAAGGCGCTGTTGAACATGCGGATGATCTCCGCCGATTCGTTGCTGACGATGCGTTGCTCGTGCTTGTCCCACAGTACCGGCACGGTGACGCGGCCGGTGTAGTGCGGGTCGTCCCGGGTATAGCGCTGATGGAGGAAGTCCAGGCCGTCGAGTTTGTCTCCGGTGGAGCCGAGCGCCTTGTCGAAGGTCCAGCCGTTTTCCAGCATCAGCCAACTGACGACCGACACCTCGATCAGCGATTCGAGGCCCTTGAGCTGGCGGTATATCAGCGTGCGGTGGGCCCAGGGGCAGGCCAGGGAAACGTAGAGGTGATAGCGGCCGGCCTCGGCTCGGAAGCCGCCTTCGCCGGTAGGGCCGGGCTGGCCGTCGGCGGTGACCCAATGGCGGCGCTGCGCATTTTCGCGCTGGAAGCGGCCGTCCTTGCTGGTGTCATACCACTGATCTTGCCAGCGGCCATCAATCAACTGTCCCATCTTGAGTGCTCCAGAAAGCGGGAAGATGGGACCAGTCTATCGGCTCTGGCTCGATTGTTTAGCGCAAAAACAGGATTCCAGCTATCGACTAAATCGATCTGTTGCGCTCAGTCCAGCGTTTATCGGCCTCTGCGAAGGCTTCGTCTCGCTGTAGCCCTCGCGCGCGCAAGGCCAGGGCCATGGTTGCGCGGACGGCCAGTTCGCCATAGACGTCCTCCGCGTCGCCGCGCCAGACGGCGGCCAGATGCTGCGGGTCGAGGCTTTCCGGTTTGACGTGGCGCAGCGGTGAAAGCGCGGGCCATTCTTCGTCCCAGTCATTGCCATCGCGGCAGCCGTACAGGTGCGAAGTGGCGTCCGGGTTCACTTCGATCTCGCCGCCTTCGCCCTTGATGACGATGGCGTAGTCGCCCAGCAGGCGGCTGCCTTCGCGGTGCACGGCCTGGTAGCCGGGATGGAAGATGCTTTGCAGCACGCAGGTCGCGCCCAGCGGGTTGATCAGGCGCACCGAGGAATGAATGGGTGAGCGTAGGCCGAGGGTGTTGCGCAAGTCGATCATTCGCTGCAGTCGCGGCATCCAGTCCACCAGCGGGGCGAAGGCGAACCCTTGGGTATCCAGCGCCTGGCTGACTGCGCTCCAGTCGCGGCACAGCGGCAGGCCCAGCAGCTCAAGCAATTGCTCGGTGTAGAGACGGCCGGCGGTGTGGGCGCCCGCGCCATGCAGAAGTATGCGGGTGCCGCTGCCGCCCAGGCATTTCACCGCCAGCAGGTACCAGGGCAGGTGACGCTTCTTGCCGGCGTAGCTCGGCCAGTCCAGGTCCACGGCGATTTTCGGCGCTTGCAGGCGCTCGCGGACGGCCTCGGTGAAGCCGGCCAGCTCTTCGGCGCTTTCCTCCTTGTGCCGCAGCAGCATCAGGAAGGCGCCCAGCTGCGCCTCTTCGACCTTGTCGTCGAGGATCAGGCCCAGCGCTTCGCGGGCTTCTTCGCGGGTCAGTCCGCGCGCGCCGCGCTTGCCTTTGCCGAGGATGCGGACGAACTGGGCGAAGGGGTGTTCGGCGGGTGTCTGCAGGACGAGCGGGGCGGCGGTCATAGGCAATTGGTCGGCTTCGGCAGGCCGGCGAGCTTGGCAGCAAGCTTGGCCGGGGTGCCCTTGAACAGGAGGTTGAGGTGCAGGCTGCTGCCCTTTTCCGCGCCCAGCTTCTGGGCTACGTATTTGATCAGCGGGCGGTTGGCCGGGGAGAGCTGAAACTCGCCGTAGAACTCGCGCAGCAACAGGAGGATTTCCCAATGCTCGGGCGTCAGGTGGATGCCTTCGTTGTGCGCCAGGGCTTCGGCGGCGGCGTCGCTCCAGTCGTTGAGATCGACGAGGTAGCCGTCCTTGTCCAGCGGCAGGGCTTGCCCATTGACCAGGAGAGTGCTCATAACCAGGCGTTCACCTTGTCGAAGCGGGTGCAGAGTTCGACGAAGCGGGGGTAGTCCACGCTGTCGACTCGGGAGGTGACGGCGTCGAGCCCGCGCGCCTGCAGGTCTTCCTGCAGCGCAAACAGGGTATTGCTCGCCGGCAGTTGCTCCAGCGCCTGCGCTGGTTGCGTGCCCGTGCGGAGCGCATATACCGCGTCACCGGCCAGCATGATGCCGTCATTGACGCCCAGCAGGCGCAGGCAGCTGTCGAGCCGACCGTCATTGAAGGGGGAGTGCGAGAGCAGGTGGAGAGTAGCCATCAGATCGTGATCACCTGGTCGTGGGTTTGCAGCAGACCGCGAAGGGCGTTGTCATCCAGTACCTGTGTGGCCAGCGTGAGGCTGCTGGCGTCCAGGCCGCGCTCGGTCAGGCTGCGCGCGCTGGCATAGAGCTCCTCGACGCCAAAAAGCGGCAAGGCCTGCAGATTGGCTTGCAGGTCTTTTTGCTCAATACCGGCAGGGCGCTGGCCGGGTGCCAGCTGGAATACACCGTCATCGAGGAAGAGCATCGAGATCGGCAGGTCGAACGCGCCTCCGGCCAGGGCGATATCCAGCGCCTCGCGGGCAGCGGGGCCGGCCCAGGGGGCCTGGCGGCTGATGATCAGTAGGGACTTGGCCATCAGTTGCCTCCAAAGCAGACCAGGCGGTCCGCCTGTTGCGCTGCTTCATGCAGTTGGCCGAGGCCGGAAAGGTCCCAGGGTGCCTGCAGGTTGGCTGCGGGGCGGGAGTAGCGGCTTGCTTCCTCGCTATTCAGCACGCCGCGGCGCAGGGCTGCGGCGATGCAGACAACGCCGTCAAGCTGGTTGTCGGCAACGAAGCGCGTCCAGGCCGCCGCAACATCCAGTTCATCCTGGCTGGCCACGGTGTTGGCCGCGGCGCTGTGCACTCCGTCCTGATAGAAGAACAGTCGAGAGATTTCGTGGCCGCCGGCCAGCGCGGCTTCGGCGAAGCGCAGGGCGCGCCGGGCGGCTGGTGAGTGCGGTGGGGAGAAGAGGGCGATGACGAACTTCATGGAGCTGGCCTTGGCGGCGAATTTTCGCAGGATGATACGGCGCTGCGCCTTTTTTTGCCGCGCCTGAAATGAAAAAAGCCCGTCGAAACGGGCTTTTTCCTTGGTGCTGAGTTGATCAGTCGTCGCTGCCCATGATGCCGAAGATCTGCAGCAGGCTGATGAACAGGTTGTAGATCGACACATACAGGCTGATGGTCGCCATGATGTAGTTGCGCTCGCCGCCGTGGATGATCGCGCTGGTCTGGAACAGGATCATCGCCGAGGAGAACAGCACGAAGCCGGCGCTGATGGCCAGTTGCAGGCCGCTGATCTGGAAGAACAGCGAGACCAGCACGGCACCCAGCAGGACGAAGAAGCCTGCGGTGATGAAGCCGGACAGGAAGCTCATGTCCTTGCGGGTGGTCAGTACGTAGGCTGACAGGCCGAAGAACACCAGGGCGGTCATGAAGAAGGCGGAGGAAATGATGCTCGCGCCATTGGCCATGCCCAGGTACATGTTCAGGATAGGGCCGAGGGTGTAGCCCATGAAGCCGGTCAGGGCAAAGGTGCTGACCAGGCCCCAGGCGCTGTTGCGCAGCTTCACGGTGAGGAAGAACAGGCCATAGAAGCCCAGCAGCACCACGAAGAAGCTCGGGTACGGCAGGCGCATTTGTTGCGAGGCGAAGGCTACCAGGCCACTGAAGGCCAGGGTCAGGGCCAGCAGGCCGTAGGTGTTGCGCAGGACGCCGCTGACCTCTTTCTGCTCCACGGCTGTGGAGTCGAGATATTGCCGTTCTTGCATGTCGAGACACTCCTGTTAAGCGGGATACGGATCCATGACCGTAGTGATGCTCATCATAACAGAGCCAAAAGCGTGCCGAATCATCAGAGTTTGACAGTGTGTTGCGATCCGGTAATATTGCGGCCCGCTCATGTGGAAGCGTGGCCGAGTGGTTTAAGGCAACGGTCTTGAAAACCGTCGACGGGCAACTGTCCTAGAGTTCGAATCTCTACGCTTCCGCCACTATTACAACGTTGAAAGCCCCGCACTGCGGGGCTTTCGCGTTTCTGGGGCAGGACGTGATTGTGGGCTCGCCTTCCGATTACGCATTGCGCTCATCGCACAAGTTAAACAACGTAGGAAAAGTCAGTCATCCCGATAGATGTTTCTATAGGGCGTTGATCGTCTCAGTTAAACTTCAAGCTCCTCTCACCGGAAACCCTGAATGAACCAAGTCGAAGATCTCGAACGGCAGATGCGCGAAGCGCTGGGCGTTCCTCCGAAGAAAGTGAAAACCACTCGGGAAGTCAGTAATCCCATGAAGGGCTACCTGATTGTTCTCAGTGTGCGAGGCGCAAGCGGGCCCGCATTTCGCTTCGAGCATCGCTCGCGTTCGCTGAGCCGTACCGAGGCCATCCTGGAGGCGGAGAAAGCCGCGCGCACCGCAGGCTACAAGCCTTGGGCCCTGCTGGATGCCGTCGAGGCCTGAGTCGCACGAGCCCGGTGGCGGCAGCATGGAGCATCTGCCGGTTGCCGATATGGCGTGGCGATCCCGTGCGATGGACGTCGAGCCGATAGCGTCTATCAGTTGGAAAACTCCGACGACGGCTCCTGTTTCCCACAGCACAATAGATTACCGGTACGGCCGTCCTAGACGCTTTGCCAGGCATCTGTCAGCATTTAGCCCTCCTGCGCCACGTATCTCTGGCGCTTGCATTTTGGCGAACCGCTTCCAAGCTAGGTCGTAAGGCCGCTTTCTGTTAAGGTTCGGCAATTGTTCGAAGTCCCTTTTCGGGTCTCACCATTCCATTCTGCTCAAGGGGTGCTGCGTGATTAAGGTGCTGGTGGTCGATGATCACGATCTGGTGCGCACCGGAATTACCCGCATGCTGGCTGATATCGATGGCCTGCAGGTCGTTGGGCAGGCCGACTCCGGTGAGCGTGGGCTGCAGCTCGCTCGCGAACTCAAGCCTGATGTCGTCCTGATGGATGTGAAGATGCCCGGCATCGGCGGTCTCGAAGCCACCCGCAAGCTGCTGCGCAGCCAACCCGACGTACGCGTCGTGGTGGTGACGGTTTGCGAGGAAGACCCGTTCCCGACCCGTCTGATGCAGGCTGGTGCGGCGGGATACCTCACCAAGGGTGCAGCGCTGGATGAGATGGTCCAGGCGATTCGCCAGGTTTTTGCCGGCCAGCGCTACATCAGCCCGCAGATCGCCCAGAACCTCGCACTGAAGTCCTTCGAGCCGGAAAGGAACGCATCGCCGTTCGATACCCTGTCCGAGCGTGAAATCCAGATCGCGCTGATGATCGCCAACTGCCACAAGGTGCAGAGCATCTCGGACAAGCTGTGCCTCTCGCCCAAGACCGTGAATACCTACCGCTACCGCATCTTCGAGAAGCTCTCGATCACCAGTGACGTCGAGCTGGCGCTGCTGGCTGTCCGGCACGGCATGGTCGACGCCAGTAACTGATCATGGTGCAACCGTTCGATTCGGCGGCTTTCCTTGCCACCTGCAGCGGGCGGCCGGGCGTTTATCGCATGTTCGACGTCGACGCAAAGTTGCTGTACGTCGGCAAGGCGAAGGACCTCAAGAAGCGTCTTTCCAGCTACTTCCGCAAGACCGGCCTGGCGCCGAAGACGGCGGCCCTCGTGGCGAAGATCGCCCAGGTCGAGACCACCATCACCGCCAACGAAACCGAGGCACTGCTGCTTGAGCAGACGCTGATCAAGGAATGGCGGCCGCCCTACAACATTCTGCTGCGCGACGATAAATCGTATCCGTACGTCTTCCTGTCGAGTGAGGATCAGTATCCGCGCCTGACCATTCACCGCGGCGCAAAGAAGGCCAAAGGACGGTACTTCGGGCCTTATCCGAGCGCTGGCGCCATTCGCGAAAGCCTGGCATTGCTGCAGAAGGCCTTCTTCGTGCGCCAGTGCGAGGACAGCTACTTCCGCAACCGCACGCGCCCGTGTCTGCAATATCAGATCAAGCGCTGCAAGGCGCCCTGTGTTGGATTGGTGAGCGAGGAGGAGTACGCCGAAGACGTACGCCACTCGATCATGTTTCTCGAGGGGCGCAGCAATGTGCTGGCCGAGGAACTCTCCACCAATATGGAAGAGGCGGCGATGCGCCTGGACTTCGAAAAGGCGGCGGAGCTGCGCGATCAGGTGCAGATCCTGCGCCGCGTGCAGGACCAGCAGAGCATGGAGTTCGGCACCGGCAACGTCGATGTGGTGGCGGCCATCGTTACGCCGGGTGGCGCATGCGTGCACCTGATCAGCGTGCGGGGCGGTCGAGTGCTGGGAAGCAAGAACTTCTTCCCGCAGGTGGCAATCGAGGAGGAGGTGGGCGATGTGCTGCTGGCCTTCCTCGGGCAGTACTACCTCAGTCATCACGAGCGCGATCTGCCGAACGAGCTGATCGTCAATGCCGTACACGAAGACTTCCCCATCCTGGCTTCCGCCATCGAGGCGTCGCGTGGGCGGCTGCTGGAAATCAGTCACCGCGTGCGAACTACGCGGGCCCGTTGGCAGCAACTTGCCGTGACCAACGCCGAGCAGGCGCTGGCGGCACGCCTCGCCAACCGCCAGCACATGGCCGCGCGCTTCGATGCGCTGGGAGAGGCGCTGGATCTGCCCGAGCCGCCGCAGCGGCTCGAGTGTTTCGATATCAGCCATTCCAGTGGCGAGGCGACGGTGGCTTCCTGTGTGGTCTTTGGCCCGGAGGGCGCACTGAAGTCGGACTATCGCCGCTTCAATATCGAGGGCATCACCGGTGGCGATGATTACGCTGCCATGCACCAGGCGCTGACCCGGCGCTTCAGCCGATTGAAGGAAGGCGAGGGCAGGATGCCCGATATCCTTCTGGTGGACGGCGGCAAGGGGCAGTTGGCGATGGCCCAGGAAGTGCTCCAGGAGCTGGCCGTGGTTGGGCTGACGCTACTTGGCGTCGCCAAGGGCGTCACTCGCAAGCCTGGCCTCGAAACCCTGTACCTCAATGATGCCGAGAACGAATTCACCTTGCCCGCCGACTCGCCGGCGCTGCACCTGATCCAGCAGATCCGCGACGAAGCGCACCGCTTTGCCATCACCGGCCACCGTGCACGGCGGGGCAAGGCGCGGCGTACCTCCACACTAGAAGACGTCGCTGGCGTCGGACCCAAGCGCCGGCGCGATCTGCTCAAGCATTTCGGCGGGTTGCAGGAATTGGGCAGAGCCAGTATCGATGAAATTGCCAAAGCCCCCGGCATCAGCAAAAAGCTGGCAGAGCAGATTTATGCTGCACTGCACAGCGAGTAGAATGCCGGCTCAACTCGCAGACCTTCCGACCCGATGAATATCCCGAACCTGCTCACACTGCTCCGCGTTCTGCTCATTCCGATCTTCATCCTGCTGTTCTATCTCCCGTTCCCGGCCAGCCATCTGGCCGCCAGTGCCGTATTCGCCCTTGCCGCCGCCACTGACTGGCTGGACGGCTACCTGGCGCGGCGGCTGGGGCAGAGCACACCCTTTGGCGCCTTCCTCGATCCGGTGGCGGACAAGCTGATGGTCGCTACCGCGCTGGTGCTGTTGGTGGAGGAGCACGCGAATCTGTGGCTGACCCTGCCGGCCGTCATCATCATTGGTCGCGAGATCGTCGTTTCCGCGCTGCGCGAGTGGATGGCGGAGATCGGGGCGAGGGCACACGTGGCGGTTTCCAGTCTGGGTAAATGGAAAACGGCGGCGCAGATGCTGGCGCTGGTCATTCTCCTGGCCAATCCCCCGCTGATGACTTTCTGGGTCCTGGTGGGTTATGCGCTGCTCATCGTTGCCGCCATCCTTACCCTGTGGTCGATGCTGCACTATCTGCTGGCGGCATGGCCGCACCTGAACACCACCCCAAAAGAGAAATAAGTATTTTTGAATCAAGGAGTTGACAGGCATTTCCAAATCGTTAGAATGGCGCCCGTCAACACGACAACGCGGGAATAGCTCAGTTGGTAGAGCACGACCTTGCCAAGGTCGGGGTCGCGAGTTCGAGTCTCGTTTCCCGCTCCAGATTTTGATGATTTGCCTTGAGTCATCCGTGTTATGGCTGAGTAGCAGAGTGGTTATGCACCGGATTGCAAATCCGTGAACGCCGGTTCGATTCCGACCTCAGCCTCCAATAGAAAAGCCCTGTAAATCGAAGATTTACAGGGCTTTTTCTTTAACTGCCCTCTGCGGGAATCGCCAGTTTCGGCAACTTGCGCAGGGGAGTTGGGGCTGTATATAGTCCAGCCCTTTCCGGGTACATGCCTGGATACGCTGCAACGCGCTGCCGCCCGGATGGCGAAATCGGTAGACGCAGGAGACTTAAAATCTCTCGCCCTTTGGGCGTGCCGGTTCGATTCCGGCTCCGGGCACCATTTCTAAATCAACGGTCTCCGGGCCGTTGCGCTCAACCTCCCTCCTATCGTTTTGGTCCGCAATTCCGGATTCGGTCCGCAATTACTTCGTCGGCGTGACCTTCTTGCCTTTCCGATCTCGGATGTAGCGCTCGGTCATTGTGACGGTCGTGTGCCCGAGCTGGTCCCGAACTTTCAGGATGTCTCCGGTCGATTCCGACTTGTCGCTGCCGGCCTTCGCGCGCAGATCGCGGAGCTGGAACGCAGCTTTCTCGATGCCGGCAGCCTCCCTGGCCAGGTCGAAGCGATCGCGGAGCATGTACTTGGTCATCACCAAACCGGCCTCGGAAACAATCAGACGAGTGGGCCTGACCTTCATGCCGGCCTTCCGGGCCTTGATCCGATCGAGCAGGGTAGCCAGCTCGCCCTCAATCACAATGCGACGCTTCGCCTTGGTCTTGCCCTGGCGGACGTGCAGCATCCCGTCGCGGATATCCCGCTCATCCATGGCCAACACGTCCCCAGGCCGCTGGCCAGTGAGGTAAGCGAGGTCCATCGCCTCCTGCAGGCCGATCTCGGCGTGCTGGTAGACCAGCAGGTAGAGGTCGTCCTCGATGTAGACGTCGCGGCCGGTCTCCGGATTGCCGCTGATCCCGGAGCAGGGGTTGGCCAGCTTCGTGTAGCCCATCTTCCGGGCGTAGTTCCACATGTGGCTGAGCAGGGCCTTCTCCCGGTTTGCGCTGACCGGCGCGTCGCTACGCCACCGCATGTATTGGTAGACGTGCTGCGGCTCGATTGAATCCAACGGACCAGGCGGGTCATCGAAGAACTCCAACAGCCTCGCCAGGTACTGGGCGTCTTTCTTCTGGGTGCTTGGGGCCTTCCTTGGTACTACGTCCAGGAAGTACTGCGCCGAGACGTAGCGCAGGGTGACGATCTTCTCGGCCAGGTTGTCGGCGTTGCGATCCCGCTCCAACTCGGCGTACTTCATGATCGCCAGGCCGTAGTCGGAGCCGAGCGGTACCTCTTTCCGAGGCTTGCCGCCGGCATCGTAGTAGTAATAGGTCTTTCCGCTGGGCTTGGTGCGCTCGCGCAGGCGAGTGACCGCGCCTGGTTTCTTCGGTCGTCTTCCCATCAGCTGGCCTTCCGCGGCGTCCATTTCGGTGTTTCTTCAGCCTGGCGACCTTTCGCCGGCAGGAGGTTGGCGGATATCACACAGGGCCATCCGTTCATCTTGATGGTGTGCTTGATCCCATTCTGCTTCAAGACGCGCACTTGGCCGGCCTTCGTCCGGGCGCCGGTGAGCTGGCAAATCTCCTCATGGGTGAGGAAGACGATAGGTTCCATGAGCAATACCTCATCGCGCCAGCTCAGGCCGGCGATGTTGAAATGGGGGGGAGATTCAGTACAGGGGAGGGGCGCAGCGCGGAGCCGTTCTAATTCTTCGCGTCTTTGTGCTGGTCGTAGGCTTCGAATTGCCGGCATTTCAGCTCAGCGCTGGCGTCTGCCTGTTCCGGAGTTTGATTTCCTCGGTAACCGAAGCGTACGAAGTACCTGACGATCGTCTGAGTGTCCGGATCGAGTTGGGCGTTATGTTTGTCTGCTGCTGCGATTGCTTGCTGTTCGGTGCTTCCCTGATCGCGGTATGTGGCCCCCGCGTAAGCAAATAGGCCCACGCCAGTGCAGAAGTCAGACGCCTGGGCCTGGATGGAAAGAGACATGAGCAGGAATAACGCGGTGAGATTCTTCATTTGCCCTCACTCAGCCTGCGATTGCGCGCTTGGATTGAGTATGGAGCCTGCCGCAGAGGCCTGCCTGCTTCGAGGAAGCATTTAGCTTCCCACTGAATTGTTCGTATGGCTCGCTCCTGGAGGGCAGGCCTGCAGCGCAGGCAGTCGCATTTCTCGGAGGGTTGGCCGGTGCCGCGGCAGAAGGTGGGGCGGGTCATGCTGTAGCCTTCCTGCGCGGCGCCCCGCGATACTCCGGCTCTGCTTGGTGCTGAACCGGGCGGATCACTGATGCCAAGATCTGACTCCAGGTCGCCGCGTTGTTCGGCAGGCAAATGCCGAACTCCTTGGTGTCGTACTCGACCTCGCCGGCCAGCTGCTCGACCAAGGTGAGCGGAACCGCGATGTTCGTGCAGCCGCTGTTGTAGTAGCCGAGACGCTCGAGCACTCGCGCTTCCGCATAGCGCCCGGCACTCTCAAGCTTCCAGCAGTACCCGCGATCATCCGGACGCCAAAGGGTGATTGCCTTGTGGCGCCGCTTCGTGTGCTTGACGCTGATCACGATGAACTTGGTCATGCGGCGCTCCTTGCTGGTTCGGTGATCTGGCTGGCGGTGAGCACCGGCATGCCCAGTTCACTGGCAACGTGGTATTCGAGGCGGGCGCCCTTGGACTTGTCCCAGCCTGGGAGCATGGCGATCGCCTCACAGGTGATCAGCTTCTGCATGTCCAGGCGCAGGTAGTCGGCCCACTCGAAGCCATCGATAACGCCGTGGTCGGCCGGGTTCTCGACGTGGTAGCCGAGCTGGCGCAGGCGCGCGGCCTCGGCGTGGAAAGCGGGGTAGTTGAAGTCCTCGATCCCGGTCATGGGGCCGGCGAGGTAGATGCGGCCAACTCGCGGCACGCTCATCAGACGATCCATCGGCTGGCCGAAGACCTCGCGCGCCTGCTCGACGGTGACAGGGACCAGCACCAGGCCAAGGTCCAGGGCTTCGATAACGTCCTCGGGGTGGCGCCGGCCGACGAAGCGGCATTCACGGGTGGCGGGATCGAAGCCGGCCACGGCCGCCTGTTCATAATCTCGGGGCATGAGAAGTCCTTGCGCCATGTGGCGCGGAGAGATTTCGGGTGTGGTTTCCGCCTTTCCCCGTCGTTCGTCGGCTTTGTGCATCTTTCTCTGCGCACGACAAAGAACGATCTAACTTGGAGTTAGAGCGGGTGATGAACCTGGGGACAAAGGAGTGACGAAGGGAAGTGCGTGATGGAGATGAAGGCGGAGGGCGGAGTTCTGTAACTTCTCGCGCTTTCGTCCTTTACACATCAAAGAACGAACTAAAATTCATGCAGGCCCAAGGGGAATAAAAAGCCCCCGGCGCGCCAACGCCGAGGGCCTGTTTCGACAGACCATTGAGGAAATGATCTATGCATAAAGGTAGACCCTGCATACGTTGTTGCAAAGCCCTGGCGAAGGGCATGGTGCTGGTAGTTGCGCTGGTTGTATCGGGCGGGGAGGCTCCAACGGAAAGTGCTCCCTCGCAGTGTCAAATACAGCGCGTGTAGCTCTCTTGCAGCCCGGCAAATGCCGGGCTTTTTTGTGCCGTAGTGGCGCAATGGCATGGAGTGGGGTAGGTTCGGATGGCCCGGCATGGGGCCGGCGAGGGCTGTGCAATGACCATTTCCTGCGAAACGATCTTCAAGCTCACGAATGCTGTTGAAGCCTTGGTTATCACGGGCGGGAGTGCAATTGAACGCGCGAAGCTGGCGTTGCATTCATTGCGCGGAATCAAGAAGGAAGACTTCGGTGGCGATATTGCTGCGATTCCCTGGAACTACATCGCCTCTGTGTCAAAGGATATTGAGAGCGGTAGAGCCGATCACCAGGTCGCGGAGAAAGTCATCAGCTCTATTTGGCAGCTATTCGATGCATTCCGCCCCCGATCCTGAGCATTTGTTGTCAGTCGGCAGAGGTGGCGCAGTCGAACTCATAACGCCGAGCGGTCGATCTGCTCCAGCAGGCGCCGGCCAAGCCAGCGCACCACGGGAATAGCCTTGCTGTTCCCGATGGCCTTGTAGCGCGGCCCGTCAGGGCATTCCTCCGCCGGCTTACCGCGCCAGGGGATCAGCGTGTAGTCGTCTGGGAAGCCCTGCAGGCGCTCGCATTCGCGTGGGGTGAATCGACGAACAGCAGATGCAACCACGAGGCTGTCGGCCTGGGTAACTGGATTGCTGTGGCTCCGGAAATTTCCTGACCTAAGCGTCGGCGCCATTCCGCTGGAGAACATGACCGGCGCCTGGCTTGATGCTGGAAGGGTGTGGCAAATCCCCGGCGTTGGCTGACTGCGATTCGCGGCGCTGGTGATCTGGTTAGGATCGAACACTGCGTTTTCCTGGCCGTTGTTCCTCCCGAGGGTATGCGCCAGATCGTCCAGGCAATCTGGGTCTTGAGTACCGTGCACAGCAAGAAGATGGCTGTGACCGTGGTTCAGGTCCTGCCCGCTGCATCCCTGCAGCCGACCATAGGAGGCGTCGAGCGTTGCGGCCGTCAGTGGGATATCATCGAGGCTGTAGCCTCCGCCTTTTCTGCCGCCGCCGGCCAAGGTCGGCGCCACGCAGAAAGTCTCCGAAGCGAAGTCGTTCCGGACGCCGTGCGCAGTCAGCGCACCGGCCTGGAAGAGCGAGCGTATCTGGTTTTCTCCGCCGAAGGCCGGCACCCCGGCCAACACTTCGACGGCGGGCCCTTCGTCGCCCTCGCAGTTCGGGCAGCCCCAGGCGCCCAGGTTCATTCCGAAGAGGTAGCCGCACCCGCACTGGAGCGAAGGGCCGAAAGGAGCATGCCCGGCAACGTCTTGCCCCTCGCCTCGGCGCGGCGGATGATCCCGGCGCATGCCTTCGCGCTCAAAAAGTACCGCGGCTGGATCGAATCCTGCTCGAGCACTTGCGACAACGAACACACGGCGGCGTCGTTGGGCCAGGCCGAAATATTGGGCATCCAGAACCCGCCATGCGACTGTTCGCCGGGGTCCATACACACAACCAGCGTCCTTCCATTTTCCCCCTGGCGGCTGAAGTTCTTGGGATTCGCCCACCAGGGCGCCGAGGAAGCAGCCGAACGCGTTGCCCTTGTCGGAGAGGACGCCGGGGACGTTTTCCCAGAGGCAGGCGGCTTCAGGTTCGCCTCGCTGGGTTCGAACATGGTCAATTGCATCGAGGAGCTCCACGTATTTGATGGTGAGGGCGCCGCGCGGATCGGCCAGGCCTTCGCGCATGCCGGCGACGCTGAAGGCCTGGCAAGGAGTGCCACCTACCAGTAGGGGCGGTGCCTTGATGGCGCCGGACAGTACCTGGCGCGCGAGCTTCGTCATGTCGCCCAGGTTCGGCACTTCCGGCCAGCGGTGGGCGAGAACTGCGGAAGGAAAGGCCTCGATCTCGCTAAACCAATCGGCGCGGAAGCCCAGAGAGTGCCAGGCCACGCTCGCGGCCTCGATGCCGCTGCAGACCGATCCGTAGCTGATCATGCTGCGGGCTCCTTGGTGTCGTTGAAGATGTCGAGCTGGGCGGCGGAGCATTCTCTTGCTCCGTGAGGCAGCCGAGGTGGTGGGTAGAGCTCGGCAAGCCAGGCGTCGTAACGTCCGTCGGTGCTCAGGTGTCTTTCATGCTCCATCGCTTTCCACTGGTTCACGTGCTTGTTGCTCCAGATGATGAAGTCGACGTTCCCCTTGCCGAGTGCCTTGTACTGCTCCGGCGTCATGCCATGGGAGTGGCAGAACGCAACGAATCGCGGATTCCAGCCCATGGCCTTCTCCAGGTAGAGCGCCGCCGCGCCGCTGTCGTAGACTCGGCGATCTTTTGCGCTGCTTAGGGATGGTGGTGATGAGATTCGTGAAGGTGTTTCTGCTGCTGAGCCTGTTCGGCTTCTGCGTGATGTTTATCGATGCGGCCGGCGAGGAGATCAGAAAGAAGATCCCCATTTCGGTCTTCGGCTCCAGGGCGGAAGCTGCTGCCTTCACGACGAAAGTGGAGACAGCTCTGAAGGACGAAAGCGTTGGGTTTGAAGAGGCAAGGCGCCTTCAGCTGGAGTATTCAGAGCGGGTTGTGCCGCGCTACCGGCTTCTCTTCTGGGGGCAGATGGCGGCCTATGCTCTCGTCGTGCTGACGGCGACGCTGCTGTATCTCCGGTCCACACCGAAAAGGATCTGAGTACCGCTGCGCCGCGCTTAGGAAACGTCCTATTGCGGCAGTGGATGCTGGTCGTCAGGGTTCTCGCTCCAAACAAGGAGCGGATTTAGATGCGGATGTGGTGCAGGGCGATGGGACTTGCTGTTGTGGTGCTCAGCACGAATGGCTGTGCGAGTTCGCTGGGGCATCTGTTCGGCCCATGCCCCTATGTGGGGGTTCAGCTGGACGCGAAATCTTGGGATGTTGCCGGCCCTCTGATCTTCCTTGATATGCCGTTCTCCGCTGTCATGGACACGGTGCTGTTACCTCTCGACTTGGCCACTGGAAACAGCTGTAGCGGCTGGTAGAGCCCCGCCGCGCCGCGAGTGCAGCGGCTGGCTGATTGGTGGTGTGCTTAAGTGAAAGCTGGTGCTGCGCCTGGCAGCTGCTCGCGAGGGATTACCGATGGCTCTCGAAACTGGCCACAAGGTCCAAATTGCTATCGCCGTACTAGGGTTGGTCGGGACCTTGACCGTAGCGGGAATCGCGAACTGGGAGAGAATCTTCCCACCTCCACCGCCCCCACCACCCCCTAGTGTTGAGCTTGGCCTGCAGTACCTGGCTGAGGAGCGTTTTGAAGAGGCAGTTGCCATGCTGAAACCTTTCGCACGCAACGGTGATGCTCGCGCTCAGTACAGCGTGGGCCGCATATATGACATGGAGTTCATAGAAAGCGGTGATCCTACCGGCGACAAATTTAGGGCTTCCTATTGGTACAAGAAGGCAGCTGCTCAGAACTATAAAGATTCACAGTCCTCGTACGAGATGGTGGAGGAAAGCCTTCACGACATATCGTCATTAGACGCTGTGAGGAGATTTTCTATCGAGGAAAAGGAGTCTGGTCACCAAGCTGGCCTCTGATTCCCCTGACCTAAGCGTCTTGGCTGTCCATCCATTTGGCTTGCCGCGTTCCGGCTACCTCTAGCTTGCGCGCCACGAAATCGGATGGCGTGAAGTCGTGGCGCGGAATGGCGAGGAGGGGAGCGGAGCCTTCCGGCCCCAGGTCATGGGCATGCATGATCAGGAGCTGTATCGCCTCGGCCTTCTCCTCGATGCCATGCCAACGCATCAGGTTCTCCAGCATGGAGCGGGTACCGCGGCGCACCCGGTGGCGCAACTCCGTCTCGTCCAGGCGCTGGCGCTTCTCTGCGGAGGCCTTGCTGCGTTCCTTCTGGGACTTGGCCATTACCCTTCAGCCCCGATGTCATCGCGCTTGCGGATGGTCAGCTCCTCAGCGCGAGCAATTGCCTCCCGGTAATCACGGCGGAACCCGGCGACCTTGTCGGTGGCGGTGTCGACGATGTGGAAGAAGCCGCGACCAGTCGGACGGATCTGGTAGGCCGGCTTCTCCACCACGATGGTGCGGCGCTCCTCGAAGGCAGCGCGCGCGGCGGCGGTCAGCGGGAGCAGCTCGGCCAGTTGGGGGCGAATGTTCAGCTGTTGCATGGCGATCACCTCGTCTGGGTGGTGGCTTCCTTTGGGCAGCACTCCAGCGCGCGGCTATGCGCCGGTGGGCGCCGCGGAGGAGTGCTGTCGAAAGAGAGTCGTGGAAGGTAGGATTCAGCGGGAGACGCCCACCAAGGAGCAGGCATGGACTTCACTGAGTTCTATCGGGAATTGCAGCGGATCGGTTGCGTGGAAGAAGAGTTTCCTTCGCGAGTAGCCGCCGTTCTCTATGCCTGCTTCGACGCAGGCCTGAGCGTTGAGCAGACTCGCCGGTTCATGAGCCGCTTTATGCTTATCAAGTCGGTGGGGGAGTGCTTGGCGAGCGATCACCTCGGACCGGAAACGATCGAGAGAATTGTCGCGGCTGAGAGCCCTGGGCTCATGACCAAGGATCTGCTTTCGATATTCTCGTCCGATCAGCTGAAGCCGGAGTTCCGGCCGCATTCTTCTGGCGAGAGGTGAAAGGCCCTTCTGACAGGGCCTTTCAGGTCTCACAAACACCGCCGTATGTGAGTGTTTCGCGGCTCGCCCGGCTTGTTGCCGAACTACCAGGGCTGTCGGTTACATGGCTGCATCCTCCGGCTGAGTTACCCGCGAGGCGGGGCACGGGCGCCCGATCGTTAGCGATTTCCGGCCTGCGGCATGCTTAAATTGGGAATTCTTGTTGAGGCGAGGGAGTGCTGTGACGAAGTACGGTGCAGTAAGCAACTTTGTTCTGATCGCAATTGCTTTCCTGTTTAACGTTGGGCTGTTGCTCGTATTGACGGATGGACCTTTCACTCTTGAGGTCCTTCCGAAGGCGCTGTACTTAATTTTCGTTTATGCCCTAATTCCTGCCTTGCTGATGCTTGCTGCAACTGCATGGATCAAGCAATTCAGCGCGGCATTGTTGTTTTTTGTCTGCCTCACTATCGTCCCGGTATTGCTCATGACGCGCGGTCACCATTTGGATAGAGATGGTGCGGTTGTGATTTTTCTCATGCAGTTCCTTTTCTCCTACGGGAGCGCGATCCTGCTAGTGGTCTTTTCGTTTGCGCTCTGGATTCGGAACCGGCGAAGGTCTCGTAGGTACGCTGAAAGGTGGGCTTACGCACAAGAAGCAGAGGAAGATCGGCGAGAGGAAATCAGCTCGAACTAGCTCAGATACTATTGGCCCATTCCTCCCCGGCGCGCCGGGCGGCTTCGAGGCTTTCGAAGTTTTCGGTGTCCGGGGTGAGGCCGCAGCCTGGCTGCCACCGGCTCAGGACGTGTAGCGACTTTGCGTAGCTGCTCACCGTCGCCCAACGCCGGGCACCTGGAGTGCCGAGGCGGCAGACGTGCGGGAAGGGTTGTGTCCAAGTCTGGGCATTGGTTCCTAGCAAGGTCTTCTTCTTTCCGTCCCGCTCAGCGCATGCTCAGCTTTTCTGTTTAAATTCGAAGCACCGAATAGGCGCCGGGCTCAGGCGCAGGGAGCTTTAGGAGAAACATGGACGAGCGAGATAGAGCGGTAGGGAAGCTGCAATTGTCGGAGATGGTGTTGCGTAAAGCCGCTTTGACGTTCCTTCTGATCGGCCCCCCTGTCGGTGCCTTGGGCGCTCTGCCGCTTGCTTTAAGCGGGGGATTGGTCGGTTATGCGTGGGACCTCGCCATGCTTTTCTTTTTTGTCGTGTACTTTGTGGGTTCTATACCAGCCTTACTCTCCGGAATGCTCTATGGCACGTTCTTGCTGACGATAGGGAAGCGAGAACCGCTGGCGCTGCAATATAGGCTCATTGCCGGCGTGCTCTCGGGCTTAGGAGCAATCTCCTTCTTCTCCCTGTTTTTGTCTGTTGCCCCCATATTCTTCACAGCTGGAGCTATAGGGGGGGCTGCCTCTGCTGCCAGCTTGCGACAGCTGTCCTGTTCTTAGCTTCCCACACATCCCAAAGCGCCCTCGTGAGAAGACGCTTCAGTGATGCTTTCCGTCGGCGCCACCACTGTTGGCGCCGACCTTCACACCTGCTTGCCGGGTCATTCACACGGTTTGGCGTTTCGCCGCGTTCCACCCTTCAGCCCCTCAGTTGGCCTCTGGATGGGTGCGCCGGTCGCCGGTAGCGGCACCCTGGCCCGCATGTTGTTGGCCTTCCGCTTGCTCATGGCGCCTCTCCGCAGAACTTGTCCTCCACGTCCTTGATGGTCTGGGTGCGGAACGTGATCTGGTTTTCGTTGGCGATGCGCCGGGCGTAGTTGTAGGAGATGCCCATGGCCTTGGCGGATGCCTGAATCGACATTCCCTCTGCCGCCATCCGGCGCAGTTCCCGAGATTTCTGGACTCGGGTGAGCTGCGCCGCTTTCTTGTGGCCTTCGATGGCCAGGCTCATGTCATGGCTGCGGAACTGGCATGACTGCTTCTTCTCGTGGGCCCGGCGTTCTGGGTTGGAGAGGGCGTGATTGAAGGTTGGAGAGTCCTTGAAGCCCGACACGCCGTCCGGAATCTCCTGAATCGCCCCGCCGCAGGCCAGAAACTCAGCGATGCGGCCGGCGATCTCCGCCCGATTGATGTCGACCAGGGGAGTGGAGCGGTAGTCGATGCGGATCATGCTGCCTTCTCCCTGAGCTTGGTTTCGTACTGGTCGACCAGCAGCTTGAACTGCCACAGGTCGTCTTCCAGCGCCTCGATGTAGTCCTCGTCGCGCTTGAACTCCTGCCACCAGAGCTGACGGCCGACGGGCTCAAGGGCAGGGCAGTACATTCCGACGTGCCAGAACTTGCGGCCCGTGATCCACATGCAGCCTTGCACCTGGTCCATGATCCCGCTGGCGTCGTTGTCGATGTGGAAGGCGCGAAGCTTCTCGGGGGCCAGGAAGCACTTGTACTCGCTGCCCCCGTCCTCGCCGATCAGGCCATCAGCACTGGCGCCGAAACAGCCATCGTCGGTAGTCACGAAGCCGGCGCGCTGAACCATCAGGCCTGTCTGGATTTCGTGCTCAATTCTGGCCATCGGCTCCAGTTCGTGGCCGCGCTTCATCTGCCAGGTTTCGAAGCCACCATCCAGGGGCTCGCCAGCAATGCGCTCCACCGCCAGGCTGAAGGCGTAGTTCATGGCCACCTCTGATGGTTGACCGACGACCTCGCCGGCCATGACCTTGGTTATCGCTTCAGCCTTCGGGGCATGCTTGTAGCCAGCAATCTCGCGAGCGTCGAACTCACTACGACCGGCGAGAAGGGCATCGACATACTTCTTCTGCTGGTCGGTCAGGCAGCCAACCTTGGAGCGAGCCACTTCAAACATGCTGGCGGTTATCACGCCTGCGCGGGCGCGGTGCCATTCAGAGCTGCCCTGGTCACATGAGATGAGGATCATTTCGACTTCTCCAGTTCAGCTTTGCGTGAGGTAACGGCGGCGCGGAGTTCATCTGCCCCAGCCACATCTTTGGCGGCTTGCAGAACCTTCAAGCCGGACTGCCACACGCCCTGGAGCTCGGCGCCGGTCTTCGCCGCTTTTACCTTGGCTACCAGGTCGCCCAGCACGGCATTTCGAAGGTCGTCGTTGTCGGCGGCATTGCCGTCGTCGTCTTCCTCGCCGATGGCCACGTTGAAGATCATCTTCAGCAGGTAGCGCATCCCGTAGGAGGTGCCGGAGCCAAACGCGTGGGTCTTGGTCATCACGTCGCCGCCCTTGGCGCCCTTGCCGTCGGAGGGGACGTGCGCTCGATACTGGCGGGTGTGGCCGGAACGGTGGCTTACGAAGCAGATCATGCCGACCATGCCTTCCGGGGCTTCCTCGGTGCCAAACGACAACGAGAAGCCTTCGGCCGTGTACACGGGACGGAGGGCCTTATCCAACTTCCCGTAGGTGGCGTAGGCGCTGCGGGTCTGGTTATTGGTGGCATCAGCCGCCACTCGACCCATGTTCGCCTGGACGCGGGAAAGAGCATCGTTGAACTCGACCTCCGCTGCTCTGGCGTCCATCCGCTCCTTCATAGCCAGCAGGCGCTCCATCTTCTCGATGTCGCACTGCGGATCGGCAGCGGCGCGTTGGATTACCTGGAGAATGGTGGCCGACTCGGCCTGAACAACAACGGCAGATTCCTGCCGCTCTGCGATTGCTGTGGACATGGATATACCTCGCCGCGGTTGCCGCAGCCGGTTAAGGAAAGGGAAGGCGCTTACGGCGCCACTCGGCCAGATCGCACCCGCTGATGGTCACCGTCGTGCAGACCGGTTGGAGGGGCTAGATGCTCTGGCTGCCGGGGTTTTTCAGATAGTCACCCAGCAAACTCTGTTCTACAGAGCATCGGTGTCCGCAGGAACTTTGTCGTTCCTAATTAATATCTACTCTTATTCTTTCTGAGAGGTCGTTATGGGGTATTTCGTTGCGTTCGAGAAAGAGAATGGGAAGACGGTTGTTGCGTCTTTTGCCTGCGCGCAGGATGAATTGACTTGGCCTTATCAGGGTGAGATTGATCAGAATGACCCTAAATGGAGAGAGTATGTTAAGAACTTCCCATTCGGATCATTTCAAGATGTCATCGATTGACGATAGTGCGGACTAGCGGCGCAACTCTGGTGTACGTTTGCTTTGCTTTTATCCCGTAGAGTTGATCGCTTGGGTGGACGCAGTCGCTGTACAAGTCCTTCCAGTGAGGAAGCGTCTGGATGTAGTCGTAGAATGGCACCAGTGGTGCATTCATGTTTGTCGCTGACCCGCGCAGGGCAGTTACAAATCGAGCTAGATTCCCGATGGTAGGCTGATAGCAAGTTGGATTTGGCTCTTGCAGAACAACTAATTTTCCATTGTTGCGCGCAGTCTGAATTAGCCAGCCAATGATCATTGCATAACTTTCTGGTGTCTCTTGGTACATGTCGGGGGTAGGGTTAGCGTTATAGGACTGATCATTGAGTCCATAGTTGAAGATGACAATGTCAGCAGGTGATTTTGCCATCTGTTCAGCCCAGGGGCGATTCCGTCCATCTGTCCCGCTTAGAAGTTGATATGCCTGCGTGCCACCAACTCCATTATTCACGACTAGCACGCTCTTTCCGAACTCGGACTGTAGCAGGTCTTGGAGGGCGTTTGGCTCGTTGTTCGGTGTAGTTGTCAGCTTCTGGTTGATTGTCTGTGCGCCGAGCGTAGTCGAGTCGCCATACATTTCCACAATGATGATTCTTTCTTGCGAAATGGCTAGGTTGGAAAGCACGCATAGAAGGCAGGCAGTAAGAAGATGTATAGTTAGCGCTGCCCATCTTTGATGATCTGGTTGAATGCCCATCTTATATGTTCGACATGTCATTGCGTGGCGACCTCAGTTTGCTTTGTATTTGTCAGCCATTTCCCTGTGCGCATCATTGGGTTTTCAATGTATTTGTAGCTTGCATGCGAGAAAAGAATTGTTAATGTCACGGATAGCGAGATGGCTATGGCTGCATCGAATGGCGTGGGTGCGTGAATCTTGCTTGCTACATATATTGCTGTAATTACAAGTATCATGTGCAAGATATATATTGAGTATGATATTTGGCCTAGGTAGACGGCAGGCTTGCTGCGTAGAAGGCTGGATGCTGCTTGTTGTGCTGTTGACGTTTTTTTGCAGAGAGCGCAATAAGAAACAAGGGCCCATATGATTAGAGCGGCCGAGTGCTCAGGGGTTATTGGTGCGGCGAGTAAGGCTGGAATTAATGCGGCTGGCCATTTCTCTGAACTTAACTTGTAAGTATAGAAAGTGGCTATCCCTACAGCAAATAAAGGTAGATAATTTCCAATGTATCCGCCTCCCATGGATCTTCCGGTAATGGCCAGGATAATCAAGCCTGCGGAAAGCACAATGAGCTTGGCGATTCTTTTGGTCCGTCCCAAAAGGAAGTATGCGGCCGGAGCAAGCAAATAGAACTGCCATTCGACTGATACGCTCCATGCTTGTCCAACCAATGTGTATGCGGAATTCTCCAGAATTCTGTCAGGGACTAAGCCCTGAATTAGTAGTGCGTGTGATAAAAAACTCCATACGAGATTCTTTTCTGCAGAATCTATAAGTGAGATTCGCGCTTCTGTCATTGGGGCGGTAGGGGCTAGCTGAAGTATTTCCCTTGAAATAGGGAGCATCAGAGTGGATATGATGAGAGCTACGAGGTAAATCGGGAAGATCCTGAAGGCCCTTTGCGTCAGGAACTTTCTGTAGTTCTGATGCTCTCTATCGAGGAGGCTAAAGATTACAAATCCGCTAAGTATTATGAATACCTGAACTGGAACTGTATTCCATAGGCTTGGGCTTGCAAAATTAAAGCTGATTGGGAGTCCGGACATTACATGCCCTATCACAACCCATATCGCCAGAATTCCACGCAGGCCTTCATATTCTGGAATAAATCCTGAGTACTGACCTTTGAGTCTCGCATTGCTCATCTGGAAGCCATTTCCCGCCTCGGCATTGTGGCGTGCATTCTAACGATCTTGAGGCGATGAAGGATATTCAAATGTCCATCGCTCAGCAGCAGTTGCTGCGCATCTACTCCAACGCCGACCTCCGGGTCGGCATTGTCGTTTCTGGAGAACAGCCATGACTACCCGAGGTGTCCGCAACTGCAACCCAGGGAACATCGACTACAACCCGCGCAACGCCTGGCAGGGCCAACTCGGCCTGGAGCTTGGCGTGGCCAAGCCGCGCTTTGCGCGCTTCGACACCCCAGAGAACGGCATCCGCGCCCTAGGCAAGTTGCTGCTGGCTTACCGCGGCAAGGATGGCATGCCTGGGGTGGGCGCCCCTGGCATAGACACCGTGCGCGAGACTATCAGCCGCTGGGCGCCTGGCAACGAGAACGATACCGAGGCCTACATAGGCGCAGTTGCCAAGGCCCTGGGCGTGCAGCCCAACCAGGTGATCGACGTCCGGCTGCCGAAGACCCTGCGCGGCCTGGTGGTGGCGATTATCCGGCACGAGAACGGCGGTGTGCCGTACCAGGGCGCGGCGATCGATGAGGGTGTGCGGAGGGCGCTGGCATGACCTGGTTGGACAGCAACTGGAAGCCCCTGCTGTGTCCGCTGCTGCTGTTTCTGGCTGCCGCAGGTGGCTGGCACGAGGGCAGGGCGCGCTTGGACGCCGCATGGCAGTCCAGATGGGATGAACACGAGAAGCAGGACCAGCAGGCTGCAGCAGCATTCGCAGCGCGGGAGCGCACTGAGGAGCAGCGCCGCCAACAATCCATCAACAGGGTGATCGAGGATGGGCAGAGAAACATTGAACAGGTGCGCGCTAATGCTGATGCCGCTGCTAATCAGCGCGTGCGGGACGCAGGCATCTAATACGCCAACAGGATTGCTGCAGCTGAAGCCGGCCGCGATTCCTGCACTGCCGCCGCAGGCCAGGCAGCAGCCCAGCACTCCAGAGTGTTGGCCGAGCTGCTTGGAGAAGCTGACCGCCTGGCGGGTGTCTACGCAGAAGCAGCTGACGAATCCCGAGTGAGGGGACAGGCCTGCGAAAAGGCGTTTATTTCGCTTTCGTCGAGTGGACATTTCGATTGACGCGCCCGCCGAGAAGTTGACTATCCTGTGGATTGGCAGGAAGGCTAGCTGCCAGATTCTCAAAGGAAGATTAGTTTCGAACTATCAAGGACTGACATATGTTCACTGATAAAGACCTTGCTCAGGCAATGCTCGCTCTTATGGTTTCCAGTGGCCTCATAAATCAGGATGAACTGGAGTTGCTACGTCAGGGATCAACTGAAAACGATGTTCGCGAAACGCTAGGGGCAATTAGAATGAATAGGGCGTTCGCCAGATATTGGGCAGCACTCGGGGTGTGGATGCAGGCGAATGGTGGTGATCAAGGTAGCACGTCAGGAACTCAGGTTCCTGGTCGTGATAAAAGTCTAAAGCTCGACCTGTCGGCAAAGTCTCTTTATGAAGATACATTTGGTGGTGTGAATAGATATATCAGTTCGGCGACATTTTCACCTATCAAGGCAATCTCTAATCACATGCGTTTCGTGAATTTTTACCTTCATGAAGAAGATAGTGAAAGTGATAGCGGAGACTGACTAATCCGAACGCTTATAGAGTTCGCTTTTCAACGGTATAAGCGTATTCACTTCCACTTAAAGATCTGTTCTCAGCAAGGATTTTGAGGGGGAAAGGCTGCGCGTTTTCGCATGGTGGCAGGATGCAGGGTTATCTGTGGGGAGCGTCTGGCGTAGCAGAACTGTTCCCGTCGCCGCCAACTCCGAGATGTTCCCGAAGCTCCAGGCTGGCCGTCATGCAGCACTGCTACCGGCCAAGCCGAAGGAAGGACAGGAGGTGGAACTCTTCGCCATGCTGTCGCCGAACTCTCATCAGGAAGAGTGGAAACCGATCGGAAAGGGTGTGGCGCACTACCTCTAGATCGGCTCGATCAGTTGCGCGCCCTGGTTCCTGACGCTGCCGACGTCCGTTGATATGCGGTAGGCCTCGAAGTCCTGCCGGGCCAGGGCGATGGTGTCGTACGCCAGGTCCAGCGAGGTGTCTGGCGAGAGCCAGGTCTTCCACTGCTGGGGCGATAGGATCACCGGCATCCGGTGGTGGATGGCTGAAACTAGGCCCTCGGCCTCCTTCGTCAGTAGCGCGCAGGAGGTGATCGGCTCGCCTTCCGGTGGTGACCAGGTCGACCAGATCCCGGCAATCGCCAGCACGTCGCCGTCGATGGCGTGATGGCGCGGCCGGCGCTGTTCTTGACCGGCTCCTTCTCGTTCCACTCATACCAACCCGCCGCCGGCATCAGGCACCGCTTGTGCCGGATCGCGTCCCGCCACATCGGCTTCGTCGCCGCTTCCTCGCTCCGCGCGTTGAAGGTCAGCGCCGGCAGCTTGTCCTTCTTCCACCAGAACGGGATCAGCCCCCAGCGGGCGGCCACCACTTCCTGTTCTCCCGCCTCGTTCAGGAGCACCATCGGCACTTGACTGGTCGGCGCGACGTTGTACGCGCGATCAATCCAGCGCCCGGAGTTCCCCCGCCCGATATGCCAGTAGCGCTCCATGGCCGCTTCCTCTGGCGTCACGTACCGTCCGCACATCCCTCAACCTCCCGAGTACGGCCAGCGCTTGTCGCCGGCGCCGGCGGGAATCAATTCCCGCAATTCGAACAGCTCCTGGCCATCGCACATTATCCGCAGGCCCTCGGAGTCACCGGCATACTCACGGTCGAACTGGCCTACGCGCAGGTACAGCTTCGGCGGCCGCCCGTCGTGGATGTTGCCGAGGAGGTTCCTCTGCAGGTCTTGGTAGTGCCCTTCGATCCCGATCGAGCCAACCACCTTGCCACCGATCAGGACATGGTAGTAGCAGCCCAGGCACCAGTGGGTTTCCCGGGTGATCTTGTGCTCGACGTTCCAGGAGTAGGCGCCGAGCGCGCGGGTGACCATCTCCTGCCGCTCCGTCAGGCAGATCAGTCCGAGCTGGTAGGCCTCGTCCGCCTGAGCCAGCAGATAGTGGTAGTGCTCGTCAGTTCGGTAGAGGAAAGCGACGCGGTCGCGTAGCGCAGTCTCCCATCGCGACTTCAGCAGGCGCCGCTCATTTTCGTGTTCGGTGTAATACATGTTCCGCCTCCCGAGTCAGGGGAGGTGAAGGGTACTGTATGGATATACAGTTTCAAGGTGAGACGACGAGAGGGTAAAGAGGGTGCCCAGGACGGGGAGAGACGGGAGAATTTCGGTCCGCAATGAAATTTACCCCCTTGCCACCCGTGGCTCAGAAGGGAGCCTTGGGAATTCGGCTGCGGACCGGAAAGATGCGTAAGCTCTTCATATATAAAGGAAGGGCGAGTGACTTAAAATCTCTCGCCCTTTGGGCGTGCCGGTTCGATTCCGGCTCCGGGCACCATTTCCCATCTCCCCCGAATCATTGCAGTTTGCATGTCTGAATCGAGGCGAGCGCCATACATGAAAAAACCGGCCTAGGCCGGGTTTTTCATTTTCAACGATTCAGGGATTCAGGCGCCGATATGCGCCATCGAGCGCAGCTTTGCGCCGGCCTTGACGATTCGGCGTTGGCGCAGAGGCCCGCTGGCCTCATAAAAACTCTGCAGCGGCACTTCTTCCTTGAAGTGATCGGCGTCGTGCTGCTGCAGGGGGCCGTATTCGGTTGCCAGATCGCGGCGGATGCGGCCTACCAAGCTGGTCAGTAGCTCTTCGTTGCGTTGCTCTTCCAGTCGCACCACCCGACAGGCGATGTGTTCTCCCGCTTCCTTGCTCAGCGTCATGATCAGGTTGCCGTCCGGTCGAGCGGTGAAACTCACTTCGAAATCGGAAAAGACCTGGCAGAGATATTGGGCGGCAGGCAGGCGGTCGATTGGCATGGCGTCGTCCTCGGCAATGTGTGGGCGGGTTTATCCCTTTCATTGCAGGGTGCGTACCAATCTTGGATAAAATAAAAATCCTTTTAAATCAATAATTTAAAAATAATCTTTGCTTCGCCTTCCATGCAGCCTGCAAGGTATGGCGCGAATGCAATGGCATTTTGCACGATGGCGATTCTAGTGCGGGAGGAGGTGGCGCCTGGGTGAAGCGTTTTTTGCCTTGTGCTTGAACTTCTGCATGCGGGCGCGGCGCATGGGTACGCGCAGGATGGCCCACAGCGTAACCAGTGCCAGCAGGACCCAGCCGAGAATCATGAGTGTGACGAACGTGCCTGGATTCATCTTGATATCCTCACCCCTCCCTAAGGGTAGTCCACCGCCAAGGGCGTACTGTCCTTTCGGTTGAGCGGCAATCTCTGTGTAGGTTCCGTTCAATGGCTTGCCGGGCTGGCAGGTATCTGATATCTGTATGTGTATACAGTATTCGGAGAAAGGTCATGCAACAAGCCATTCTGGAAGTCCAAGATGTGATGCGGTCGGGCGCAGGCGCAGCGGCCACCGCAGTGCTTCTGCATACCTACATAGTCCGTGCGTGTGGCGAAGAGATGACGCAGGCGGGCATTCACGACAGCGACCTGTTGCTGGTCGACCGTTCCGAACTGGCGGCGCCGGGTGAAATCGTGGTGGCGGCACTGAACGGTGAGGCGCTGATTCGCCGGCTCGCCATCATCGATGGCTGTTTCGCGCTGCAGGCAGCGAGCGATGGCTTTCCCACCTTGAAGGTCGAGGAGGGGGATGAGCTTTCGATCTGGGGCGTGGTGCGTCAGCGGCTTTGCGGGAGCGAAGTGGCGCACGGAACCCGAGCGTAGAGAGGGTGCGGGCAGGACCGGGATGCTGACCATTTGCCAGTAAGTTCGAGAACTAAATCGGCAATCCGGTGGTCAGATGCGCGTGCCATCGGTTTCAACTGCGCGGAAGTGTCGTGCAGCTTGCAATCCGGGGCATTGTAAGGCGGACGCAGCCTGATTAGACTGCGCGCAACTCGCACCCCTGTCCCTCTCGAAGGACTCCCATGATCAAGAAATGTCTGTTCCCGGCCGCCGGCTACGGTACCCGCTTCCTCCCGGCCACCAAGGCCATGCCCAAGGAAATGCTGCCGGTGGTGAACAAGCCGCTGATCCAGTATGCCGTTGAAGAGGCGCTGGAAGCCGGTCTCGGCGAAATTGGTATCGTCACTGGCCGCGGCAAGCGCTCGCTCGAAGACCACTTCGACATCAGTTATGAGTTGGAGCACCAGATTCGCAACACCGACAAGGAAAAGTACCTGGTCGGTATTCGTCGCCTGATCGACGAGTGCACTTTCTCCTACACCCGTCAGGTCGAAATGAAGGGCCTGGGCCATGCGATCCTGACCGGTCGCCCGCTGATCGGCGACGAGCCCTTCGCTGTCGTGCTGGCGGACGACCTGTGCCTGAACCTGGAAGGCGACAGTGTCCTCAAGCAGATGGTCAAGCTGTACAACCAGTTCCGCTGCTCCATCGTGGCAATCCAGGAAGTGCCGCCGGAAGAGACCAACAAGTACGGCGTGATCGCCGGCGAGATGATCCGCGACGACATCTACCGCGTGAACACCATGGTCGAGAAGCCCAAGCCTGAAGATGCCCCGTCGAACCTGGCGATCATCGGCCGCTATATCCTGACTCCGGATATCTTCGACCTGATCGAGCAGACCGAGCCGGGCAAGGGCGGTGAAATCCAGATCACCGACGCTCTGATGAAGCAGGCCCAGGACGGTTGCGTACTGGCCTACAAATTCAAGGGCAAGCGCTTCGACTGCGGCAGCGCCGAGGGTTACATCGAGGCGACCAACTTCTGCTACGAGCACCTCTACAAGACTGGCAAGGCCTGGTAATTCCGGACTTTTCCGCTCTTTGAAAAAGCCACCTTCGGGTGGCTTTTTCGTTTGTGCAGCCGGGCATCACATCGAGCGCGGGATTGGCATGGCCTCCGATCCCGGCCCGAGCGGCTGCCCATAACTGAACTCGACGTAGTTGCCCGCCGGGTCGCGCAGTCCGCAGTAATAACCCACCGGGTAAGGTTCTTCCCGGGGTGCCCAGATCAGGCAGCCGGCCGACTCGGCGTCCCGGGCGATGCGGTCGACTTCTTCGTGGCTGTCCACGGCGAAGCCGAAGTGGCTGTAGTCATCGCTGGCCAGGTGTCGCGCCTGCCCGCCAGGCATGATGACGAAGATGAAGCTGTGCTCCTTGCCGGGCTCCGCCATCCAGACAATGCGTGAGCCCTTGCCTTCGCGCTGGTGGATGATGCGCATGCGGCAGAAGCGCTCGTAGAACGCAATGCAGGCCTCAAGGTCAGGTACGTGCAGGGCCAGATGGGTCAGGGATGGGCGCATGGCGAATCCTCCTTCGGCAGCGGCTGATGGCAGGATAGGTCAGGCGCCATGAGGTATGCTGCCTGACATATCCAAGCGGAGATCCATGATGTCTTTCGATTTCGACCTGTTCGTCATTGGTGCGGGTTCCGGCGGTGTGCGTGCTGCGCGCTTTGCCGCGGGCTTTGGCGCCAGGGTGGCCGTGGCGGAAAGCCGTTACCTGGGCGGTACCTGCGTCAACGTCGGTTGCGTGCCGAAGAAGCTGCTGGTGTACGGGGCGCATTTCCATGAGGACTTCGAGCAGGCTGCCGGATTTGGCTGGACCCTGGGCGAAGCGAAGTTCGACTGGCCGACCCTGATCGCCAACAAGAATCGCGAGATCCATCGCCTCAATGGCATCTACCGCAATCTGCTGGTGAACAGCGGCGTCACGCTGCTGGAGGGGCATGCCAGGCTGCAGGATGCACATACCGTGGAAGTCGACGGCCAGCGTTTCCGCGCCAAGCACATCCTCATTGCCACTGGTGGCTGGCCGCAAGTGCCGGACATTCCCGGCAAGGAGCACGCGATCACTTCCAATGAGGCCTTCTTCCTCAAGGAGCTGCCGCGTCGGGTTTTGGTGGTCGGCGGCGGTTACATCGCCGTGGAGTTTGCCGGCATCTTCCACGGCCTGGGGGCGCAGACTTCGCTGCTGTATCGCAAGGATTTGTTCCTGCGTGGCTTCGATCGCAGCGTGCGCGAGCACCTGCGCGACGAGCTGACGAGGAAGGGGCTGGACCTGCAGTTCAACAGCGACATAGCGCGCATCGACAAGCAGGCCGACGGTACCCTGGCTGCGACGCTCAAGGATGGTCGCGTGCTGGAGGCGGATTGCGTGTTCTACGCAACCGGCCGCCGTCCGCAACTGGACAACCTGGGCCTGGAGAATGTCTCGGTCGAGCTGGATGATCGTGGTTACATCAAGGTCGATGAGGCCTATTGCACCAGCGAGCCGTCGATCCATGCCATCGGTGATGTGATCGGCCGGGTGCAATTGACCCCCGTGGCGCTGGCCGAAGGCATGGCGCTGGCGCGCAAGCTGTTCCGCCCGGAGGAATACCGCCCGGTGGACTACAAGCTCATTCCCACTGCTGTATTCAGCCTGCCCAACATCGGCACGGTCGGCCTGACTGAAGATGAAGCGCGCAGCGCCGGACACCGGGTGAAGCTGTTCGAGAGCCGTTTCCGCCCGATGAAGCTGACGCTCACCGAGTGCCAGGAACGGACCCTGATGAAGCTGATCGTCGATGCCGACACCGATAAGGTGCTGGGTTGCCATATGGTCGGCCCGGAAGCCGGAGAAATCCTCCAGGGCATCGCCATTGCGCTCAAGGCCGGGGCAACCAAGCGGGTGTTCGATGAAACCATCGGCATTCACCCGACCGCGGCGGAAGAGTTCGTGACGCTGCGTACTCCGGTCGGTGCCTGACGGCACTGTCGGAAATGAAAAAGCCGGTGCATCTGCACCGGCTTTTTTGTGGGCGGGGCGCCGTCAGTTGGCGCGTTCCAGCGGTGCGTGGCCGTCTTCCTGGCGCTGGGAGTAGCGCTGGGCGAGCACGGCGCAGACCATCAGCTGGATCTGGTGGAACAGCATCAGTGGCAGCAGGATCACGCCGACGGTGCTGCTGGCGAACAGCACCGAGGCCATGGGGACGCCGGTGGCCAGGCTCTTCTTCGAGCCGCAGAAGATGATGGTGATCCTGTCTTCCAGGGAGAAGCCCAGCCAGCGCCCCAGCAGGTTGGTGGCGACCAGTGCCAGTGCGAGCAGCACGCAGCAGGCCACGACCAGGCCGGCCAGCGCCGGAAGCGGAACCTGGTGCCACAGGCCCTGAATGACGGCGGCGCTGAAAGCGGTGTAGACCACCAGCAGGATCGAGCCCTGGTCCACGTAGCGCAGGACCGGCTTGTGCCGCTCCACCCAGGCGCCGATCCACGGGCGCAGCAGTTGGCCGGCAATGAAGGGCACCAGCAGTTGCAGGGTGATCTTGCCGATGGCGTCCAGCGTCG
Source organism: Pseudomonas multiresinivorans (assembly GCF_012971725.1). NCBI lineage: Bacteria > Pseudomonadati > Pseudomonadota > Gammaproteobacteria > Pseudomonadales > Pseudomonadaceae > Pseudomonas > Pseudomonas multiresinivorans. Next base: position 3,232,454 of record NZ_CP048833.1, read on the forward strand.
ACATTCCGGTATCGCCATGGGCGCCGATCAGCAGCTGCACGAGCAGCGGCGTGACGAAAACGCCCAGCAGGCTGGAGGCCGATGCGCTGCAGATGGCCGCCGGGATGTTGCCCCGTGCCAGCGACGTGAAGGCGATAGCCGATTGCACGGTGGCGGGCAGGGCGCAGAGATACAGCATGCCCAGGTAAAGGTCCGGGGTTACTAGGGGCGACAGTGCGGGCTTGAGCGCCAGGCCGAGCAGGGGAAAGAGGATGAAGGTGCAGGAGAATATCAGCAGGTGCAGCCGCCAGTGGGTGGCCCCGGCGATGATCGCCTGGCGCGACAGCTTGGCACCGTGAAGGAAGAACAGCAGCGCGATGCCCAGGTTGGTGATCCAGCCGAAAATCACGGCAGCGGTGCCTTCGCAGGGCAGCAGGCTGGCAACGGTCACGGTGGCGATCAGCGCCAGGGTGAAGTTGTCGGGGAGCAGGCGTGGGCGAGCCATGGGCACATCTCTCATCGTTGTTGTGTGTGAAAGACCGCGAGGGTCAGGTTCGCACTCTAAGCCTGCGAGGATGTGCCGGCTAACGCCAGAACGTCAGCTTATGTCGCTGAAAGGACAGTTTCTGCTCCCTGCACATGCAGGTCCACCGAGCACACGCTGACCATCCCGCGCATGCGCTGGGCGATCACCTCGGCGCGATAGCGCGGCAGCGTGTTCACGCGCAGGGCGATATCCAGCCAGTCCTCCCGGCGGGAGGATTCCACCTCGGCCGGCACGTGGCCCTGCAGTGCAAACTGGTTCAGTAGGCGACAGAGAATGTCGGCATCGATCTCGGCGCGAATCAGGTAGCGCACGTCGGCGGCCACTTCGGTGGGGACGGGGCGGTCTTGTGGGAGTTGGGGGAGTTCGACGAGATGAAGTGCGGGGAGCGTCATGGCGGCTGGCCGATGCAGGGGAGGTGACGGGTATTCTGCGGGCGCGCCGGAGGAATTATTTGCCTGATTTCTGCAATGGGTGACTTATTTGTGCATTAATAAGTCTTTATTGTCGATATTTGAGATTTGTATATGCCCATATCGCTGGATGCCCAAGACCGCAGGATCCTCGAGTTACTGCAGGAGGAGGCAACGCTTTCGACGGCCGAGATCGCTGAGCGCATCGGCCTGTCGCAATCGCCGTGCTGGCGTCGAATTCAGCGACTGAAGGACGAGGGTGTGATCCGCAAGCAGGTGACTCTGCTGGATCGCAAGAAGATCGGCCTGAATACCCAGATATTTGCCCAGGTGAAGCTCAACGCCCATGGGCGCAATCACCTGACGGATTTTGCGCAGGCCATGCAGGAGTTCCCCGAGGTGCTGGAGTGCCACGTCCTGATGGGCGCGGTCGACTTCATGCTGCGCATCGTGACGGAGGATGTGGAGGCTTACGAGCGCTTCTTCTTCGAGCGCCTGTCCCAGGTGCCGGGCGTGCAGGAGATCAACTCCATCGTGGCGCTCTCGGAGATCAAGTCCACCACCACGTTGCCCCTGCCGCGGGGCTGAAAAGGCGCCGGGGTGCCGGCGCTCAGGGCGGTCAGACGCCGCCGAGATAGTCCATCTTGCCGACTTCCACGCCGTTGTGGCGGAGGATGTCGTAGGCCGTGGTGATGTGGAAATAGAAGTTCGGGTTGACGAATCCGAGCAGGAAGTCCGAGCCCTTGAAGCTGACTTCGCGGGTACGCAGCTTCAGCTCGATGGTGCGACTTTCGGCGCCTTCGAACTGCTCGGGCTTCAGGGTCTTGAGGAAGTCGATGGTCTTCGCGATGCGTGCCTGCAGCTCTGCGAAGGTGGTTTCGTCATCGGCGAAGCTCGGAACCTCGACACCGGCCAGGCGCGCACCGGCGCCCTTGGCGGAGTCGGAGGCTATCTGCACCTGGCGCCCTAGGGCGAACATGTCCGGGGCGAGACGGGCGTTGATCAGGACGGAAGGATCGATGGATTTGGCTTCGGCATGGGCGGCGGCCTTGGCGAGAATCGCCGAGAGATTGCCGAGCATGCGGATGAAGACGGGAACGGAAGCCTGGTAGATCGAGAGGGACATGCTGCGTACTCCAGACAGATAAAGGTGGGCTCGTCACGGTGGACGGCCGTCGGAGTCTACTGCGGGTATCTGCGGCTGTCGCCAGGCTTCAGCGCCTGGCCACTTTCGGCGCCGGACAGCGATCGCTTTCGATCGGGCCGACATAGGGATTGCCCCAGCCCATTACGCAGCCAACCATCTGGTTGCGCTGGCGCTCCCAGGTTTCCACCGGGTACTGCTTGCTCCAGGCGGTGAACAGCTGGCGGTCCTGGTTGGAGAGCTTCAGGCCGTAGCGGTCGCTCATATAGAAGTAGGTGCGGGCGATCATGCCGCGAATCTGCGGGCGGGGCATGGCCTTGCGTGCCTTGAAGTCGACCACCATCGGACAGGCGCCGTACTGCGAGGGCTTTTGCTGCAGCCAGCCGAAGCTGTAGTTGGCGCGGTCGCCGTTCACCTCGCCGATGCTCGGCACCAGGTTGTGCAGGTCGGCCTCGGCCTTCTGGTACACCCGGTCATTGCGCGAACAGTTCTTGCGCCCGCCGTTCTGCCAGCATTGGCGCTGGTGGCCGATCACCCAGGCAGGAACAATGTGCTCCCACTCGATGCGCGAGGCGCGGTTGGCATTCTTGCGCGGGGTGTAGCCGCAGCTCTTCAGGTCGACCTTGGTGCCGTTGTAGCGGCAGCCGCAATAGAACTCCACCGATTGGCGGGCGTACAGCTTGCGTCCGACCTTCTTGGCTTCTTCGAAGGTGCGCGGGGCGGCGGCAGAGGCAACGGTGGGAACAGCGAGGATCAGCAGCAGGGCCAGGCAGCGTCCGAACATGAGGCATTCCTTACGAAAGTCGCTGCATCTTACTGATTGAGAAAGAATTGCCAATCGTGGCAATGGAATGGCAAGGCTGTGGCGTGACGAGAATGCCATGGCGTGGTGCGCAGGGCTTACGGCGGCTGGGAACGCTTCGCGATACAGCTTCAACTCCTTTCAATCTGCTTCATAAAGTTTTCATAAGTCTATGATTTTGAAGTGAATTTATTTCTATAAATCACTTTAAAGACAAGCGCTATCACGATGTTTTGATGAGTTTTTCCCTGCTGCGAATGGCGGCCGCACCTGTCGTGCATCTTGTGGGGCGGGTATTAGAGTTTCAACATTAATATTGGTGTGTAAGTCATTGATATATAGATATTGGTACTATCTTCCCGCGCGGTCTGCACGGGATGCGCAAGGCTTGGTAAGCTGAGCCTTTCCGTCATCCGGGAGATCGTCATGATTGAGCGCAGAACCCTGGCGGCCATCGCCTGCCTCGTATTGGCGATGCCAGCCTTCGCGCAGAAGTTCACCGGGCAGGAGGCGCAATCGCAAAGTGCGCCGCGCTATCAGAACCAGCCGCAATGGCAGCAGTCGCCGCCGGTGATCCAGCGCATCTATGTCAGCCCTGGGGCAAGCGGTAGCGTAGGCAGTTCGTCCAGCTGGCAACGCAATGACAGCTATGGTGGCGCGCGGGTGCCCAGTGGCTACGGCGAGACGCGTTCGAACACGGTCATCATCGACCAGGGCAGCGGCGGCATCCGACAGAGCATCGAATACCCCAATGGCGCGGTCTATCCGCGAGGTAACGGCAATTATCAGCAACAGTGAGCCGGGTCAGTCGACCAGGTCGTCGCGCGTCAGGCGGGATTTGCGCAGGCCGCCGTGGCTGTAGAACAGCCCGGTATCGCCGCGCCAATGGAAGAGTGTGGCGAGAAACGCCGAACTGACCCGGCCCACATCCCAGCTACGGAGTTTGCGGTAGGCCCAGAGCCAGCTGTCGTCGGAGGAGGAGTCGCTCATGGAATCGTCCTTGATTCGGCAAGCGTGAAAAGTGCATGGGACATTAGTGCGCCTGATAGGCCTTCGCAAGTCGCTGCTCCCGCAACCGCGACCTGCGAAAAAACCTGCGCACTCAGGCGGTGCTGAGCGCCTTCGATTCCTCGACGTACTCCTTCAGCCAGCGCAGCACCTCCACGGCGTCCCAGCGGCTGGGGTCGAACATGGCGTAGGCCTGGCCCTGGTAGCCCACCACATCCAGCGGGCGGTGATAGCCGGCGCGCTGCATCAGGGCCTCGATTTCCGCGAAGCACACGTTGAAGTGGGTGCGGCTGAAGGGCGTCTTGCCCTCTGTGACCAACCCCTCCAACAGCAGTTCCGCCACGGCTTCGCTGACTTCCTCGATGGCCATGTGGTTCACCGTGTACTTCAGCTGATGGATACTGACCATCGCTTGCTCCTCAATGGGTTTCAGGCCCATACCCTGTGATTCGAGGTGATCGACGTAGCCAATGGACTATGGCCTTTCGTCGAGGTTTAAAAAATTTTCGCAAAATACTGTATGCATGAACAGTATTTTCTCCTAATATCCCTCTCGCGGTCTGACAGAAACCTTGAAGTGCCCGTCGCCAGTGGCCTGGCGGGCATTGCTCGACGAACAGGAGCGATGGCGATGCTGCAGAAACTGATGCTTTGTGCCGGTGTGGCGATGCTCGCGGGTTGTGCCCAACCCCAGGCGGATGTCCCGCGCGCCAATGGCGCCTACCTCATCATCGAGGGCAAGGAGGCCTGGGCCGTTCTGGTGGCCGACGGCAAGCGCGTCGAGGAGCGAGGCACGGTACGCGATGCCATCCGTCTGCCGAAGGAGCGCTCGGCGATCGCTGCCAGCTACGTGATCGACACGCCCAACTGCGGTCGCCTGCAATGGCTGACCCAGGGCGAGGGCGACTCCACCGTGCGGCTGTCCTCGCAGGGCGACGCGGACGACCTGTCGGGTTGCCAGATCAGCGACGGACTCAGCCGCGTCTGGACTGCGCTGGACTATTCGAGCTGAGCATCAGCCCCGAGAAATCCGATCTCCGACAAAATGTTTCGGCTGGCCCTCTCTTCACGTTTTTTTCACACCCAGGGGCAGAGGATGAAAACCAGCTAAGGGATTAGCTCCCCATCGAAAAGCCCGCTTGATTGCGGGCTTTTTATTGCCTGTCGATCAAGGTCGGCTCGCCCGCCAGACGCTCTGCGGCTAAGGTGAAGCTCCACGGAAAGGCGGAGATAGAGATGCAGCGGGTTCTTGCGGAACGACTTTGGACAGCCCTCGGTGGCCAGGCCGAACGCCTGAGTCACCTGGCCTCTCGCAGCGAAGGCTCCCTGCCTTCGGCATTCTTCGTCACCGAACTGGCCGCCGCCAGCATAGCCAGCGCCGGACTGGCACTGGGCGAGTGGCTGGAGCCGGAAGGTGGCGCGGCGACCTCCATGGTCGTGGACCGCCGTTTGGCTTCCTTCTGGTTCTCCACCTCCTTGCGGCCTCAGGGCTGGACAGTGCCCGACCTCTGGGATGCGATCGCCGGTAACTACCGCACACGTGACGGCTGGATCCGCCTGCACACCAATGCTCCGCACCACCGCGCCGCCGCACTTCGAGTCCTCGGCGCCGAGAATCAGCGCGATCAGGTCGCCAGCGCCGTGGCCGGTTGGGAGGCGGGCGAGCTGGAGCTGGCGATCGTCAGGGAGGGCGGCTGCGCGGCCGAGATGCGCTCGTGGGATGCCTGGAAACAGCACCCGCAAGGCATCGCCGTGGCTCGCGAGCCTCTCGTGTTGCGCGATATCCAACTGGTGTCCGGGCCATCCCTGGACATCGAGATCGACCGCGAACGCCCGCTGGCCGGCCTGCGGGTGCTGGATCTGACCCGTGTACTGGCCGGCCCGGTCGCCACCCGATTCCTTGCCGGCTTCGGTGCCGAGGTACTGCGCATCGACCCGCCGGACTGGGATGAGCCCGGCGTGGTGCCGGAAGTCACCCTGGGCAAGCATTGCGCGCGGCTGGACCTGCGCCAGCCGGCAGGTCGGGAGCGTTTCCAGGACCTGCTCGGCAGCGCCGACGTTCTGGTCCACGGCTATCGGGCCGATGCCCTGGAGCGCCTGGGTTTCGGCGCCGACGTGCGCCGCACCATCGCACCGGGGCTGGTGGACGTCAGCCTGAATGCCTATGGCTGGTCCGGCCCCTGGAGTGAAAGACGTGGCTTCGACAGCCTGGTGCAGATGAGCAGTGGCATCGCCGAAGCAGGGCGCGTGTGGCGTGGCGAGGAAAAGCCCGTACCGTTGCCCGTTCAGGCGCTCGATCACGCGACCGGTTACCTGATTGCTGCCGCCGCTTTACGTGGGTTGGCCGAGCGCCGGCGCAGCGGCCGGGGTAGCCGTTGGAGGCTGTCGCTGGCGCGGACAGCGCAGTTCCTGCTGGAGGCGGGTGTTGCGCCGCCGAACCAGGCGGAGCTGGGTGCGGAAACCGCGGCCGATCTGGCGCCGGGTATCGAAGCCACTCCGTGGGGCCATGCGCGCCGCCTGCGCCCGCCGTTGCAGGTCGCCGGTTCGCCGCTCTTCTGGGAGTTGCCGGCCTCCGAGCTGGGCTGGGTGCCGGCCGTCTGGCAGCCGGTCAGCCCCGGCTGACCTGGAACGCCTCGCCGGTGGCGAAGAAGGCGCCGCCAGCCTGGTAATGGATGGTGCGCAACTCGTCGCTGGGGAAATGCCAGCGACCGTTGGAGAAGGCGCGCTCATCGGCGTAGGCGGCGACCACCTCGGCGATGAACAGGTCGTATTTCTCCTGGTTGTGCGGCTCGCTGATCACCTTGCATTCCAGATAGGCGACGCAGCCGTCGACCACCGGTGCGTCGACCTGCTTCGCACGCGAAACACCAATGTCCAGTTGCTCGAACTTGTTGCCCTCGCCGCCGTTGCTCGACCCTACCGCCAGGGTCAGCTCGGCCTGCTGGCGCGTCGGCAGCTGGATGACGAAAGCGCCGGAGCCTTCCACCAGATGACGTGACCAGGTGTTGCGGTCGAGCACCAGCATCAGCTTGGGCGGGTCGAAGTCCAGCGGCATGACCCAGGCGGCGGCCATGACGTTGGCCGTGCCCTGGTGCTCGCAGGTGACGATGGTGCTCGGGCCGTGGTTGAGCAGCAGGTAGGCCTTGTTCAGCGGTACGTCTTTCAGGTGACTCATTCTCGGGTCCTCAGGGCTGGCTCAGAGCAGCAGGCCATCCACCGGTTTCAGCGGTTCCGGCAGGTCGTTTTCACCGAGGATTTCCAGCACGGTGATTTCCAGGTTGCGGCTCATGGCGTCCAGCGGCAGGTCGTTGGGTTGGGTATCGAACGGGTCGGCGATCTGGTCGCCCAGGGCATCCAGACCGAAGAAGGTGTAGGCCAGCACGCAGACGGCCAGCGGGGTGAACCAGCCGATGCTGTCCACCAGGCAGAAGGGCAGCAGGAAGCAGTAGACGTGCACGATGCGGTGCAGCATCAGGATGTAGGGGTAGGGAATCGGCGTGTTGCTGATCCGCTCGCAGCCGCCCAGCACGTACGACAGGCGGGTCATCTGCTGGTCGATGGCTGCCAGGGTGATGTCGCTTGCGCCCGCCGCGCGGCCCTGGTCGGCGAAGCGCTGGCCAAGGTCTGCCAGCAGCGCGTTTGCCGGATTGCGGCGATGAGCGAATGCCGCGGCGTCGTCACCCAGCACACGTTTCACGTCGTCGCCTTGCTCGGTGCCGCGCAACTGGTCGCGCAGGGTGTAGCCGAAGGCGATCAGCGGCTTGCACAGCTGGCGGCGGCTATCGGCATCGAGGTCGGGCAGCAGCGAACGGGTCTGCCGCGCCAGGTTGCGCGTCACGATCAGCAGCTCGCCCCAGAGCGTGCGCGCCTCCCAGAAGCGCTGGTAGGCGACGTTGTTGCGAAAGCCGAGGAAGATCGCCAGCGTCAGCCCCCAGAGGGTGAATGGCGTAGAGGTGATGATCACCTTGTAGTGGTAGAGCGTGCCGTGGGTGGCCACCACCAGGGAGCTCAGCAGCACCGTGTAGAGCACCTTGCGCCAGATGGCCGGGATGATCGAACCCTTGAGCGAGAACAGCAGGACCCAGAGAGTCGGGGTTTGCGGGCGGAGGATCATGCGGCGGCATCCGGTGGGGCGGAGCGCGCATGATAGCCGAGATGAAGGCTCGGGCGACGTGTCGCGGAGTGGGACCTTTGTAGGAGCGAGCTTGCTCGCGAACCGGCCATGTACCGAAGAGATTCGCGAGCAAGCTCGCTCCTACAGAAAAGCGGAACGTCCTGGCGTACCTAGCCCTGTTCGTACAGCTTCACGATCGCCGAGAAGTCCAGCTGGCCGTTGCCCTGGTTGCTGAAGGTCTGGAACAGCTGCTGGGCTAACGCGCCAAGCAGCACCGGCTGGCGAATCTGTCGCGCGGCCTCGCTGGCCAGGCCCAGGTCCTTGAGCATCAGGTCGGTGCCGAAGCCGCCGCTGTAGCCGCGTGCGGCTGGAGCGCCGGTGAGCGGGTTGTTGATCTCCGAGGCCCAGCAGCGGCCGCTGGAGGTGTTGATGATGCCGGCCAGCACTTCGGCGTCCATGCCCAGCTTCACGCCCAGGGACATGGCTTCCGCCACGCCGATCATGGAGATACCCAGCAGCAGGTTGTTCGCCACCTTGGCCACCTGGCCGTTGCCGGCGCCACCGCAGTGCACGATGTTCTTGCCCATGGCGGCCAGCACCGGGCGGGCGCGCTCGAAGTCGGCCTGGTCGCCGCCGACCATGAAGGTCAGGGTGCCGGCCGCGGCGCCAGCCGTACCGCCGGAAACCGGTGCATCGAGCATGGGGTTGCCGTGGGCGAGGGCGGCGGCGGAGACCTCGCGGGCGTTCAGCGGGTCGATGGTGGACGAATCGATGAGCAACACGCCGGATTGCACGTTGGCCAGCAGGCCATCGTCGCCGAGGAACACCTGCTTCACATGGGCGGCGGCGGGCAGCATGGTGATGATCACCTCGACGTCGTCGCGCGCCACTTCGGCCGGCGAGCTGTGTGCGCGTGCGCCCGAAGCTACGGCGGCCTCCACGGCCTTGGCGGAAAGATCGAAGACGCTCAGGTCGAAACCGGCCTTGAGCAGGTTGGCAGCCATGGGGCCGCCCATGTTGCCGAGTCCGATGAAACCGATGCGCATGGGGATTTCCTCTTCTTCTTGTACTGGAAGCGCTCCGTGGTCGGAGCGCCGGAAAGGGTGCCCGCCCGCGTGGTGCCGAATCCGGACCAGCATCCATGCTGAAGTCCGGGTCGGCTCGGGGCAGGCGGGCGGGCAGGCTTTTCTAAGTGATCACTTGAGGTTGATGGTGGTGTTCACCGCACCGCCGACCTCGTTTTCATCGAACCAGCGCTCGGTGACGGTCTTGGTCTGGGTGTAGAACTGCACCACCTGCTTGCCGTACGGGCCGAGGTCGCCGAGCTTGGAGCCGCGCGAGCCGGTGAAGGAGAACAGCGGTACCGGCACCGGGATCGGCACGTTGATGCCCACCTGGCCGACGTCGATTTCCTCCTTGAAGTGCCGTGCGGCAGCGCCGGAGCGGGTGAACAGAGCGGTGCCGTTGCCGTTGGGGTTGGCGTTGATCAGCTCGATGGCCTCGTCGAAGGTCTTGACCGAGACTACGCAAAGCACCGGGCCGAAGATTTCCTCGCGGTAGATGGTCATCTGCGGGGTAACGCCGGAAAACACGGTCGGGCCGACGAAGTTGCCCTTGCCGTAGCCGGCTACTTGCGGATTGCGGCCGTCCAGTTCCAGCGTGGCGCCTTCCTGGGTGCCGCGCTCGATCAGGCCGCTGACGCGGTCCAGCGCCGCGCAGGAAACCAGCGGGCCGACGTCGGTGTTGGCCTCGGTGCCGCCACTCACTTTCAGGGTCCTGGCCTTGGCCACCAGGTCGGGAATCCACTCGTTGGCTTCGCCCACCAGGATTGCCACCGAGACTGCCATGCAGCGTTGCCCGGCGGCGCCGAAGGCTGCGCCGGCAATGGCGTTCAGCGTTTGTTCCTTATTGGCGTCGGGCAGCACCACGGCGTGGTTCTTCGCGCCCATCATGCACTGCACGCGCTTGCCGGCCAGCGAGGCGCGGTTGTAGACGTGGGTGCCGACACGGGTCGAACCGACGAAGGAAACGGCCTTGATGTCCGGGTGATCGCAGATGGCGTTCACCACGTCCGGGCCGCCATGGATGACATTGAGCACGCCCGGCGGCACGCCGGCCTCATGGGCCAATTCGACCAGGCGCATGGTCACCATCGGGTCCTGTTCGGAGGGCTTGAGGACGAAGGTGTTGCCGGTGGCAATGGCCATCGGGAACATCCACAGCGGGATCATCGCCGGGAAGTTGAAGGGGGTGATGCCGGCGCACACGCCGATGGGCTGCAGGATCGTGAAGGTGTCTACGCCACCGGCCACGTTATTGGCCAGTTCGCCCAGTTGCAGGTTGCCGATGGCCGAGGCGTGCTCGACCACCTCCAGACCGCGGAACACGTCGCCTTCGGCGTCGGGCAGGGTCTTGCCCTGTTCGGCGGTGAGGATGGCCGCCAGCTCCTTCATGTTCTCGCGGATCAGTTGCTGGTACTTGAGGAAGATGCGCGCGCGGGCGCCGATGGGGGTCTTCTTCCAGGTCTTGAACGCAGCCTTGGCGCTGGCCACCGCGCGCTCGACTTCCTCGGGCGTGGCGAAGGGCACACGGGCGAGGACTTCCTGGGTGGCGGGGTTGATCACGTCGCGCCATTCGGAGGTGGTGGACTCGACGGGCTTGCCATCGAGGAAGAGTTTGACGGTCGGGACGGCAGGTGCAGTCATCGTGGTTCTCCCAGCCTGAAGGCTTTGTTCTTGTGTGGTCCGATCCTAACAGTGCATTTTTGATGTGCTCAATGAGGTGATGTGCAAGTATGGTCTGCAAATTTGCACAATTGGCGGCACATGGACTGGGACAATCTGCGGTTTTTCCTCGAACTCTCTCGTGCCGGCAAACTCACCGTCGCCGCGCGGCGCCTGGGCGTGGACCACACCACCGTTGCCCGCCGCCTGCAGGCGCTGGAAAAAAGCATCGGCGCGCAATTGCTGGTGCGCGAGCCCGCCGGCTATCGGCTGACCGAAGCCGGGCATGGTCTGTTGCCCCAGGCCGAGGCAATGGAAAGCGCCTGCAAGGTGATCGAGAAACGCCTGGCCGGCACCGAGGACAATCTCTCCGGCAAGGTGCGTATCGGCGCTACCGAGGGCTACGGCTCGACGTTGCTGACCTCGCAGCTGGTAGAGCTGAACCAGCGCCACCCGCATCTGGGTGTCGACTTGCTGGCCGTGCCGCGCGCGCTGCAGCTGTCGCGCCACGAGGCGGATATCGTCATCACCCTGGAGCGGCCCGGGCGCGGCCCTTACCTGATCACCCGGTTGACCGACTACGTATTGCGGCTCTATGCCTCGAAGGCCTACCTCGCCGAACGCGGACCGATCCGCACGCGCGACGACCTGCGCGAGCACGCGCTGGTGGGCTATGTTGACGACCTGCTGTACAGCAAGGAGCTGCAATACCTCGACGAGATCGGCCGGCCGCTGCACATGGCGCTGCGCTGCACCAGCATCCTCGCCCAGCAGCGGGCGGTGGCGGAGGGCGCGGGTTTGGCGATCCTGCCGGCATTTGCAGCGAGCGAAGACCCGTCGCTGCAGCCAGTGCTGGCTGGCGAGATCGAGTTCGTGCGGACGTTCTGGATGCTGATGCCCACGGAGCTCAAGGACATCGCGCGGATGCGCACGACCTGGGATTTCCTGCGGGAGAAGGCCGAGAGCAGCCAGGAAGTGTTGATGGGGCGAGGACACAGGTAGAAGCGAGCTGCTCGCGAACCCGAACACATTTCACCTGCACATACAGGTATGAGGCGGATTCGCGAGCAAGCTCGCTCCTACAGTTCGTGTGCCCCTCAAAGAAAACGGGCGGCCAATGGGCCGCCCGTTCTGCGTTACGCCAGGCCGACGTAAAGGTTCTGCACGTCGTCGTTGCCGTCCAGGGCGTCGAGGAAGGCTTCGACTTCCTCCAGTTCCGCGCCGGACAGGCTGACCGGGTTTTTCGCCTTGTAGCCGAGTTTGGCCGAGGCGACGGTGAAGCCATGCTCGGGCAGGGCGCGGCAGACGGCGTCCAGATCGGTGGAGTCGGTGAGGAACAGGGTGTCGCCGTCTTCCTCGCCCGGCTCGAAGTCCTGGGCACCGGCTTCGATGGCGGCCAGTTCCGGGTCGGCGTCAGTGCTGGCCGGGGTGGCCTCGACCAGGCCCAGGTAATCGAAGTCCCAGGATACCGAGCCGGAAGCGCCCAACTGGCCCTTGCGGAACAGCACGCGGATTTCGGCGATGGTGCGGTTCACGTTGTCGGTCAGGCACTCGACGATCACCGGCACGCGGTGCGGCGCGAAGCCTTCGTAGACCACGCGCTCGAAGGTGGCGGCGCCGTCCAGCAGGCCGGCGCCCTTCTTGATCGCGCGCTCCAGGGTGTCGCGGGGCATCGAGGCCTTCTTCGCCTGTTCGACGACCAGGCGCAGTTTCGGGTTCATGTCCGGGTCGGCGCCATTGCGCGCGGCGATCATGATTTCCTTCGACAGTTTGCCGAACACGCGGCCCTTGGCGTTGGCGGCGACTTCTTTATGTTTGGCTTTCCACTGGGCGCCCATAGTCGATCTCTTGCTGGCGGTTGCTGATGGGCGGCAAGTCTAAGGCCTCGCGCGGACTCTGGCGATATTTGCGGCGATATCCGGCAGCTCAGCGCGGCGCCGGCACCGCGAAGACCGCACTGGCCTGGGCCACCACCTTGTCTCCCACCGACAGCAGCGCGTTGGCAAAAGCCATCTGCCGGCCGCGCCGGCTGTGCAGCAGGCGGATGCTCAGCCAGTCGCCGACCTGGGCGCTGGAAACGTAATCCAGGGTCAGGCTGGCGGTGACCAGCGGTTGCGGCGGCTGGCTGGAGAAGGCCATGGCGTAGCCCATGCCGATGTCCGCCAGGGTAGCGAGAATGCCGCCATGCACGCCGCCGCGGCTGTTGGTGTGGCGCTCGTCCAGCAGCAGGCCCAGCTCCAGCGAATCGCCTTCGCCACGCACCAGGAAGGGACCGAGCAGGTCGAGCAGCGGGTTGCGTCGTTGCAGCGGCTGGAAACCCTCGGGATAGCCCAGATCGGCGAAAGCGTTCATTGCCAGCCTCCGGTGTGCTGTTGCAGCACGGCGCGCACGGTTTCGATCACCCGTTGCGGCACCTGGTAGTCGGGGTGCGCGCGGAACACCGCCGCGGCGTCGGCCAGGCGGGTGAGGGCAAGCAGTTCGCTTTCGGCCTTGCGGGTGTCGTTCACGCCGGCCGGCAGGGCCAGCGCCTGGCGCTCGCAGGAGCAGGGCGCCTGGGGATTCACCAGCCCGCAATGCTGCTGCATGAAGTCATCCAGCCGCTGGCGCGCCCGCGACAGGCGCTTGCGGTAGGTCGCCGGTTCGACCTCCAGCACGGCGGCGGCGGTTTCCGAATCCAGGCCGAAGGCGATATCCAGCACGTAGGCCAGGCGCTGTTCACGCTCCAGGCACATCAGCATGCCCTGGGTGCAGGCCAGCGCGATGCGTTCGGCGGCCAGCTTGTCCGCCGGTTCCAGCGGGCGCTCGTTGGCCTCGGCCAGACGCAGGCCTAGGTCGAGCTTCTCCGCCAGGGCTTCCAGCGACACGGTGGGCGTCTCGCGGACCTTGGTGCGCGCGGTCAGCAGCGCATTGCTGGCGATGCGGAAGGCCCAGGTGGAGAACTGGCTGTCGCCACGAAAGCTGGCGAGGTGCGTGGTGATGCGCAGGAGGATTTCCTGGCTGGCGTCCTGGGCGTCTTCGCGGCGGCCGAGCATGCGCAGGGCGAGGTTGTAGACCGGCGCCTGCAAGGCCAGCAGCAGCGCGTCGAGGGCAGCGGGTTCGCCCCGCTGGGCACATTGCAGTTGCTCGGGTTCGATGGCTGGGAATTTCACGGTGTCCTCCTGACGTGGCCGGGGAAATTCCGGCTCTTCTTCCTTGGACTCGGCGTGCGCGAGTTTTGTGACCGCCCTCAGCCCTGCTGGGAAAGAAAAGCGTACAGCCGCTCGTCCAGGGAATGCGCCACGTTGAAGCGCATCCACGGCACGCTGCGGCCATCGGGCATGAACAGCTGGCCGGGGAACAGCAGAATCTTCGCCTCCTTGGCGCGGCTGGCGAGCAGGGTGGCGTCGTCCACCGCGCGGTGCCGGGCCCAGAGGAACAACCCGGCGCGGGGCTCGTGGAAGATTTCCAGGCCGGCCGCTTCCAGACGCCGCGCCACGCTGTCGTGGGCTTCGCCAAGCTGGTCGCGCAACTGCCGTACGTGCTTGCGGTGGCGGCCTTGCAGGAGGATGTCCAGGGCCAGGGTCTCGGTGAGTTCCGAGCTGGTCAGGCCGCTGACCATCTTCAGCGGCACCAGCTCTTCGATCAGCTCCGGGTGGGCGGCGATGAAACCGGTGCGCAGTGCGGGTGCAATGACTTTCGACAGGCTGCCGATGTAGATCACCCGCGCCAGCTGGTCGAGGTTGGCCAGCAGCATCTGGCCGGCCGGGTCGAGGTCGGCGTAGATATCGTTCTCGACGATGAGGAAATCGTACTTTTCCGCCAGTTGCAGCAGTCGGTGCGCGGCGGCCAGGGACAGGCTGCCGCCGGTGGGGCTCTGCAGGCGCGCCTGGGTGAAATAGACCTTGGGCCGGTGCTCGCGGGCCAGTTGCTCCAGGCGGTCGAGGTCCAGCCCGTCGGCGCTGCGCGGCACTCCGAGCAGTTGCGCACCTTGCAGGCGCAGGTTGAGGAACAGGTTGTGGTAGCCGGGTTCGTCCACCAGCACCGGGTCGCCGCGCTGCACCAGGTAGCGCACGGTGAGGTCCAGCGCCTGGCTGGCGCCAGCGGTCAGCAGGATCTGTTCGGGGCTGGCGGCGACGCCGGCGTCGCCCATGCGGTCGGCGAGCTTGCCGCGCAGCTTCAGGTTTCCCTTGCTGTGACCATAGTTGCCGAACTGGGTCGGTTCTTCCCGCGCCAGGCTGCGCAGCCCGCGCTGCAGGCCTTCGCCATCCAGCCAGTGTTCCGGCAGCAGACCGACGCCGGGGCGAATCTCCATGCCCAGCGGCTGGAAGACCTTGTGCAGCAGCAAGTGCGCGTCGAAGTCGAATTCCGTCGGTGCCTCGGCGCTGGCGCTGTCCTCGACCGCCGGGCCGCGCACGTAGAAGCCGGCATTGGGCACCGCGTTCAGGCAGCCGCGCGCCACCAGCCGGTCGTAGGCCTCCACCACGGTGAAGTGGCTGACGCCATTGGCCTGGGCGAACTTGCGGATCGATGGCAGCTTGGCGCCTGCGCGCAGGCGCTGCTCGTCGATGGCCTGGGCGATGCCGTCGACGATCTGGGTGACCAGGGGAATGTCCGAGGTGGGGTCGAGCAACAGCATCCGAAGGTCCGATTCTTGTGAGGAAGGATCTGTACAGGTCGATGGACCATAACAGCACTGCAAATTCTGCAGGGTGCCTGTGCATGGTGCGGGCGGGGCGCGCCCAGCACACTCGGTCCCAGACGGCGGCAATACGCCGCACAGCCTGACAGAACAACAAGGACCACCCGTCATGCGTGACACAGCTTACAACATCGATCCGTCGAGTATTTCCGCCGAAGAGTGGCAGGCCCGCTGCGACCTCGCCGCGCTGTATCGCCTGATCGCGCACTTCCGCTGGACCGACCACATCGACACCCACATCTCCGCGCGGGTGCCGGGCGAGCCGGGCCACTACCTGATCAACCGCTACGGCGTGCTGTTCCATGAAATGCGCGCCTCCGACCTGGTGAAGGTCGACCATGCGGGCGACGTCATCGACCCACGCTTTGGTCCGAAAAGCGTCAATCGTGCCGGCTTCAACATCCATTCTGCGGTGCACGCTGCTCGCGAAGACGTGGCTTGCGTGATCCACACCCACACCGCCGCCGGCATCGCGGTATCCGCCCAGGAAGACGGCCTGCTGCCGATCAGCCAGCACGCGCTGAAGTTCTATAACCGCCTGGGCTACCACGACTACGAAGGCATCGCCCTGGACCCGGACGAGCGCTCGCGCCTGGTCAACGACCTGGGCAGCCACATGGTGATGATCCTGCGCAATCACGGCCTGCTGGCCACCGGGCGTTGCATCGCCGAAGCCTTCAACCAGATCTACTTCCTCGAACGCGCCTGCCAGGCGCAGGTCCAGGCCCTGGCTGGCGGTCGCCAGTTGCGCTACCCGGCGCCCGCGGTATGCGAGCGCGTTGCCGTGCAGGAAGAGGAGGCGCTGGTCGACGGCCTGCACCTGCTGGCCTGGGAGTCGGCGCTGCGCCTGATCGAGGACGGTGAGGCGGTCTACCGCACCTGACCCTGTTATCGTGCCCCGGTCCGCAGAGGCCGGGCGCCTGCGTGCTTAAGCAATCTGCCAACAACAAAGCCAAGAGGTGGAAATGAAGAACCCGATTCTGGGAGCCCTGCTCATGGGCGTGGCGTCCGGCGCCATGGCTGCTGACCTGACCGTGATCTCCTTCGGCGGCACCAGCAAGGATGTACAGACCGAAGCCTTCTACAAACCCTTCGAGAAGAAGGAAGGCATGAAGGTGATCGCCGGCGAGTACAACGGCGAAATGGGCAAGATCAAGGCGATGGTCGACACCGGCAGCGTCAACTGGGACGTCGTCCAGGTGGAAGGCCCGGAGCTGCTGCGTGGCTGCGAAGACGGCCTGTTCGAACAGCTCGACCCGGCGATTCTCGGCAAGGCCGAGGACTACGTGCCCGGCACCATCTCCGACTGCGGCGCCGGCCTGCTGGTCTGGTCGATGGCCATGGTCTACGACGGCAAGCGCTTCGCCAACGGCCCCACCGGCTGGACGGACTTCTGGGATACCAAGAAATTCCCCGGCAAACGCTCGCTGCGCAAGGGCGCCAAGTACACCCTGGAGATCGCCCTGCTGGCCGACGGCGTGAAGAAGGAAGACCTGTACAAGGAGCTGGCGACGAAAGAGGGCGTGGACCGCGCGTTCAAGAAGCTCGATGAGATCAAGCCGTCGATCCAGTGGTGGGAGTCCGGCGCGCAGCCGATGCAGTTCATCGCCAGCGGCGACGTGGCCATGAGCACCGCCTACAACGGCCGCGCCTTCGCCGCCCAGGAAGAGGGCGCGCCGATGAAAGTGGTATGGAACGGCAGCCTCCTCGCCATCGATTCCTGGGCGATCCCCAAGGGCAGTCCGAACAAGAAGGCCGCCGAGGACTTCATCGCCTTCTCGCTCCAACCTGAGCAGCAGAAGATCCATACCGTGAAGCTGGGCTACGGCTCGGTGAACCTGGGAACGACCAAGCTCCTGGATCCGAAGCTGCTCGAACGCCTGAATACTGCTCCGGAAAACCTGGAGCAGGCGGTCCCGGTGAACTTCGAGTTCTGGGTCGACCACGGCGAGGACCTGGAACAGCGCTTCAACGCCTGGGCGGCGAAGGGCTGACCGCAGCGGCGCGGGTAATACTGCCCGCGCCGCGGAGGGGAACGTCTGGTATTCGGCCTGACGTCAGTCGGGTTCGCGAGCAAGCTCGTTCCTACAAGGTCGCACCGACATTTGCCTGTAGGAGCGAGCTTGCTCGCGAATCGCTTCCTGCCGTTGTAGCCGTCAAGCCTTGCGCCAGACGCTCGCCAGCCAGGGCTGCTGCTCGCGAGGCAGGCCGGCGGGGCGGTAGTAGTGTTCCAACTCGCGGAAACCCGCGGCTTCCAGCAAGCGCGTCCAGTTCTGCAGATCGTGGTAAGAGCCATAGCGCCCGCCATTCCAGCCCTCCTGGTTCTCCCCGCGCGGATTGGAGCTGAACAACACGCCACCCGGCTTCAGCGCCGCCTGCAACTGGCCGAGCACGCGTGGCAGTTCATTGCGCGGGACGTGGAACAGGCTGGCATTGGCATAGATGCCATCGAAGCGCCCGGCGGGCAGGTCGAGAGCCAGGAAGTCCTGCTGCCAGACCTCGCAGCCGCTGGCTTCGCGGGCCATGGCGACGAAGTCGGCGCAGCCGTCCAGGCCGACGGGTTCATGCCCCAGACGCTTCAGCGCACACAGGTCGCGCCCCGGGCCGCAGCCGAAGTCGAGCAGGGCGAAGGGCGCATCGCCCTGGATGTGCCGCAGCAGCGCGGCGATGTTCTGGGTGACATCGTGGTCCCAGGTACCTTCGCGAAACGCTTCGGCGCGCTCCTGGTAATGCTGCAGGGTCACGCGGGTGATATCGCGCAGGATCGGGTCTTCGGGGTTCATGGCGGTGATCGGTCAGGACGAGATATCTGATTCTACAGCGGCAATGCCCCTGCACGAATACGGGTCCAAAGGCGCCCGGATCGGCCCGCCTCCTGCGCACACAATTTGAAAGTCGGCCTCGGGGCGCGGTGCATTCAGGCGCGGCCCTAAACTGAGGCATTGCCTTCACGGATCACCGACATGCCCCAGCGCTGCAGCCCCATCGATCAACTTGCCAGCCTCCCCTGGCCCAAACTCGCCGCGCAGCTCGACGCCGACGGTCACGCGTTGATCCCAGGCCTGCTCGACAAGGCGCAATGCGAAGCCCTGCGCGCGCTTTACGAGCAGGACGCGCCGTTTCGCAGCCGGGTGATCATGGCCCGGCACAACTTCGGCCTCGGTGAGTACCGTTACTTTGCCTATCCCTTGCCGGCCCTGCTGCAGGCGTTGCGCGAAGCCTTCTATCCGCCACTGTGCGCCATCGCCAACTCCTGGCACGAGCGCATGGGTAGCGGCATCCATTACCCGCCGGAGCACGCCGACTTCCTCGCTCAATGCCATGCCGCCGGGCAGCGGCGGCCGACGCCCTTGCTGCTGCGCTATCGCTCCGGCGATTACAACTGCCTGCACCAGGACCTGTACGGGGAGCTGGCCTTCCCGCTGCAGGTGGCGATCCTGCTGTCGCAACCGGGCGAGGAGTTCGAGGGCGGCGAGTTCGTCCTCACCGAGCAGCGGCCGCGCATGCAGTCGCGGGTGGCGGTGGTGCCGCTCAGGCAAGGCGATGCCGTGGTGTTCGCCGTGGCCCAGCGGCCGGTACAGGGCGTGCGCGGCTACCACCGGGTCAACCTGCGCCATGGCGTCAGCCGCCTGCATACCGGCGAGCGCTTCACCCTCGGGGGTGATCTTCCACGATGCGCTGTGAGGAGTAGCATGGATCGGTCCAGGGAGCCGGGAGAAAGACATGCACTACGAAGTGATTCAACGCCATCGCAGCGAATACCCCGCGCCCATCACCTTCGCCAAGGGCGCGCCGTTGTTCGTCGGCGAACGCTACGAAGGCGCCGAGGGCTGGGAGGACTGGTACTTCTGCTCCACGCCGGGGCAGCGCGAGGGCTGGGTGCCGGCGCAGGTCTTCAACATGACCGCGCCGGGCGCCGGGGTGGCGATGGAGGATTACACCGCCCGCGAACTCGACGTGGAGGTCGGCGAGCGGCTCGAAGGCGGCCGCGAGCTGGGTGGCTGGCTCTGGTGCATCCGCTCCGGCGGCGAGGCCGGCTGGGTGCCGCTGGATTGCCTGCAGGAGGTCAGCGCCTGACCCGGTAACGGGGTCAGGCCTTGTAGCGGCGCCCGGCGTGCTGCCTGAGCCAGGCCATCAGCCCGCGCTGCTGTACCACCGTGGGTTGTTCGACCAGCAATGCGGCGCTGGCCTTCTGCCGGAAGTCCAGCAGTCGGCCCATGGCCTCGGCGATCTCCTGGCGCGCTTCCATGCAGGGCGCCAGGGTTTCCTTGTCGATGTAATAGGCAGCGCCGTCGCTGATGGCGGTGAATTGCGCCTGCCAGCCGGAGCCGGTGAGCACGCCGGCTTCGCCGAAGACTTCGCCCGGCCCCATGCGTCCGGCCTCGATGCTCTGGGCGTCCTGGGGCAGGGTGACGCTGACGACGCCCGAGTCGATGATCAGCAGGCGGTCGCTGACATCCCCCGGCGCCAGCAGCACTTCACCGCGTTTGAAGGGCCGGCGCTGCATGCGGTTCGCCAGTTCGTCACGCTCCTCGTCCCGCAGCGCATCGAACAGCCCCGAGCGCACCAGCAACGCCCGCGCCCGCGAGGCGCTTTCGCGCATCGGTGCGTCGGCTTCGGCCAGCAGGTTGATGCCGGCGGCCTGCAGGTGGCGGTAGGCAAGGTCGAACAGCTGGTTGCGTACCTCGCGCTTCTCGCCCATGGCGGCGACGAAGCCGCTCATCTCGTACTCCACGCCATCGGGCGCCGACTTGCGCACGCTTACTGCCGGCGCTGGGTTGGCCAGCAGGGCGCGGCAGCCGCCGAGGGCGTGCTCCAGCGCCTCGATCACCTTGCGCGGGCGAATATGCGGGCTGACCGTCAGGCTCACGCTGACGCCATACAGGTTCGCCGGACGGCTCAGGTTGAGCACCTTGGCCCTGGCGGCGAGGGAGTTTGGCACCACGGCCAGCGTGCCCTGGGAGGTCTGCAGGTAGGTGGAGCGCCAGTCGATCTCGGTGACCTTGCCCTCGATGCCGTCGATGGAGATCCAGTCGTCCAGCTGGTACGGCTTGGTGGTGTTCAGCACGATGCCGGAGAACACATCGCTCAGGGTGCTCTGCAGCGCGAGGCCGAGGACGATGGCGACCACCCCGGAAGTTGCCAGCAGGCCTTTCACCGGTAGCTCCAGTACATAGCCGGCGGCAGCGATGATGGCGACCAGGAAGATCAGCGCGCCGACCACGTCCTGCAGCAGCCGCCCGCCATGGCCGATGCGCTGCACCAGCAGGAAGCCCAGCACGACCGTCAGGCAGCGCGCGGAGAACAGCCACCAGATGATTTGCACGGCGGTGGCGACCATGTGGCTGGGCAGGTCGTCCGCCCAGGGCGCGGCGCGCAGCGGGTTCATCCCGGCGTTGAACAGCAGCAGGCTGAACAGCAGGAAGCCGACCAGCCGCACGGCCAGGCGCCAATGCGGATGGGCCGGACCGACCAGCCGCCAGAGCAGCAGGTCGATCAGCAGCAGGAAGGGAGCGGCGAACAGTGGGTGGCTAGTGAGCAGGGCGGGCATCGAGCCTCTCCTTGGAGCGATCGCAAGAAGATGGCACAGAAAGCGCTTTCTGGCAGCGGCCTCAGCTCGGGTTGTGCGGGTTCACCAGCTTCAGCCATTCATCGGTCTCGACTTCGCCGGCGATGCGCAACCGCGGCTGGGCCTCGTCGAACAGCACCAGCGCGCTGCCGTACTCGGGCGTGTCGGTCTCGCGCACCTTGAGGTTCTCGCGCAGCAGGTCGAAGCATTCGCTGTGGGTGACCAGCACCAGGTTGCGATGCGCGGCCTTGTGTTCGCGGATCTGCGCGGCGAGGTCGCCGTCCTTGCAGGTGAGCAGCCAGTCCTGGCGCGCCACGTCGCGGTCGAACATCAGGTCGGCGGTCTGCATGGTGCGGTTGGCCGGGCTGCTGTAGATGTCGGTGGCGGTCAGGCCCAGGCGGGCGATGCTCTCGCCCATGCTCCGGGCCAGGGCGGCGGCACGCGCGGTGATGCCGTCGGCGGCGCCCAGGCACTCGGCGCTGGAACGGTCGCAGCGCTCCATGTGGCGCACCAGCAGGACGACTCCGCCACGGGCCCAGTTCTGTGCGAACAGGCTGCTGCCGGGCACGTCCTCCAGTGGCGAGGGCAGTGAGCGCCAGGCCACCAGGGCGAGGGTGGTGCAGGTCAGCAGGGAAACGGCCAGAAGGCGAAGGCGGGGCAAGGGCGATCCTCGGCGGTGGCTGCCGCGCGGGATGCGGGAAGCTGGGTGCATGCTGCACCCGGCGGGTGACAATCACGCGATGGGTTGATGACGAGGCGGTGATGAAAGTTCCGCCTGCCCATCGGAAGCTTGGCCGTCAGCGTTCGCCCTCGACCACGCTGACGGTGGCGGTGGTACCGGCGCGCAGGCGGTCGCGGCCCTTGTAGTCCGGGTCGATGGCGATGCGCACGGGGATGCGCTGGGCCAGTTTGACCCAGGTGTAGCTCGGATTGATGTTCGCCAGCAGTCGCGCGCCAGGGGCGTTCTCGCGGTCGGTGATGGCGAAGGCGATGCTTTCGACGCGGCCGTCGAAGCGCTCGCCGCTCATCAGTTGCACGTTCACCGCGTCGCCCTCGCGGATTCGCGGCAGCTTGGTCTCCTCGAAATAGCCGCCGACATAAAAGGAATCGCTGTCCACCAGCGCCACCAGTGAATGGCCGGCGGTGGCGTAGTCGCCTGCGCGGGTCAGCAGGTTGGTCACATAGCCGTTCACCGGCGCCACCACCTGAGTGCGTTCCAGGTCCAGGCGGGCCTGTTTCTGCGCGGCTTCGGCCAGCGCCACGTTGGCCTGCGCCAGGCCCAGGTTGGCCTGTTCGCGCAGCAGCTGCGCCTCGGCCACGGTGACATCGGTATGGGCCTTCTCCCATTCCTCGTTGGAGATCGCCGAGCGCGCCTTCAGCTCCTTGCGGCGGACTTCCTCGCTCTGCCGCTGGCGCAGCAGTGCCTGGTTGGCGGCGATGGCTGCCTGGGACTGGCCGAGCGCGGCGCGAGCGACTTCCACCGCGCGATCGGCATGCAACACCGCCAGCTCGTAGCGCGCCGGATCGATGATCAGCAGCAGCTCGCCCTTGCTGACGTGCTGGTTGTCTTTCACCCGCAACTCGACGATGCGCCCGGTGACGTCCGCCGAGACTGTCACCACGTCGGCACGCACCCGGGCGTCGCGAGTCCAGGGCGCACGGGTGTAGTAGGTCCAGGCGAAGAAGCCGAGGACCAGGGCGAGCGCCACGACGGCCAGGGTGATCAGTGGCGGCAGGGCTTTGCGCAGGCCGGCCATTCAGTGCAGCGCTCCCATGAGCAGGATCAGGCCTGCACAGAGGCAGGCGTAGAGCGCTCCTTCGAACAGCGCCTCGTGCCAGACCAGGCGCAGTACGCCGAGTCGGCGCAGGCTCCAGTCCAGCAGCAGGAAGATCGGCAAGGCCAGCAGCAGGGCCTGGGCCAGCGGTGGCAGGTAGACCCCGCCCAGTTCGATATCAACGGGCATGCAGCGCGGGTTCCCCATGGTCGTCGTGGAAGGCGGTGGATTCGCCGTAAAGGTCGCGGAAGCGCTCCAGCAGGTCGGCGGCCACCAGCAGCGCCACGCCGCTGACGAACACCGGGCGCATGGCGTCGCCACTGGGGTAGCTGCCGTGGCTCTGCAGCTCGTCCAGTTCGTTGCCCAGCTCGCGCATGGCCGGCAGCACCCGGTGCAGCGGGGCGGCGGGTGGCTGGTCGAGGCAGGCGGCGAGCTCATCCAGCAGCAGTGACAGGCGCTCGCGCAGGGCTTGCGGTAGGCCACCGGGGTTGAGGCTTTCGCGGCGCAGCTGGTGCAGCACCACGCCCAGGGTCATGCTCGCCAGGCTGCACTGGAAGCGCTCGCCGGACTGGCTGTCGCGCGCCGCCGGCAGCAGCCCGAGCATGATCGCCAGGCGGTCCACCATGCGGCTCTCGAACAGGAACCGGCGCGCCTCGCTGGGTTTGGACAGCAGCACCGAGCGCACCTCGGCGCGGGTCCGCCGCGACTGGCGGCGCAGCCGGGCGTCGGCGTCGAAGGGGAACACCCAGGCATACACCAGCAGCGCCAGCACGCCGGCGCTGACATAGCCGCCGGCGAACTCGAACCATTGCAGCGACGTGTTGATCCACGCGCCCTGGTTCTGCGGGCCCACCAGCAGGAAGGTCGACAGCCCCAGGCCGATGCCGATCCCGGCGGTCTGCGGATTGGCCAGGCCCACCGCGATCACGTACAGCAGCGGCGTGAGGAACAGTGCGAGCATCTCGAAGTCGCCGACGCTGGGCAGCAGCAGGAATTGCAGCAACGCCGCCGCTACCAGCGCCATTGCCAGCCCGCGCATGTAGGCCAGGCTGGCCATGAGCGGGCGCGGGAAGGTGGCCAGCAGGGAGCAGAGGATGCCGATCAGGATCATCCCGGCGCGCGCGCCGTCCCAGGCGGTTTCCACCCAGATCCAGCCGGCGCAGCACAGCGCGACGAAAGCGCGGGTGGCGTTCATCGCCGCCAGGTGGAAGTCCAGGTGCAGCGCGTGGGCCTGGCTTTGCGGGTAGGAACTGCTGCCGGGGCGGCCCTCCTGGATCGCTTCGCTCAGTTCGATCATCTCGTCCAGCTGTTGCATCAGCCGTGCCTGCTCGAAGCGCAGGGCCCAGGCCAGGGAGCGCAGCGACGTGGGCAGGCCGTCGGCGAGTTCCTCGGCCTGCCGTGCGGCGGCGTCGAAGCGCTGGCGCAGCTGGGTGATGCGTTTGCGGGTGGTGCTGGGCAGGTCGCGGCCGAATTCGGCCAGTTCGGCAAGGCAGGCCAGCTCATCCTCGCGTAGCCGCCGCACGGATTCCGGCAGCGGGCCGGTCAGGCGCGCCTCGATCAGTTTGCGCTGGCGCCGCAGGATGGCCAGTCGCGACGTCATCAGCACCAGCTGGTTGGCCAGCTGCTGCACCAGTTCATCGGCGCCGCGCAGGCGCGGGGCGTCGAAGTAGAGGTGGCGGCGCAGCATCTCCAGGGCCGCGATCTCGCCCAGCAGTTGCTTCTGGCGTTGCTGGAAGTCCTCCTCCAGCTCTTCGCCACGGATGACCGCAGCGGCGTGCACAGCGATCAGGCGGATCAGCTGGTCGACCTTGGCGAAGTAGCCGCGCGCCACGCTCTGCGGGCGCGCGAAGAACAGGCTGACCAGCGTCACGCAGGCTACGCCCAGCAAAGTCTCGGTGACGCGGGTGATGGCCAGGGTATAGGTGGATTCGGGCGCCGGCTGGGCCAGCAGGGCGACTATCACGGCGGTGAAGCCGCTGAGAACGAAGGCGTGGGAGTGCGTGAAGCGCATCAGCGTGCCGCCGGCCGTGCAGATCGCCAGCCACAGCGCCAGGGTGACGATGAAGGGCAGGGGCGCCTGGGGGAACAGCGCCATGATCGCCACGGCGACCATGGCGCCGATGGTGGTGCCGATCACCTGGGCGAAGCTCTTCTGCAGCGTCATGCCGGCCAGCGGGGTGCTGATGATGACGACCGTCATGGTCGCCCACTTGGGCTGGTCGAGGTCGAGCAGGAACGCCAGGTACAGCGTCAGCAGACCCGCGACTACGGTGCGCAGGGCGAACAGCAGGGTGTCGCGGCCGGGATGGATGATGGCGCGCAGATACAGCAGCATGGGTGACATGCCGGGCCCTCGATCTTGGCGGGAGGACGCCCGTCGATGCGGTGCGTCGCGAACCCTGTTCAGTGTGGTCGAGGTTTTCCGGCTGTGGGAAATTTCTTAGGTCAGCCGGTGGCGTGCAGGGACTGCGCCAGGCGCTCCTGGATGAAGTCGAGGAAGCACTGGATGCGCAACGCCAGCTGCGAGTTGCGGTAGTACACCGCATGGATTGGCTGGCGGCGTTCGCTGGTCATTTCCGGCAGCACACGTACCAGCCGCCCGGCGCGGATGTCGTCGCAGGTCATGAAGCTGGCGAGGCAGGCGATGCCCTGGCCGCCGATGGCCAGTTGGCGCAGGGTCTCGCCGCTGGAGGCGGACAGTGACGGATTGACGGTCAGGGTATCGCCACCAGCGTGACGGATCGGCCAGATGTTCAGTGCTTCGGGCTGGGTGAAGCCCAGCAGCGAGTGGCCGAGCAGCTCTTCCAGGTTGCACGGCGTTCCGTGGCACTCCAGGTATTGCGGCGCCGCCAGCAGGCTCAACCGGCTGCTGCCCAGCGGGCGGGCGTGCAGGCTGGAGTCGGCGAGGTGGCCGATGCGGATGGCGATGTCGGTGCTCTGCTCCAGCAGGTCGATGTTGAGGTCGTTGGTGTTGAGCTGCAGCTCGATGTCCGGGTAGCGCTCGCGGAACGCGCCGATATGCGGCACCACGGCATGCAGCATGAAGGGCGAGGCGGCGTTGATCCGCAGGCGTCCGGCCGGGGATTGCTGGCGCAGGGCGAGGCGTTCCTCCAGGGCATCCATCTGTTCGAGGATGTGCCGGGCGTTCTCCAGGAAGAACTCGCCTTCCTCGGTCAGCTTCATCCGCCGCGTGGTGCGGTTGAGCAGGGTGGTACCGAGCTTTTCCTCCAGCTTCGACAACGCCCGGCTCACGGCCGAGGGCGTCAGCCCCAGTTGCTCGGCGGCGGCCGTGATGGAGCCGCAGTCGATCACCGTGGCGAAGGTCTTGAGTTCGTCGGAATGGGCTTTCATCGGTGGGCCTGTTCGGGAGCGGCGGGGTGGATTCTAGAGGTTTGGTCCAGGTGGGGGTCGCTTTTCTGTAGGAGCGAGCTTGCTCGCGAACCGCATCGCAGCGAAGGTTGGTTCGCGAGCAAGCTCGCTCCTACAGGCTGACTTCGGTGCTTCGGTTGTCGTAGGAGCGGACTCTGTCCGCGATCGACTCATCGCCACTCCGTTCAATCACGGAGCACGGCCAGCCAATCGCGGACGGAGTCCGCTCCTACGGGATATCGCGCCAGGGTGAGGTTAGCGTCAGTACGTCCCCGGATAAGCGCCGCCATCCAGCAACAGGTTCTGCCCGGTCAGGTAGCCGGCCTGTGCGCTGCACAGGAAGGCGCAGAACTGGCCGAACTCTTCCGCGCTGCCGAAGCGCCCGGCGGGGATTTCCTGCTTGCCGGCCTCCACCAGCTCATCTTCGTCGCGCCCGCTCAGCTGGGCGGCGCGCTGGAAGCCGCTGCGCAGGCGATCGGTATCGAAGGAGCCGGGCAGCAGGCCGTTGATGGTCACGTTCCTGCCCGCCACCTGCGGTTGGCGCGCCAGGCCGGCGATGAAGCCGGTCAGGCCGCTGCGCGCGCCATTGGACAGCCCGAGAGTGGCGATTGGCGCTTTCACCGAGCCGGAAGTGATGTTGACGATGCGGCCGAAACCACGCTCGGCCATGCCGTCCACCGTGGCCTTGATCAGCTCGATGGGCGTGAGCATGTTCAGCTCCAGGGCGCGCAGCCAGTCTTCGCGCTCCCAGTCGCGGAAATCGCCGGGTGGCGGGCCGCCGGCATTGTTCACCAGGATGTCCACCTGCGGGCAGGCGGCGAGCAGCGCGGCACGCACCTCCGGCTGGCTGATGTCGCCGGCCACTTCGCGCACTTTCACGCCCAGCTGGCGCAACTCGGCGGCGGTGGCGGCGAGGGTGTCGACGTCGCGGGCGTTGATCGCCAGGTTCACGCCCTCGCGGGCCAGCGCCCCGGCGCAACCCTTGCCCAGCCCCTTGCTGGCGGCGCAGACCACGGCCCAGCGGCCCTTGATGCCCAGATCCATGTTGTTCTCCTGTTCATTGCGAGTCGCCGGAGCGTCCGGCATCGGTAGACACAAGCGGACTCCGTCCGCGATAGGCTGGTCGTGCTCCAGGGTTGGCCGGAGCCGTGGCGAAACGATCGCGGACAGAGTCCGCTCCTACGCATGATCGTGCCGCGGCGCGGCACCGTCAGGCGATGACTGCCGGCACCGGCAGCAGACTGATCCATTTACCGCTGCCTTCGCCGGACTTCAAGCGCCGCAGCGCTTCGGGCAGTTCGGCGAAGTCGAACAACTGCTTCGCTGGCGCCTGCAGTTGGCCGTTGGCGACGCCCTGCATCAGGCTTGCTGCCGCCTGGTGCAGCTCCTGCCAGTCCAGCGCTTCGCCGTGGGCATGGATGCTGTTGAGCGCCACTTCGTGCAACGAGATGGCGGTGCTGAAGGCTGGCAGCGGGGCGCTTTCCTGGCGGTCCTGGATGCACACCAGGTGGCCGTTGTAGCCCAGCAGCGGGGCGAGGCTGGCGGCGTGGTTGCCGCTGACGGTATCGAAGATGCCCTGCAGGCGGCGCGGGCCGAGGGCTTCGCGCAGGTGCTGGGACCACTGCCCGTCGCGGTAGTCGAAGACCCCGGCGATACCTAGTTGCAGCAGGTGTTCGCGGTGTTTCGGCGCCGCGGTCACCCACACGCGCAGCCCGCGTTGCAGTGCCAGTTGCGCGAGCAGGTAGCCGACGGCACCACCGGCGCCAGTCACCAGCACATCGCGGTGGTTGCAGGTCGGCAGTTTTTCCAACGCCTGCCAGGCCGTGAGGCCGGGACAGGGCAGGCTGGCGGCGGTGGCGTCGTCTAGCGAGTCGGGCACCGGGTAGACAGCACGGGCGCGCAGCAGCGTGTACTCGGCAAAGCTGCCGCCGCGAGTCAGCGCCTGGTGGTAGGCGACGCGGGCGCCGGCACGCAGGTTCACCTCGCTGCCCACCGCAATGACGATGCCGACACCATCCACGCCAGGCACCTGGCCTTGCTGCCAGTCATCGCGGCCCCAGTCGATCATCTTCCAGTCCACCGGATTCAGCGCGATGGCGGTGTTGGCCAGCAACACCTCGTCCGGACCGGGCTGGGGAATCGGCAGGCGCGCCTGTTTCAGGCCATCGAGGCCGGCGCCGGGCGTCCAGGTCCAGGCGGCATAATCTGCAGTGATAGCGCTCATGAAGACTCCTTGGAAACGGGAAAGCCGCCCCCGGTGGGGCGGCTGTCGGTCAGCGGCGGATCAATCCCAGGCCGGGGCCAGGCTTTCCGGGCTGGTGATGCGTTCGTTGCGTTCCAGTGCAGCGATGGCGGCCATGTCGGCGTCGGTCAGGCGCAGGTCGACAGCGCGCAGGTTGCCTTCGAGGTTCTCGCGCTTGGTGGACGACGGGATCACCGAGTAGCCCAGCTGCATCGCCCAGGCCAGGGTGACCTGCGCTGGCGTGACGCCGTGGCGCTGGGCGATACCAATGATCACCTCGTCGCTGAGCACCTTGCCGTAGCCCAGGGTCATGTAGGAGGTGATGTGGATGCCCTGGCTCTGGGCGAACTCCACCACCTTGCGGTTCTGCAGGTAGGGGTGCAGTTCCACCTGGTTGGTGGCGATCTGGCCGGCGCCGACAGCGGCAATGGCCTCCTGCATCAGGGCGATGGTGAAGTTCGACACGCCGATCTCGCCGGTGAGGCCCTGGGCCTTGGCTTCGGCCAGGGCACCCATGAACTCGGCGACCGGTACCTGGCCCTTGGGCGACGGCCAGTGGATCAGGGTCAGCTCGACGCGGTCGGTACGCAGCTTGTGCAGGCTGTCCTTGAGGCTGGGGATCAGCTTGTCGGCGGCGTAGTTCTCGGTCCAGATCTTGGTGGTCAGGTACAGATCGTCGCGCTTCACCTTGCTGCCGGCGATGGCTTCGCCGACGTCGGCTTCGTTGCCGTAGATCTGCGCGGTGTCGATGGCGCGGTAACCCAGGTCCAGCGCGGTGCGAATCGAGTCGATGACGGTCTGGCCCTTGAGGCGGAAGGTGCCGAGGCCGAAGGCGGGAACGCTCATGGAAGAACTCCTTGTGGTCGATCAGTGAGTGGGAACCGCGCCAGGGGCAGCCGGTTCCATGGAATTGCGCCGGTCCAGACGACCGCTGAGGGCGGTCAGGCCGAAGGCGGCGAGGGTGACGACAGCGGCGATCCAGGGCGTATGGCCCAGGCCCATGTGGCTGACCACCAGGCCGCCGGCCCAGGAGCCACCGGCCACGCCGAGGTTGAACGCGGCGATGTTGAAGCCGGCGGCCACGTCCACGGCGTCCGGCGCCACGCGCTCGGCCTGCTGCACCACGTAGACCTGCAGCCCCGGCACGTTGCCGAAGGCGACGGCGCCCCAGGCGAGTACGGTCAACACCACCAGCCACGGGTTGCCGGCGGTGAAGGTGAGCACCAGCAGCACCGAAGCCAGCAGGCCGAAGATGATCTTCAGGGCGCTCACCGGGCCGCGTTTGTCAGCCAGGCGGCCGCCCCAGATATTGCCGATGGCCACCGAGACACCGTAGGCCAGGAGCACGGCGCCGACCATGTTCGGGCTGAAGCCGGCCAGGTCCTGGAGGATCGGCGCGAGGAAGGTGAAGGCGATCAGCGAGCCGCCGTAGCCCACTGCGGTCATCGCGTAGACCAGCAGCAGGCGCGGCTGCAGCAGCACGCGGGCCTGGCGCAGCAGCGGTGCCGGCGGCGTGTGCTGGATGTTCTTCGGCACGAACAGCAGGCTGCCGAGCAGGGCGATCACGCCAAAGGCGGCCACCACCAGGAAGGTCACGCGCCAGCCCAGGTGCTGGCCGATGAAGGTGCCCAGCGGAATGCCGGTGACGAAGGCCACGGTCATGCCGCTGAACATGGTGGCGATGGCGCTGGCGGCCTTGTCCTTGCTCACCAGGTTGGTGGCGATGATCGAGCCGACCGAGAAGAACACGCCGTGGGCGAGGCCGGTGAGGATGCGCGCGACGATCAGCGATTCGTAGCTCGGAGCCTGCCAGGCCACCAGGTTGCCGACGGTGAACAGCGCCATCAACCCGACCAGCAACGCCTTGCGTGGAATGCGCCCGGTCATGGCGGTCAGTAGCGGCGCGCCGATGGCGACGCTCAGGGCATAGAGGCTCACCAGCAGGCCGGCGGAGGGCAGGGTTACACCCAGGTCGCTAGCGATGGTGGGAATCAGGCCGACGATGACGAACTCCGTCGTGCCGATGGCGAAGGCACTGAGCGTCAGCGCCAGGAGGGCGAGGGGCATGGTGTGGGGCTCCGGACGAATGGGATGCGATGGGAGGCATTGTCCGGAAGTCAGCCCTTGAGAAAAACGCGGTGAAGGGCAAAGGATAGTTGATCCTGAATCACGAATAGGGCGAGGGTCTACGCTGCAGGCAGTGATCAAGGGCACCCAGGACGAGGACTCAGCCATGCACTACACCGGCACCTGCCACTGCGGCGCGGTGGCTTTCGCCTTCGACGCGGAACTCGACGAACTGGTGCGCTGCGACTGCTCGTTGTGCGGCAAGCGCAACGCGCTGATGGCAACCGTGCCGAAGGACAACTTCCGACTGACCCGCGGCGATCAGGCCTTGCGCCTGTATCGCTGGAACAGCGGCGTGGCGCTGCACTATTTCTGCGGAACGTGCGGGATCTACGTCTATCACCAGCGCCGCAGCAACCCGGCGCTGCTCAGCGTGAACGCCTGCTGCATCGACGGGTTCGACCCTGAATCGCTGCCGCTGCGGCGGGTGGATGGCAGGAGCATGACCACCGTGGCAGCGCCCGACCTGTAGGGCCCCGCCCGCGATGTAGCCACGCTGGCAACGGGATGTTGGCAGTGCGCGGGCATGAAAAAACCGGCCCGAAGGCCGGTCGAAGATGACAGCGGAATTGAGCGCTCAGCGCATCACGCGCGCTTGAGCACCAGGGTGAGGATGTCGTAGCTGGCCACCAGCTCGCCGAGCTGGTTGGTGACTTCCACGTCCCAGGCCACCACGCCCTGCGGTTCGCCCTTGGGGCTCTTCTTGCCCTGGTCGATCTTGCGCTTGCAGGTCAGGCGCGCCTGAATGGTGTCGCCGATGCCCACCGGGTTGATGAAGCGCAGGGTGTCCAGGCCGTAGTTGGCCAGCACCGGGCCGACGCCGGGCGAGACGAACAGGCCGGCCGCCGCCGAGAGCACGAAGTAGCCGTGGGCGATGCGCTTGCCGAACTGCGAATCCTTGGCTGCCAGTTCGTCGAAGTGCATGTAGAAGTGGTCGCCCGACAGGCAGCCGAAGTTGACCAGGTCGGCCTCGGTGACGGTGCGGCGGTGGGTCAGCAGCGACTCGCCGATCTTCAGGTCGTCGAAGTAGCGACGGAACGGGTGCACCTCGGTCTCGTAGACCTGGGCGCCGCGCACGTACTCGCCGGTGACGGCCATCAGCATGGTCGGCGAGCCCTGTACGGCGGTGCGCTGCAGGTAGTGCTTCACCGCGCGCACCCCGCCCAGTTCTTCGCCGCCACCGGCGCGACCCGGGCCGCCGTGCTTGAGCACCGGCAGCGGCGAACCGTGGCCGGTGGATTCGGCGGCGGACTCGCGGTCGAGGATGTGCAGTCGGCCGTGCAGGGCGCCCATCACCGGGACGACTTTTGCGGCGACCTGTGGATCACGGGTGATCAGGCTCGCTACCAGGCTGCCCTTGCCGCGGGCGGCTAGGGCGACGGCTTCGTCGATATCGTCGTAGGCCATCAGGGTGGTCACCGGGCCGAACGCCTCGATGTCGTGGGCGCCACCTTCGGCGTGCGGATCACGGCTGCGCAGCAGGGTCGGGGCGAAGAATGCGCCTTCGGCCACGCCGTCGCCGCGCGGGGCGAAGCCGTCCTTCGCGCCGAAGACCAGTTCGCTGGTTTTCAGCAGGGTTTCCACGCGCTCGGCGACGTCGGACTGCTGGGCATGGGAGGCCAGGGCGCCCATCTTCACGCCTTCCACCGACGGGTCACCGACCACCACTTTGGCCAGGCGGTCACGCAGGCGTTCGGCCACGGCGTCGATGTGCTTGGCCGGCACGATGGCGCGGCGGATGGCGGTGCATTTCTGCCCGGCCTTGACGGTCATCTCGCGGGCCACTTCCTTGACGAAGAGGTCGAACTCTTCATCGTCCGGGGTGACATCCGGGGCAAGGATGGCACAGTTCAGCGAGTCGGCCTCGGCGTTGAACGGCACCGAGTTGCGGATCAGGTTCGGATTGACGCGCAGCTTGGCGGCGGTGTCCGCCGAGCCGGTGAAGGTGACGATGTCCTGGCCCTGCAGTCGGTCCAGCAGGTCGCCGGTGCCGCCGATGATCAGTTGCAGACTGCCGGCCGGGAGCAGGCCGGATTCGTGCATCACGCGCACGGCGGCTTCGGTAATGTAGCTGGTGGCGGTGGCCGGTTTGACGATGCACGGCATGCCGGCGAGGAAACTCGGCGCGAACTTCTCCAGCATCCCCCAGATCGGGAAGTTGAAGGCGTTGATGTGCACCGCGATGCCGCCGCGCGGCACCAGGATGTGGCTACCGGCGAACTTGCCGGTCTTGCCCAGCGGCATGGCCGGGCCTTCGTGGACCACGTTGCCCGAGGGCAGCTCGCGGCCGCCGACTCCGGCGTAGGCGAACAGGGTGCCGGCACCGCCTTCGATGTCGATCCAGCTGTCGGCGCGGGTGGCACCGCTGTGGCGGGAAATCTCGTAGAGCTGCTCCTTGCGCTCGGTCAGGTACAGCGCCAGGGCCTTCAGGCGCTGGGCGCGCTGCTGGAAGTCCATGGACATCAGTTCCTTGAGGCCCTGCTCGCGGGCATGGGCGACGGCTTCGGCGAAGTCCAGCGCCTCTTCGTGGGTGCGCGCCACGGTCTGGCCATTGAGCGCGCTACGCAGCGCCTGGGCGCCGTGCTGGCCGACCCAGCGGCCGCCGATGAAACTTTGCAGGATAGGCTCTTGGGCCATGGTTGTTGTCCTCCGGATCGCTACGCAAGGGTGCCGGCTGCTGCCGGTGACCGCCGCGCCGGGTGGGCGGCGGCGGCGCGTTATGTATTGGCGGGACGATGCCGCCGGGTTAAGGCCGCCAGGGGTCTTGTGGGCCGCTGGCGGTGAAACGTGAACGACTCTTCGTGGGGCGTGGCCGATCGCGGACGGAGTCCGCTCCTACGCGGGGATCGGCTTCGGGTAGGAGCGGACTCCGTCCGCGATCGATTTCACCGCCACGCTGGCGTCAATCGGTTCGCGAGCAAGCTCGCTCCTACAAAAGCGCAGAGCCAGATCAGAGCTGGTCGAAATCGAGGACCACCTTGTCGCTGATCGGATACGCCTGGCAGCTCAGCACGTAGCCCGCTGCCACTTCGTAGTCCTCCAGCGCGAAGTTGCTGTCCATTTCCACTTCGCCGGAAACCACCTTGCACTTGCAGGTCGAGCACACGCCGGCCTTGCACGAGTAGGGCAGTTCGGCGCCCTGGGCGTTGCCGGCGTCGAGCACGCTGACGCTGTTGCGGGCCAGCTCGAAGGACAGCTCGCGGCCGTCGCTGATCACGGTGATCTGGCTCTTCGCGCTGTCGACCGCAGCGGCAGCCTGG
This sequence comes from Pseudomonas multiresinivorans, assembly GCF_012971725.1. Classification (NCBI taxonomy): domain Bacteria; kingdom Pseudomonadati; phylum Pseudomonadota; class Gammaproteobacteria; order Pseudomonadales; family Pseudomonadaceae; genus Pseudomonas; species Pseudomonas multiresinivorans. The sequence goes on from NZ_CP048833.1 coordinate 3,266,201, forward strand.
CGGGCTTCGCGCTTGCTCTCGCTGCCGGCGGCGGCGAACAGTTCGAAGTGGATGCGTTCGGCCGGCATGCCATTGCCCTTGAGCTGGTCGCGCACGGTCTCGGTCATCGCCTGCGGGCCGCAGATGAAGGCAGCGTCCAGGCTCTTCACGTCGAGCCAGCGGCTGAACAGCTGGCCGCACTTGTCGGCGTCGATACGGCCGTTGTAGAGGTCGACGTCCTGCTGTTCGCGGCTGAACACGAAAATCAGGTTCAGGCGCTGCAGGTAGCGGTTCTTCAGGTCTTCGAGCTGCTCGCGGAACATTGCGGCGTTGCTGGATCGGTTGCCGTAGAGCAGGGTGACGCGGCTGTTCGGCTCGGTTTCGAGGGTGGTCTTGACGATCGAGAGGATCGGCGTGATGCCGCTGCCGGCGGCGACCGCCAGGTAGTTGCCATGGCGCGCCGGGTCCAGTTCGACATTGAAGTGGCCGGCCGGCGGCATGACTTCCAGGCTGGCGCCGACCTTCAGCGTCTCGTTGGCGTAGGCGGAGAAACGCCCGCCCGGCACGCGCTTGATCGCCACGCGCAGCTCGCCGTCATTCACGCCGCTGCAGATGGAGTAGGAGCGGCGCACTTCCTCGCCGTCGAGCTGGGTGCGCATGACCAGGTGCTGGCCATGCTGGAAGCGGAAGCTGTCGGCCAGGTCCGCCGGGACGGCGAAGGCGATGGACACGGCATCGCGGGTTTCCGCGCGCACTTCCTTGATTTTCAGGCTGTGGAACTTGCTCATTGTTCTTCTCCGGCGGCGGCGCCGCTCAGATGCACTTGAAGTAATCGAATGGCTCGCGGCAATCGATGCAGCGGTACAGCGCCTTGCAGGCAGTGGAGCCGAACTGGCTGAGCTGCTCGGTGTGCAGGCTGCCGCACTGCGGGCAGCGCACTTCCGGGGTCTCGCCAAGCAGGCTGCGCTTGCTGGTGCTGCCGGCCGGCGGGGCGATGCCGTAGTCGCGTAGCGCCTGGCGGCCGCTGTCGCTGATCCAGTCGGTGGTCCAGGCCGGGCTCAGGCGGCGCTCCAGTTGCGGCGCGGCGAAGCCGGCGTGCTCCAGGGCGTGCTGGATGTCCTGCTCGATGACTTCGGTGGCCGGGCAGCCGGAGTAGGTCGGGGTGACCACCACGTGCAGGTGCCCGTCCTGCCAGTCGAGCCCGCGCACGATGCCCAGTTCGACCACGCTGACCACTGGCACTTCCGGGTCCATCACCGCGCCGAGCACGTTCCAGGCGCGGCTGAGGTCGTCAGCCGTGCCGGCGCGCGCGCCGCGGTCGCTGGTAATCAGCTCACCAGGTTGCATCGGGGTAGGCCCGCTGGAGGAACTGCATCTCGGCCAGGAGGATGCCCAGGTGCTCGGTGTGCAGGCCACGGCGGCCGCTGAGGTAGAAGTTCACTGCGGGCTCCGGCAGCGGCAGAGTCGCGGCGGCGAAGATGTCGGCAACCTTGGCTTTCCAGGCGGCGGCGAGTTCTTCCGGGTTCGGCGCGACGCCTTCGGCGGACAGGCGCTGTTCCACTTCATCCGCGTTGCACAGCTCGACGGTGAAGCGCCATACCTGCGGGATCGCCGCGAGCATGCGCGCATGGCTTTCCTCGGTGCCGTCGCCCAGACGCTGCATCCACTCGGAGGAACGGCGCAGGTGGTAGGTGACTTCCTTCAGGCCCTTGGCAGCGATGGCGGCGATGCGCTCGTCGCTGGAGCTGCTCAGGGCGTGCAGCACGTGGAAGTGCCAGGCGTCATAGAGGAACTGCTTGGCGATGGTCACGGCGAAGTCGCCGTTCGGCTGCTCGACCAGCAGGAGGTTGCGGAAGGCGCGTTCGTCGCGGCGGAAGGCCAGGTGGTCGGCGTCGCGGCCGTCGTCCAGCAGTTCCACGGCGTACTCGTACCAGTTGCGCGCCTGGCCGACCAGGTCGAGGCCGACGTTCATCAGCGCCAGCTCTTCTTCCAGGGCCGGGGCGTGGCCGCACCATTCGCACAGGCGCTGACCCTGGATCAGGGCGCTGTCGGCGAGGCGCAGCAGGTATTCGATCTTGTCAGAATTCGGGTTCATCGCACGCGATCTCACATGTGGCCGACTTCGGGCGGCAGCTCGTAGAAGCTGGCGTGGCGGTAGACCTTGTCCTGCGCCGGGTCGAACAGCGGGTCCTTCTCGTCGGGGGAGGAGGCGGTGATCAGCGCGGAGGGCACGACCCACAGGCTCACGCCTTCGTTGCGGCGGGTGTACAGCTCGCGGGCGTTCTCGATGGCCATGGCGGCGTCGGCGGCATGGACGCTGCCGACATGCTTGTGGTTCAGGCCGTGCTTGCTACGGACGAACACTTCAAAAAGGGTCCATTCGGACATGGCTTCTGTCTCCTCGCGACTCAGGCGGCGTCTTTCTTCTGTTGTTGTTTGCGGGCGTAGGCGACCGCGGCTTCGCGGACCCAGGCGCCGTCTTCGATGGCCTTGCGGCGGGTGGCGACGCGCTCGGTGTTGCACGGGCCGTTGCCCTTGAGCACTTCGTAGAATTCTTCCCACTGGATGTCGCCGAAGTCGTAGTGGCCGCGTTCCTCGTTCCACTTCAGGTCCGGGTCCGGGGCGGTGCAGCCGAGCAGTTCGAGTTGCGGCACGGTCTGGTCGACGAAACGCTGGCGCAGTTCGTCGTTGCTCTGTCGCTTGATCTTCCAGGCCATGGACTGGGCGCTGTTGGGGGAGTCGGCGTCGCTCGGGCCGAACATCATCAGCGCCGGCCACCAGAGGCGGTTGATGGCGTCCTGGACCATGTCCTTCTGCGCCTGGTTGCCGTGGCGCATCATGGTCAGGAGGATTTCGTAGCCCTGGCGCTGGTGGAAGCTCTCTTCCTTGCAGATGCGGATCATCGCGCGCGAGTAGGGGCCGTAGGAGGTGCGCTGCAGCACCACCTGGTTGACGATCGCCGCGCCATCCACCAGCCAGCCCACCGCGCCCATGTCGGCCCAGTTCAGCGTCGGGTAGTTGAAGATGCTCGAGTACTTGGCCTTGCCGCTGTGCAGCTTTGCGATCTCGGCGTCGCGGTCGGCGCCCAGGGTTTCCATGGCGCTGTAGAGGTAGAGGCCGTGGCCGGCTTCGTCCTGGATCTTCGCCATCAGCTGCAGCTTGCGCTTCAAGGTCGGCGCGCGGGTCACCCAGTTGCCCTCGGGCAGCATGCCGACGATCTCGGAGTGGGCGTGCTGGGAAATCTGCCGGATCAGCGTCTGGCGGTAGGCGTCGGGCATCCAGTTCTTCGCCTCGATCTTGATCTCGGCATCGATCTTCTCCTGGAAGGCGCGTTCTTCCGGCGACATCTCGTCCAGCGCCTTGATGCGCTTCACGCCGGTCTCAACCAGTTGTGCGTACATGCTGTGTCTCCAGCCTTCTGTCTTGTTCGTGGGGCGGCCTTGGCCATGGCAGTAGTTTTAAATGATACAGAAATGAATGTCTAACACTAAATGATGTGTCGTAAATGGATTGTGTATCGCTTCGGCGGGCTTTTGGGGGTGGGTGGGCGCGCAAAGGAGCACGTTTCACCGAAATAATTCGGTAAAAAGTGAGAATTCTGCAGGGATTTATCGGAATTCTGCGGCGTATTTGTCTGGGCGTGAATGGCGCCTGCCATTCACCGGAAAGATGACAAAGTGATACGCAAATTAATTTTTATGAATGAATCATATGTGGTGGTTAGGAGGGGTTGTAGGAGCGAGCTTGCTCGCGAACCATGCTTGCCGATGACCAGGCGTCGAGCGGTTCGCGAGCAAGCTCGCTCCTACAGTAAAGCCACGGGGATCAGGCCTGGACGATCACCTGGAAGCCGCCAAAGATCATGCGTTGCCCGTCGAAGGGCATGTCGTTGAAGTCGGTCTTCATCCGGGCGTCCTCCATGAACTTCTTCATGCCTTCGTCCCGCGCCTGCTTGCTGGGCCAGGTGATCCAGGAAAACACCACGGTTTCGTCCTCCTTGCGCTTCACCGCCATGGGGAAGGAGGTCACCTTGCCCTCGGGTACGTCATCGCCCCAGCACTCGACGACGCTCAGTGCGCCATGCTCCTTGAACAGCGCCGCCGCCTTGCGCGCCACCTCTATGTAGCGTTCCCGGCTGGCAGTGGGCACCGGTACGAGGAAACCATCGACATAGGTCATCGCTCTTCTCCTGCGATTGGGCAGGCGGCTGGATGCCGCCTGCCTTTGAGGAATAGTCGAAGGAGAGACGGATAGATCGACAGGGATGAGGGGTGGGACGACGGATGGTTGTCGAATTCTGGAAAATGATTGCGCTGGATGCCTGCATGCCGACTTGCTTGCCGGCAAAGTGGAGGAGGTGGGGTGTCTTACGCATCCGGATAGAGACGATCGGCCACCTGGTCATGCGCTGTTCGGCATGGCCTGCTTCCTGGGCTGTGTCTGATCGGTACCAAGAGGGGGAGAAGCATGCAAGTCGATGAGCTGTACGCGCTGTTGGACAAATTGCAGATCGGTTTCGAGAAGGTCGAGCATCCGGCGTTCGGGTCCATCGCCGACTTTCACGAGGCGGGCATCGAGTTTCCGGGGCAGAACGTCAAATGCCTGTTCCTGCGTAATCGCAAGGGCAGCCGCTATTTCCTGCTGATCCTGGATGAGCTCAAGAGCGCCGATCTGGCTGCGCTGGCCGTGCAGATCGGCGAAAGCCGGCTGTCCTTCGGCTCCGAGGAAAGACTGATGGAGCTGATGGGGCTGACGCCGGGTTCGGTCACGCCGTTCGCCCTGGCGGATGACCGGGAGCAGCGCATCAGCGTCCTGCTCGACGATGGGATTCGCCAGGATGACCTGGTCGGCTTCCATCCGTTGATCAATTCCGAAACCTTGTGCATCCAGTACGCCGACTTGTTGAAGTTCCTTGCGCATACCGGGCATGTGCCGGTGCAGGTCACGATCTGAGGCAGGCGCGCCTGCAACCAGGCATCCGTCCGGAAACGACAATGCCCGCGCCGAGGGGGCGGGCATTGCGTTGGACTCAAGGTTTCTTCCGTTCTAACGAGGCCCGCGACGCTCAGCCCTTGGGCCGATTGTCATACACGTGGCAGGCCTTGCCTTCCGAGCGCTTGAGGCTGTGGGACGGCTGCACCAGCACGCGGGCGCTGACGCCGATGTGGGTCTTGATCTGCTTGCCCAGCTCGCTGCCGATGGCCTTCTGCTCGTCCGCCGACAGGTTCTGCTGGTCGTGGCGCAGCTCGACGTGGACGTCAATGCAGTCGAGGTTGCCGTTGCGGTGCAGGTGGATCTCGTAGCACTCGGCGAGTTGCCTGATCTTCAGCACCTGCTCCTCGACCTGGGTCGGGAAGACGTTGACGCCGCGGATGATCAGCATGTCGTCGCTGCGGCCGGTGATCTTGTCGATGCGCCGCATAGGCCGCGCGGTGCCGGGCAGCAGGCGGGTCAGGTCGCGGGTGCGGTAGCGGATCATCGGCAGCGCTTCCTTCGACAGCGAGGTGAACACCAGCTCGCCGTACTGGCCGTCCGGCAACACTGCGCCGGTCGCCGGGTCGATGATCTCGGGGTAGAAGTGGTCTTCCCAGACGGTCGGGCCGTCCTTGGTCTCGGCGCATTCCATCGCCACGCCCGGGCCCATGATTTCGGAGAGGCCGTAGATGTCCAGGGCGGTGATGCCCATGCGTTCTTCCACGGCGCGGCGCAGTTCGGCGGTCCACGGCTCGGCGCCGAAGATGCCCAGGCGCAGCTTGAGGCTGTGCGGGTCGACGCCCTGGCGCTCGATCTCGTCGGCGATGTTGAGCATGTAGGACGGGGTGACCATGATGATGTCCGGCTGGAAGTCGCGGATCAGCTGGACCTGCTTCTCGGTCTGGCCGCCGGACATCGGGATCACGGTGCAGCCCAGGCGCTCGGCGCCGTAGTGCGCGCCCAGGCCGCCGGTGAACAGGCCGTAGCCGTAGGACACGTGCACCTTGTCACCCTTGCGCCCGCCGGCGGCGCGGATGGAGCGCGCGACCACGTTGGCCCAGGTGTCGATGTCCTTCTGCGTGTAGCCAACCACGGTGGGTTTGCCGGTGGTGCCGCTGGAGGCGTGCAGGCGCACGATCTCGTTCTGCGGCACGGCGAACATGCCGTAGGGGTAGTTGTCGCGCAGGTCGTTCTTGCCGGTGAAGGGGAACTTGGCGAGATCGTCCAGGGAGGTCAGGTCGTCCGGGTGTACGCCAGCCTCGGCGAAGCGCTTCTGGTACAGCGGGACGTTGTCGTGGGCGTGCTTGAGGCTCCAGCGCAGGCGCTCCAGCTGGTGCTGGCGCAGCTCGTCGACACTGGCGGTCTCCATCGGGTCAAGCAGGGCACGTTCGGCATCATGGTACATGTTCATGGGTTCACTCGATTTGTTCTTGTACGCCAGCCCGTAAGCGGGCTGCGAGTGTCATGGGAGCAGCATAACGCCCCCGTTCGCGGAAGGATTCGAACCCCTGCCAGAGACTTTGCTCTGTCTGCCAGCCGGTGCACTTGGCGACTGGCGGTGCGGGGTCCGAAGCTCCCTGTGGATCAGATTCTTTCGATGATCAGGGCGATGCCCTGGCCGACGCCGATGCACATGGTGCACAGGGCGTAGCGGCCGCCGCGTTCCTCCAGTTCATGCAGGGCGGTGGTGACCAGGCGCGCGCCGCTCATGCCCAGCGGATGGCCGAGGGCGATGGCGCCGCCGTTGGGGTTCACCCGTGCGTCGTCATCCTTCAGGCCCAGCTCGCGCAGCACGGCAAGGCCCTGGGCGGCGAAGGCTTCGTTGAGTTCGATCACGTCCATGTCGTTCAGCGACAGGCCGGCCAGCTCCAGCACCTTGCGGGTCGCTGGCACCGGGCCGATGCCCATGATCCGCGGCTCGACGCCGGCGGTGGCCATGGCGACCACGCGGGCGCGGGCCTTCAGGCCGTGACGTGCGGCGGCGGCCGGGGAGGCCATCAGCAGCGCACAGGCGCCGTCGTTGACGCCCGAGGCATTGCCGGCGGTGACGCTGCCGTCTTCGCGGAACGGCGTGCCGAGCTTGGCCAGTTGCTCCAGGGTAGTATCGCCGCGCGGGTGTTCGTCCTGCTCGACCACCTTGGCCGGGCCTTTGCGCTGGGCAATCTCCACCGGGACGATTTCCTTCGCCAGGCGGCCATTGGCCTGGGCGGCGGCGGCCTTGTGCTGGCTGCGCAGGGCGAAGGCATCCTGGTCTTCGCGGCTGATGTGGAACTGTTCGGCGACGTTCTCGGCGGTTTCCGGCATGGAGTCGATGCCGAACTGCTGTTTCATCAGTTTGTTGACGAAGCGCCAGCCGATGGTGGTGTCGAAGATTTCCGCGCTGCGGCCGAAGGCCTGCTCGGACTTGCCCATCACGAACGGCGCGCGGGACATGGATTCCACGCCGCCGGCCAGCATCAGTCCGGCCTCGCCGCAGCGCAGCGCGCGGGCGGCGCTGCCCACGGCGTCCAGGCCGGAGCCGCACAGGCGGTTGAGCGTGGTGCCGGGCACGGTGACCGGCAGTCCGGCCAGCAGCGAGGCCATGTGCGCGACGTTGCGGTTGTCCTCACCGGCCTGGTTAGCGCAGCCGAAGATCACGTCGTCGATGGCGCTCCAGTCCAGCTCCGGGTGGCGCTGCATCAGGGCCTTCATCGGGATCGCCGCGAGGTCGTCGGCGCGCACGCCGGACAGGGCGCCGGCGTAGCGGCCAATCGGCGTGCGCACTGCGTCGATGATCAGGGCGTCAGTGAGGTCTGTCATTCGGAGGTCTCCTGCGCCAGCACGGTGCCGCGCACTTTGTAGGATTTGCCGTGGAACAGGGCGATCAACTGGCCCTGGGAATTCTCGATGCGCACGTCGTAATTGCCGGTGCGGCCGCTGCGGCTTTGCTCGAAGGCGCTGGCGATCAGCTCGTCGCCTTCGCGGGCCGGCGCCACGTAATCGATGCTGCAGCCGATGGCGACGGTGGCGTCGTTGTAGCTGTTGCAGGCGAAGGCGAAGGCCGAGTCGGCCAGGGCGAACAGGTAGCCGCCATGGCAGGTGCCGTGGCCCTGGATCATGTCTTCGCGCACACGCATCGACAGCTTGGCGTTGCCCGGGCCGGCATCCAGCAACTGGATGCCCATGCGGCGGGTGGCCTGGTCGCGCTCGTACATGGCTTCGGCGCAGTCTCGGGCCAGACGGGTGGCGTCAGTCATGAAAAGTTCTCCCCTCGGCATGCAGGCGGCGCAGCAGCAGGGACGGGCGATAGCGGTCCTCGCCGTAGGCGGTCTGCAGGTTGTCGAGTACGCGCAGCACGTTGCCGATGCCGATCTGCCCGGCCCAGGCCAGCGGGCCCTGCGGGTAGTTCACGCCGGCGCGCATGGCGAGGTCGATATCAGCGGCGCTTCCCACGCCTTGCAGCACGGCATCGGCGCCTTCGTTGGCAAGCATCGCCACGGTGCGCAGCACGGCGAGACCGGGTGTGTCGCTCAGGCGGCTGGTGGCGATTCCTGCCTTGGCCAGCAGGGCGACGGCCTGGTCCAGTGCTTCGGGCGTGGTGTCCGCCGAGCAGGAAATGCCCAGGCGCGAGGCCTTGGCGTAATCCAGCGCGAGGTCGATCAGCACCAGATTGCGCAGGCCGTCCTGCTTGGCGCGCTGGCTGGCGAGACGGCCATCGGACAGTGCGATTACCGCATCACCGACACGCAGCAGGCCATTGCCGGCGCGCTGGACGATCTCGATGCCGGCGTCTTTCAGGCGCTGCGCCAGCGGCTGGGCGACGCCCAGGTCGCCTTCCAGTACGCAGGCGCTGACATTCGAGGCGCTGCTCAGGCTGGCCGGCTGCGGGCGCTCGGCACCTTCGGCGTAGTCGTAGAAGCCGCGGCCGGTCTTGCGGCCGAGGCGACCGGCGTCCACCAGCTCCTTCTGGATCAGCGAGGGCTGGAAGCGGAAGTCGCCGTAATAGGCGGCGAACACCGAGCAGGTCACGGCGTAGTTGACGTCGTGGCCGATCAGGTCGGTCAGCTCGAAGGCGCCCATGCGGAAGCCGCCGGCATCGCGCATCAGCGCATCCAGCGTCGCGCAGTCGGCGGCGCCTTCCTGCAGCAGGCGCAGGCTTTCGGCGTAGAAGGGGCGCGCCACGCGGTTGACGATGAAGCCGGGGGTGGATCGGGTGTGAACCGGCTTCTTGCCCCAGACCAGCGAGGTGGCGTACAGGCTGTCGGCCAGCGCCGGATCGGTGGCGAGGCCGGAGACGACTTCCACCAGCGCCATCAGCGGCGCCGGGTTGAAGAAGTGCATGCCGACTACTTGCTGCGGGCGTTTGAGGCCGGCGGCGAGGCTGGTGATGGACAGCGAGGAGGTGTTGCTGGCGAGGATGCAGTCCTCTGCACACAGCGCTTCCAGCTGCTGGAACAGGCCGCGCTTGATCTCCAGGTTCTCGACGATGGCCTCGATCACCAGCTTAGAGTCGGCCAGCGCCTCGATGGCTTCCACCGGTTGCAGGCGGGCGACGATGGCGCTGCGAGCTTCGGCGCCGAGCTTGCCTTTTTCCACCAGCCGGCCGAGCTGGCGGTCGATGCCGTCGATGGCCTGGGCGGCGGCGCCGGGGCGGTTGTCGTAGAGCTTCACCGGGTGCCCGGCCTGGGCGGCAACCTGGGCGATACCCGCACCCATGGCGCCGGCACCGATGACCGCGACTTTCGCGTCTTGCTGAAGTGCGATCATCAATCAGCGGCCCTTGAAGCTGGGGGTGCGTTTTTCCATGAAGGCGGACACGCCCTCGCGGTAGTCCTCGCTGCGGCCGGCCAGGCGCTGCAGGTCGCGCTCCAGCTCCAGCTGCTCGTCGAAGCTGTTGTTCAGGCTGGCGTTGAGGCTGCGCTTGATCAGCGCCAGGCCGTAGGTCGGCTGGGTGGCCAGATGACGGGCGAGCTTGAGGGCTTCCTCGCGCAGGTTGGCGTCGTCCACCACCTGGTAGATCAGGCCCCATTGCTCGGCCTGCTCGGCGGTCAGGCGATTGCCCAGCAGTGCGAGTGCCTTGGCGCGGGCCATGCCGACCAGGCGCGGCAGCGTCCAGGTACCGCCGGAATCGGGGATCAGGCCGATCTTGCAGAAGGCCTGGATGAAGCTGGCCGAACGCGCCGCCAGCACCAGGTCGCAGGCCAACGGGATGTTCGCGCCAGCGCCGGCGGCCACGCCGTTCACCGCGCAGATCACCGGCAGCGGCAAGTCGCGCAGGGTGCGGATCAGCGGGTTGTAGAACTGCTCGATGGACTGCCCGAGGTCAGGCGCTTCCGCGCCGGGTGCGACGTTGCGGTCGGACAGGTCCTGGCCGGCGCAGAAGCCGCGGCCTTCGCCGGTCAGCAGCAGGACGCGGGCTTCCGGGTTCTGCCGAACCTGCTTGAGCGCCTCGCGGACTTCGCCGTGCATGGCGGCGTTGAAGCTGTTCAGCTGCTCCGGGCGATTCAGGCAGAGGAGGGCGACGCCGTCCTCGATGGAAAACAGGATGTGCTCGAAGTTCATGGGCGGGCTCGCTCCATCAATAGGCAGGCTTTTGCCGGATAAAAAGGGGTGCGCTCAGCGGCCTTCGTACGCCGGCTTGCGCTTTTCCTGGAAGGCGCGGATGCCTTCCTCGCGGTCGGCGGTTCCGGCCAGCAGGGTGAAGGCGTGGCGCTCGAAGCGCAGGCCGGTCGCAAGATCGGTGTCCTGCGCCTTGAGCAGCGCTTCCTTGGCCAGGCGCACGGCAAGCGGCGCCTTGGCAGCGATGAGCTTGGCGATCTGCAGGGCGCGTTCGACGGTGAATTCGGGTTGGGTGACTTCGCTGACCAGGCCGGAGCGCTGGGCGTGGCGCGCGTCGATGGCTTCACCGGTGAGCACCATCTGCATGGCCAGCGGCTTGCCCACGGCGCGCAGCAGGCGCTGGGTGCCGCCGGCGCCGGGCATGATGCCGAGGTTGATTTCCGGCTGGCCGAAGCGGGCGTCTTCCCCGGCGATCAGAATGTCGGCGTGCATGGCCAGCTCGCAGCCGCCGCCCAGGGCGAAGCCGTTGACGGCAGCAATCAGCGGCTTGGAGAAGGCGGCGATGCGCTGCCAGTGGCCGACGCGGGGGTCGTTGAGGATGCCGACCAGGTCGCGCTCGGCCATCTCCTTGATGTCGGCACCGGCGGCGAAGGCCTTGCGACTGCCGGTGAGCACCACGGCGCGGGTTTCGCTGTCCTGCTCGGCTGCGTCGAGTTCGGCGGCCAGTTCACCGAGCAGTTCGGTGTTCAGGGCATTCAGCGCTTCGGGGCGCTGCAGGGTGATCAGGCGAACGCCCGCTTCAGGCATCTGAACGGCAAGGGTGCGAGGCATGACATCGTCCTCAGGCTGCACGCACGGCTTCGTGGCCGGCTGGTATTGGAATTATGGGAGGCAGGCGTTGCCCGTCTCCGGCCTTTCCGCAGTATAGGCCTAAAGCGATACAGAAAAACAACTACGAAAGTTGTATCGCGTGTCTAAAATGTTTCTACCGTTGCCAATGGGATCATGACGATACCTGGCTCATGGAAGCGCTTTTGTGGCGTATTTACTGGTTTTATAAGGGTTTTTGAGTGCTATTCGACCCTTCTCAAAAGCGATACGGCAGATTTAGATTGGTCGGTTTTGATTTGATGTGATACAAGATTTTCAAAAGAACAAATCGCTTTGCGCAGAGATGCCGCAAAGCTGGAGAACCCGATGCCTTGCTACAGCCTCGAGGGCGTGCGCCCCGTCGTACACCCGACCGCCTATGTCCATCCCACCGCCGTGCTGATCGGCGACGTTATCGTCGGCCCTGGCTGTTACGTCGGCCCTCTGGCGGCACTGCGCGGTGACTTCGGGCGGATCGTCCTCGAAGAGGGTGCGAACCTTCAGGACACTTGCGTCATGCACGGGTTCCCGGACAGCGACACCGTCGTCGAGCGCAACGGCCACATTGGCCATGGCGCCGTCCTACACGGCTGCCGGATCGGCGAGGACGCCCTGGTGGGCATGAATGCCGTGGTGATGGATTACGCGCAGATCGGTGCTCGCTCCATCGTTTCAGCCGCCGCCTTCGTCAAGGCCAAGTTCGAGTGCGCTCCGCAAAGCCTGGTGATGGGCGCGCCGGCCAGCGTCAAGCGCAGCCTCAGCGACGAAGAGATTGCCTGGAAGCGCCGTGGCACCGAGGAATACCAGGCGCTGGCCAGGCGCTGCATCGAAAGCCTGGTGGAGTGCCAGCCGCTGGCAGAGATAGAAGAAGAGCGTCCGCGCCTGGGCGATTCCGGTTTCCGGCCCAAGACAGGGAAGGACGCATGAGTACTGGGGTTCGCTCCAATGGCCAGGCGGTGCGGCGGGCAGGTATAGTCGCCGCTCCTTCGCCTGCGCAACGTGCCATGACCGCTCTAGCACCGCTGAACCAGCTGATCAATCGCTTCCAGGAACAGACGCCGATCCGCGCCAGTTCGCTGATCATCACCCTTTACGGCGATGCCATCGAACCCCACGGCGGCACCGTCTGGCTGGGTAGCCTGATCAATCTGCTGGAACCGTTCGGCATCAACGAGCGGCTGATCCGTACCTCGATCTTCCGCCTGACCAAGGAAGACTGGCTGACCGCCGAGAAGGTTGGCCGCCGCAGTTACTACAGCCTGACCGGCACCGGCCGGCGGCGGTTCGAAAAGGCTTTCAAGCGCGTCTACAGCTCCAGCCTGCCGGCCTGGGACGGTTCCTGGACCCTGGTGATGCTCTCGCAGATCGCTGCCGACAAACGCAAGCAGGTCCGCGAGGAACTGGAGTGGCAGGGCTTCGGCGCGATCTCGCCGACGGTCATGGCCTGCCCGCGCGCCGACCGCAGCGATGTCATGGCCACCCTGCAGGACCTCGAAGTCGCCGACGATTGCATCGTCTTCGAAACCCGCGCCCAGGACGTGCTGGCCTCCCGCGCCATGCGCATGCAGGTGCGCGAGAGCTGGAAGATCGACGAACTCGGCGAGCACTACAGCGAATTCATCCAGCTGTTCCGCCCGCTCTGGCAGGCACTGCGCGAGCAGGACCAACTGCGCCCGGAAGACTGCTTCCTGGCGCGCACCCTTTTGATCCACGAATACCGCCGGCTGCTGCTGCGCGACCCACAACTGCCCGACGAACTGCTGCCGGGCGATTGGGAAGGCCGCGCCGCGCGACAGCTGTGCCGCAACATCTACCGACTGATCCACGCCAAGGCCGAGGACTGGCTGAACCGCAACCTGGAGACCGCTGACGGCCCGCTGCCGGACGTCGGGGAAAGCTTCTACAAGCGTTTCGGCGGATTGAACTGACAGGAGTTGGCGTGAAAAATGCCTCCCGCTCTGCAACGCTGTGGTTGCAGAACGGGGACACCGGCGCGAATCCTTCCTGAGAAGGCACGCGGCGGACGATGACGACAGGCCCATGAGGCCGTCGCTGAATAACAACAAACAATGCGTGTGAGGCTTTGCAGGTCATGAATTCTTCATCGACATTGAGGGATGACGCTTTCGAGGCGTGGCTGGGACAGGTCAACCGGGCGTGCGGTCGTTTCGATGCGCGTACCCTCGGCCCCCAGTTCCATGGACGGTTGCGCGAGTACCAGGGCGGTGCGATCAAGCTTTCCGTGGTCGACATGGCCCAGGTGCACCTGTACCGGACCAGCAAGGAGGTCGGCTCCAGCGCGGGCGGCCACTACTATGCGGTGTTCCAGCTCGAAGGGCGCTCGCGCCTGGAGCAGGGCGACAACCGCGTGGAGCTGTCGCGTGGCGACATCAGCCTGATCGATGCCAGCCGGCCCAGTGATATGACCTACCTGGAGGAATCCCGGCAGCTCTCGCTGATCCTGCCGCGCCAGGTGATCGAGCGCGGCCTGCGCATGTCGGAAGTGACCTGCGCCTCGAAGATCCCCGCCAGCTCGCCCATTGCCGTGCTCGCCAATCGACTGATCGTCGAGACCAGCCAGCAGGAAAGCCTCGGCATGCTGGAAAGCGAAGCGACCCTGGACGCCCTGGTGACTCTGCTGCGCCCGGCGCTGGCCAGCCACGACGCCGAGCAGGACAACCACGAGCGCATGTTCCGCAAGGCCACCGCCTTCATCGACCAGCACATCGGCGCCGAAGAGCTCTGCCCCGAGCTGATCGCCCGTGAAGTGGGCATCTCGGTGCGCGGCCTGTACCGGATGTTCGCCAAGAAGGGCCTGGTGGTGGCGCAGTACATCAAGAACCGCCGCCTGGACTTCTGCGCCGAAACCCTGCGCAACGCCCAGTTCGAGCAGAAGCTGTCGGCGCTGGGCTATGCCTGGGGCTTCTCCGATTCGAGCTACTTTTCCACGGCGTTCAAGGGGCGCTTTGGTGTGTCGCCGGGCGAGTATCGCAAGCGTTACGCCAATTGATTCAGCCGGTCGACGGCGATACCTGGCGGCTGGGTGCCGTGGATGATGGGTATCGCTGCGCTCCACGCCATCCTACGTTGAAGCCCATCTGCACCATTCCCCTCGACTGACACCGTTGTGGGATGGGTGGAGCGCAGCGATACCCATGCCGTGGGTTAGCACCGTGCCCATGCGGGTTCGCGAGCAAGGACCAGGCGTCCCCCTCGGTCCTACGAAGAGCGTGACGGTGCTACCTCTGTAGGAGCGAGCTTGCTCGCGAACGCTTTCGCACAATGATCCTCGTCACCTGAGCGCCATCCTGGCACTCCCGCCAACACGACTGGCACAGAGGAAAAGACCCTCCCGAGCGCCGCTGGCAACAATCACCTTCGATGACGCGCGCCATCCGGCCGCAAGCTGTACTCGAAGGTGATTTCCCGATGTCCCGCAACAAGCTCCGATTCGGCGCCCTCGGCCTGCTGCTGGCCGGCGCGCTGGTGCAACCGGTCCTGGCGTTCGCCGGGGACTGCCCGGCAAACGATGCGCAGAAAGGCGAAACCGTCTTCGCCCGCGACTGCTCGATCTGCCACACCGCCAAGGCCGATGGCCCCGGAATGATGGGCCCGAACCTGCATGGCGTGGTCGGCCGCATGGCTGGCTCGCTCGCCGGCTTCAGCTACTCCCAGGCCATGAAAGGCAAGGGCGCGGCCTGGTCGCGCGACAACCTCGACACTTTCGTCAGCCAGCCCCAGGCCGCCGTGCCGGGAACCTACATGCCCTTCGCAGGCCTGGCCGACGCGGCCGAGCGGCGGGCGCTCACCTGCTGGCTGAGCCAGCAGCACTGATATTCCAGGAGAGACCATGAACGTCACACAGACTCTGCCCAAGGTCACGGCCTTCCTGCAGCGCAAGCATGGCTGCTTCATCGACGGCGCCTGGGTGGTGCCCGAGGGCGCGCGTACCGACGTACTCAACCCGGCCACCGGCCAGGCGATTTCCAGCGTCGCCGACATCGATACCGACCTGCTTGATCGCGCGGTGAAGTCCGCTCACGCCTCCTACAAGTCCCGTGTCTGGTCCGACCTGCGCCCGGCCGACCGCGAGCGCATCCTGCTGCGCTTCGCTGACCTGGTGGAAGCCAACGGCGAAGAACTGGCCCAGCTGGAAACCCTCAGCCAGGGCAAGTCGATCAACATTGCACGCATGCTGGACGTGGGCGCCACTGTCGAGTTCATGCGCTACATGGCCGGCTGGGCGACCAAGATCGAAGGCCAGTCGCTGAACGTCTCCATCCCGCTGCCACCGGGCGCCAAGTTCACCGCCTACACCCGCCGCGAGCCGGTAGGCGTGGTCGCCGGCATCGTGCCGTGGAACTTCCCGCTGATGATTGCCGTGTGGAAGCTGATCCCGGCGCTGGCCACTGGCAACAGCGTGGTGATCAAGCCTGCCTCGGAAACTCCGCTGACCGCCCTGCGCCTGGCTGAACTAGCCTTCGAAGCCGGCGTGCCGGCTGGCGTGTTCAACCTGGTGACCGGTGATGGTCCGCGCATTGGCGGTGGGCTGGCCAGCCACAAGCTGGTGAACAAGGTCTCCTTCACCGGCTCCACCGCCGTGGGTCGCAGCGTCGGCCTGGCCGCCGTGCAGAACATGACCCGCTTCGCCCTGGAACTGGGCGGCAAGAACCCGATGATCGTCCTCGCCGACGCCAATATCGACAACGCCGTGCAGGGCGCGCTGCTGGGCGGCCTGCTGAACAACGGCCAGGTCTGCGCTGCGGCTTCGCGCTTCTACGTACATCGCTCGCGCTACGACGAGTTCGTCGAGAAGCTGGCCGCTGCCGTCGCTGGTATGAGTCTGGGCGAGGGCATGGACCCGTCCGCGCAGATCAACCCGCTGGTATCGGCCAAGCAGCAGCGCAGCGTGCTGGACCACATCGCCCGCGCCGGCGAGCAGGGTGCGCGCATCGTCTGTGGCGGTGAGCAGATCGCTGGCAATGGTTTCTACGTGCAGCCCACCGTGCTGGCGGACGTGACCATGCAGATGGCCGTGGCCCGTGACGAAGTCTTCGGTCCCGTGCTGGCAGTGCTGCCGTTCGACGATGAAGACCAGGCTATCGAAATGGCCAACGACAGCGAATACGGCCTGGGCGCGAGCCTGTGGACCAACGACCTGAGCAAGGCGATGAACCTGGTTCCGCGCATCGAGTCCGGCACCGTGTGGGTCAACGCCCATGTGCTGCTCGACCCGAGCATGCCCTTCGGCGGCGTCAAGCAGTCGGGCATGGGCCGCGAGTTCGGCCGCGCCGTGGTCGAGGCCTATACCGAGATCAAGTCGGTGTGCATCGCGCACTGATTGATAGTGAGAGCAACACCCTCGTTTAGCAGCGGGCCTTCGGGCCCGTTTTTTTGCGCAGAATTTGGATGGGGAACACCTGTAGGAGCGAGCTTGCTCGCGAACTGCCCAGACGCGGTGCCACCGGCGGTTCGCGAGCAAGGACTAGGTGTGTAAACCCAGTAGGTTGTTCAGTGGAATGCGGCTGATGGGTGGGCAGTAATGCAGACTGGAGTGAGGCCTGTGCCAGTTGTATTGGTGTAGCCAGAGGGCCAGATGCTGGGCGCGCTGCTCAGAGCTCTCGTAGCTACGGGCGTAGGCCCACTCCCGCAAGCTGGTTTGAATGAAGCGCTCAGCTTTGCCATTGGTACGTGGGGTGTAGGGTCTGGTGCGGATATGTCGTAAGCCCAGACGCCGGCATAGGCGGCGGAATAGACCTGATCGGTAGCAGGCACCGTTGTCAGTCATGACCCGAGTAAATCGAATCTTCAGCGAGCGGTAGTAGCGCAAAGCCTGGAGCAGAGCGCGACAGGCACTTCCACCTCGTTCATCAGCATGCAGGCTGGAGAAGGCGATGCGCGAGGCATCGTCGATGGCGACATGGACAAACTCCCAGCCCGCTCCGTCAGAGCCCATCAGTCGGGTTCCCGTAACTCGATGTCCCGGTCTCCAAAAGCGTGCGAGCTTCTTGATATCCAGATGCAGCAGATCACCTGGTTGAGCGTACTGATAACGCCTGATCGGCGGAGCGGGCTCCAACTCGGGGAGCCGATTGAGTCCGAGTCGTTTGAGGTGGCGAGCGATGGTACTGACTGCCAGCCCTAACTCGTTGGCAATTTGCCGGTAGGTTTGACGGGCGCTGCGCCGCTCAATCAGCCTTTCGAGCCGGGACTCGGGTGTGGCATGGGGGCAGGCGTGAGGGCGCGAAGTGCGATCCATCATGCCGGCCTCTCCCTCTTCGCGGTAACGCCGAAGCCATTTGTAGGCCGTACGTACGCTGACACCGGCCGCCTGCGCTGCCTCTTCAGCACGTAACCCCTGAAGCATGCGCTGGACTAAAAGGGCTCGACCGCGCGGTGTAAGACGGGCATGTTTATGCAGGTTCATTCGGGGCTCCTGGAAGGATTGGTTGGTCGCACTTCCAGTTTTCCGGGTAAGCCCCGGATGAACAACCTACCGAGAAATCACAACTAGGCGTCCCCCTCGGTCCTACGAAAAGCCTCGTGCGGTGGCGAGTCGTAGGATGGGTGGAGCGCAGCGATACCCATGCTGTGTGCGCACCAAATCGATGGGTATCGCTGCGCTCCACGCCATCCTACGCAGAGCGGAATGAGGTGTAGGGCGAATAACCTGGAACAGGTTATCCGCCGGCTACTCGGCGGATAACGCTGGCGCGTTATGCGCCCTACGGTCCGCGGTAATCGCCTTAGTGCGCTGGCAGAATTCGCCCACGGCACTCGCCGAAGCCGATGGAGGCATGCCCCTCGCGGCGGCACCGCGCCCGCAGGATGATCTCGTCGCCGTCTTCCAGGAAGCGCCGCTCCTCGCCATTACCCAGCACCAGTGCCTGCTTGCCGCCGCCGGTAAGCTCCAGCAGGCTGCCGAAGCTGTCCGGGGTTTCGCCGGACAGGGTGCCGGAGCCGAACAGGTCGCCCGCTTGCAGGCGGCAGCCGTTGACACTGTGGTGCGCGACCATCTGGGCGACCGTCCAGTACATGTTCAATGTGTTGCTCAGGGCAATGCGCTCGGGAGCCTGATGCTCGCGGCGCATGCGCGCGGTGTGCAGCAGGACTTCCAGTTCGATGTCCAGCGCGCCGCGCTGCTGGTCGCCTTCGTCGTACAGGTACGGCAGCGGCTGCGGGTCGCCTTCCGGGCGGGCCGGCTGGGCGACACGGAACGGCTCCAGCGCCTCGGCGGTGACCACCCAGGGCGACACGGTGGTGGCGAAGCTCTTCGACAGGAACGGCCCCAGAGGCTGGTATTCCCAGGCTTGAACGTCTCGCGCGGACCAGTCGTTGAGCAGGCAGAACCCGGCGATATGGCCGGAAGCGGCATTGATCGGAATGGCCTTGCCCTGGTCGTTGCCCTGGCCGATCCAGATGCCCAGCTCCAGTTCCAGGTCCATCCGCGCGCAGGGCCCGAACACCGGCACATCCACGCCGGCGGGCAGGGTCTGGCCGTTGGGCCGACGCACCTCGGTGCCGGAGGGCACGACGGTGGACGCGCGGCCGTGGTAACCGATGGGCACGTATTTGTAGTTGGGCAGCAGCGGGTTGTCCGGGCGGAACAGCTTGCCGACGTTCTTCGCATGATGGATGCCGACATAGAAGTCGGTGTAGTCGCCGACCTTGGCCGGCAGGTGCATGCGGCACGCAGCCTGGGGCTTGAGCAGCGCGGCGCCCAGGTGCTCCATGCGCTTCTGTTCGCCGCTGCCTTCGCTGAGCAGGTGGATCAGCGCCTCGCGCAGGGTGCGGCGGGCGGTGCCGCCGAGGGCGAAGAAGGCGTTCAGGCTGTCGCCGCTGGCCACCAGCGCGGCCTGGTGCGCGGCGCCGTGGAAGAGCCCGGTTTCGCAGGCGGTCTTCAGGTCGAAGATGTAGTCGCCAATGGCCACGCCGCCACGGGGCGAGTCACCCGGCGGGCTGAACACGCCAAGCGGCAGGTTCTGCAGGGGGAAATCCGGATGGCCGTTGGCCGATTCGATCCAGCTTTGTGTGCTGTGGGCGGCACTCATGTTACTGCTCCTGGGAAGGGTCGAAGGTCTTCTGCATGCCGCTCCAGCAGCTGTCGTAGTCACGCTGCAGCTGCGGGCAGTCGAGGGCGAAGCGGCTGGGGCGCAGCACGCGGCCGGTCTCGAACATGAAGGCCATGGTCTGGTCGATCTTGTGGGGTTTGAGGTCGGCGGCGATGGCCTGCCGCGTGGTGGCGTTGTCCGGGCCGTGGGCGCTCATGCAGTTGTGCAGCGAGGCGCCGCCGGGGACGAAGCCGTCGGCCTTGGCGTCGTATACGCCCTGGATCAGGCCCATGAATTCGTTCATCAGGTTGCGGTGGAACCACGGAGGGCGGAAGGTGCTCTCGGCCACCATCCAGCGCGGCGGGAAGATCACGAAGTCCATGTTGGCCATGCCCTGGGTGTCGCTGGGCGAAGTGAGCACGGTGAAGATGGACGGGTCCGGGTGGTCGTAGCTCACCGTGCCGATGGTGTTGAAGCGGCGCAGGTCGTATTTGTAGGGCACGTTGTTGCCGTGCCAGGCGACTACGTCCAGCGGCGAGTGGTCGAGCTGGGTGGCCCAGAGTTCGCCGAGGAATTTCTGCACCAGTTGCACTGGGCCTTCCACGTCTTCGTAATGCGCCACCGGGGCGAGGAAGTCGCGGGCATTGGCCAGGCCGTTGCTGCCGATGGGGCCGAGGTCGGGCAGGCGCAGGGCGGCGCCGTGGTTCTCGGCGATATAGCCGGCGGCCTCGGTGTCGAGCAGTTCGACGCGCAAGCGCATGCCACGCGGGATCACGGCGATTTCCAGCGGCTCGACCTCCAGCACGCCCAGCTCGGTGACCAGGCGAAGGCGGCCGGCCTGGGGCACGATCAGCAGCTCGCCATCGGCGTTGAAGAACACCCGGCGCATGGAAATGTTGGCGCGGTAGGCGTACAGGCTGACGCCGCTGCAGGCGTCCGCCTCGGCGTTGGCGGCCATGCATAGCAGGCCGTCGACGAAGTCGGTAGGCTCCTGCGGCATTCCAAAGCTGTTCCAGCGCAGGCGATTGGGCGTAACCGGGCCAAGCTCGGTGCCGGTGATCTGCCGCTCCAGGCGCTCGAAGCGCGGGTGTGCGGCGGACGGGCGGATGCGATACAGCCAGGTGCGCCGGGCTTCGCTGCGCGGGACGGTGAAGGCGGTGCCGGAGAACTGCTCGGCGTAGAGGCCGAACGGCACCTGCTGCGGCGAGTTCCTGCCTACGGGCAGGGCGCCCGGCAGGGCCTCGCTGGCGAATTCGTTGCCGAACCCGGATTGGTAGGCAGGAGAGGCGGTCATGGTGGTTTTACTCTTGTTATCGTAATTGAATTACGATTAACGTAATTTTGTGTCGACGGCCCGTCAAGTCCGTCTGGGAGTTCCTTTAAGTTGAAGACCATGAACGAGGCAGAAGACTCCGTCCCGACGAAGGGCGCAAAAGTGCAGTCCGCCGAGGTCGGCACGCAGATCCTCAAGGCCCTGGCGGACCTCGCGCCGAGCACCTCGCTCAAGCGCCTGGGCGAGTACCTGGACATGCCGGCGGCCAAGGTTCACCGCTACCTGCAGGCGCTGATCGCCAGCGGCTTCGCCGAGCAGGACCCGGTGACCAACCATTACGGCCTGGGGCGCGAGGCGCTCTATGTCGGCCTGGCGGCGATCCGTCGGCTGGACGTGGTGAAGGTGGCCAGTCCTGCGCTGGCGGAGTTGCGTGACACCCTCGGGCAGACCTGCTTCCTGGCCATCTGGGGCAGCCACGGGCCGACAGTGGTGCAGGTGGAGCCGGCGCAGGGGATGGTCACGCTGGTCACGCAAGTGGGCTCGGTGCTGCCGCTGCACGGCTCGTCCACCGGGCTGGTGTTCGCGGCGTTCAAGGCGGGGTTGGAAGAGGGTGCGGACCAGGCTGTGCTCGGCAGTATCCGTAGCGAAGGCCTGCATGCGATCCACGGCCTGTTGATGCCGGGGGTGAATGCGCTGTCGGTGCCGCTGTTCAAGACCGGCCGGGAGCTGGCTGGGGTGATTACCGTGGTCGGGTCGCAGGCGAGCTTTGCCGCCGAAGCTCATGGCGAGGCGGCGCGGACCTTGCTGGCGATGGCGCGGCAGGTGAGTTTGCGGATGGGGGGAGATATCTGGGATTACGACGCTCCGGGGGGCCCTCTCCCTAACCCTCTCCCTGAAGGGAGAGGGGACTGAATGGAGCGCTTTGAGAGAACCGCGCTCGCCGGCTGACTTGAGGCAACACTTCGTGCGGAACGGCTCCCTCTCCCTTCAGGGAGAGGGCTGGGGAGAGGGTGGTGGGCCAACCCCTGACTGTCCGAAGAAACGATTTTTTAGGAGCGCGCACCAAAGTTCGTTGCTGCAGAACCGTGTCACTCCCGCTCCATCCCCGCCCAGTCCGTCCCCTTCACCAGCACATCGCTCAGCGCCTGCGCGGCGCTGGAGAGCTTGTGCTCCGCCAGGCAGAACAGGCCGACGCGGCGCTCGATGCAGGGTTCTTCGAGCGCCACGCAGCGCGCACCCAGTTCCTCCATCTGCTGCCGGCACAGGCGCGGCACCGCACTGACGCCCAGCCCTTCGGCGACCATGCGGCCCACCGTCACCAACTGATGGCTTTCGAACGCCACCGGTAGCCGCCCGTGCCGTGACGCCAACTGGTCCTCCAGCAGCAAACGTACGGCGGATGGGCGCTGCAGGGTGATGAAGTGGTCTTCCAGCAACTGCTCCCAGGTGATTTTCGATGCGCCCGCGAAGGGCGAAGCGGCCGGCAGCACGGCGACGAAACGGTCGGTGTAGAAGGGCGTGAAAGTCAGCCCGTCCAGGCTGTCCGGCTCCAGGGCGATGCCCAGTTCCACACGGCGATTGCGCACCATTTCCAGTACCTGTTCGTTGATCACGTCGTGCACCGCCACGTTCACCTTCGGGTGGCGATCGCGGAAGGTGCGCAGTACGGCAGGCAGCAGGTTGCCGGCGAAGGAGGGCATGGCTGCGATGGATACCTTGCCCAGTTGCAAGGTGAAGTGCTGGTGCATCAGTTCTTCTGCGTTATCCCAGTCCGCCAGCAGGCGCCGGGCCACCGGCAGCAGCGTTTCGCCCTCCGGCGTCAGCGCCACATTGCGCGTGGTGCGCACCAGCAATTGCCCGCCAAGGGATTCCTCCAGGCTCTTGATCGCCAGGCTCAGCGCCGGTTGCGACAGGTGCAGGCGCTCGCAGGCCTGGGCGAAACTCAGGCTCTGGGCGACGGCGAGGAAGGCGCGCAGTTGCTTCACGGTCATTGATAAAAATACCAAATCAATCGATTGGAAAAACAAACTTAACAAATCAGTCTGTGCCGGTGAAGCTGCATTCGCTCTCTGACCGATGGGTCGGACACTCCAAATAAGAAAGAGGCAGCAACATGGCAGGACTCGACAAGCGTGTAGGCAGTTACGAGGAAGCCCTCGCCGGGCTCACCGACGACATGACGGTACTGGCGGGCGGCTTCGGCATCTGCGGTATCCCGGAAAACCTCATCGCGCACATCCGCAAGCTGGGCGTGAAGGGCCTGACCGTGGTCTCCAACAACTGCGGCATCGACGGCTTCGGTCTCGGCGTGCTGCTGGAGGACCGGCAGATCCGCAAGATGATCGCTTCCTACGTCGGCGAGAACGCCCTGTTCGAGCAGCAGTTGTTGTCGGGTGAACTGGAGGTCGAACTGACTCCACAGGGCACCCTGGCAGAAAAACTCCGCGCTGGCGGCGCCGGCATCCCGGCCTTCTTCACCGCCACCGGCTACGGCACTCCGGTCGCCGATGGCAAGGAAGTGCGTGAGTTCGACGGCCGCCATTACGTGATGGAGCGCGCCATCACCGGCGACTTCGCCATCGTCAAGGGCTGGAAGGCCGACCACTACGGCAACGTCATCTACCGCCACACCGCGCAGAACTTCAATCCCATCGTCGCCACCGCGGGCCGCATCACCGTCGTCGAAGTGGAAGAGATCGTCGAACCGGGCGAACTGGACCCCACCCAGATCCACACCCCCGGCATCTACGTCGACCGCATCATTCAGGGCTCCTTCGAAAAGCGCATCGAAAAGCGCACGACTCGCTAAGGATCGGCTGCGCGTCGGCCTGGCGGCGTTGGATTTGAAACGAGGCCTGCTCATTTAGGGCATCTAAACTCCGCGTCCTCGTTTCAAATCCGCCTAGCCAGTCGCTAGCTCGCTCGATCTTCAACCGCATTGAACAAGAGAAGAGATTCAGCCATGGCACTTACCCGCGAACAAATGGCTCAGCGCGTGGCGCGCGAGCTGCAGGACGGTTTCTACGTGAACCTGGGCATCGGCATCCCGACCCTGGTCGCCAACTACGTGCCCGAGGGCATGGAAGTGATGTTGCAATCGGAGAACGGCCTGCTCGGCATGGGCGCGTTTCCCACGGAAGACAGCGTTGACGCCGACATGATCAACGCCGGCAAGCAGACCGTGACCGCCGTGAAGGGCGCGTCGATCTTCGACTCCGCGCAATCCTTCGCGATGATCCGTGGCGGCCACGTCGACCTCACCGTGCTCGGTGCCTTCGAGGTGGACGTGCAGGGCAACATCGCCTCCTGGATGATTCCCGGCAAGCTGGTGAAAGGCATGGGCGGCGCCATGGACCTGGTGGCCGGTGCCGACAACATCATCGTCACCATGACCCACGCTTCGAAGGACGGCGAATCCAAGCTGCTTGACAAGTGCTCGCTGCCGCTGACGGGTGCCGGCTGCATCCGCAAGGTACTCACTGATCTGGCCTACCTGGAGATCGAGGACGGCGCCTTCATCCTGCGCGAGACCGCGCCGGGCGTCAGCATCGCCGAGATCGCCGAGAAGACCGCCGGCCGCCTGATCGTGCCGGACGATGTGAAGGAAATGACCTTCTGATCTGCTTTTCGTAGGAGCGAGCTTGCTCGCGAACCAGCCCGCACCCCAATGCAAGAGCGTTCGCGAGCAAGCTGGCTTCTACCAGCACATTCCGCTTTGGAGTGACACCCATGCAAGACGTAGTAATCGTTGCCGCCACCCGCACCGCCATCGGCGCCTTCCAGGGCAGCCTGGCGAACATTCCCGCCCACGAACTGGGCAGCCTCGTAATCCGCTCGCTGCTTGAACGCAGCGGGGTGAAGCCGGACCAGATCGACGAAGTCATCCTCGGCCAGGTGCTCACCGCCGGCGCCGGGCAGAACCCCGCGCGCCAGGCGTCCATCGGCGCGGGTCTGCCGGTTGAAGTACCCGCGATGACAATCAACAAGCTCTGCGGCTCGGGCCTGAAATCGCTGTTCCTCGGCGTCCAGGCGATCCGTTGCGGCGACGCCGACGCCATCATCGCAGGCGGCCAGGAAAGCATGAGCCTCGCGCCCTATGTGCTGCCCAAGGCTCGTACCGGCCTGCGCATGGGCCACGCCGAGCTACAGGACACCCTGCTGCGCGACGGCCTGATCGACGCCTTCAACGACTACCACATGGGCATCACCGCCGAGAACCTGGCGGAGAAGTTCGGCATCAGCCGTGAAGCCCAGGATGCCTTTGCCGCGCAGTCCCAGCTCAAGGCCGCCTCGGCCATCGAGGCCGGGCGCTTCAAGGACGAGATCACCCCGGTGCTGATTCCCCAGCGCAAGGGTGACCCGCTGTCCTTCGCCACCGACGAGCAGCCGCGCGCCGGCACCACTGCCGAATCCCTGGCCAAGCTCAAGCCGGCTTTCAAGAAGGACGGCACCGTCACCGCCGGCAACGCCTCCACTCTCAACGATGGCGCCGCCGCCGTGCTGCTGATGAGCGCCGAGCGCGCACGCAGTCTGAACCTGCCGGTTCTGGCGCGCATCAAAGCCTATGCCAGCAGCGGCGTAGACCCGTCGATCATGGGTATCGCTCCGGTGACCGCGACCCGTCGCTGCCTGGAGAAGGCCGGCTGGAGCCTGGACGAGGTCGAGCTGATCGAGGCCAACGAGGCCTTTGCGGCGCAGGCGCTGTCGGTCGGCAAGGAACTGGGCTGGAACGCCGAGAAGGTCAACGTCAACGGTGGCGCCGTCGCCCTTGGCCACCCGATCGGTGCTTCGGGCGCCCGCGTGCTGGTGACGCTGCTCCACGAAATGCTCCGCCGCGATGCGAAGAAGGGCCTGGCCACCCTGTGCATCGGTGGCGGCCAGGGTGTCGCCATGGCTCTTGTCAGAGACTGAGGACCACGCGACCAACGATTGATTGGCGAGCGCCGGTCGGCATGCACCCATGCCGGACCGGCAGGCGGATGGGAGGTGGGCACACCGACAGACGACATCCGCCAAGGTTCTGCGATGTCTCCCGGCATCCGCAGTAGCCCTTGCGTCACCGTCCGGCCCCACGCAGGCCGGGCGGTTTTTCTGTTCTGCAGATACAGACAAGCTCATCACAAATGAGCCATTACAAGAACAACGAGGTAGACCTTTATGAATTCCCACCTGCACACCCCCAGCAGCGCCTTGCAGGACAGCCGTTCGGCGCGCTTCGCCATGGCCTGTTCGAACTGGGCCGAACGCTGGTTCCCCGACTCCTGGGTCTTCGCCGCGCTGGCGGTGCTGATCGTCACTGTTGCCGCCCTGGCCATTGGCGCACCCGCCACCGAAACCGCCAAGGCCTTCGGTGACGGCTTCTGGAGCCTGATTCCTTTCACCATGCAAATGGCCTTCGTGGTCATCGGTGGCTATGTCGTAGCCAGCTCCGGCCCGGCTTCCCGGCTCATCGACCTGTTCGCCCGCGTGCCGAACAACGGCCGTTCGGCAGTCGCCTGGGTCGCGGTCATTTCCATGGTCGCTTCGCTGCTCAACTGGGGCCTGTCGC
This sequence comes from Pseudomonas multiresinivorans, assembly GCF_012971725.1. Classification (NCBI taxonomy): domain Bacteria; kingdom Pseudomonadati; phylum Pseudomonadota; class Gammaproteobacteria; order Pseudomonadales; family Pseudomonadaceae; genus Pseudomonas; species Pseudomonas multiresinivorans. The sequence continues at coordinate 3,292,434 of NZ_CP048833.1, forward strand.
TGGTGTTCGGTGGTTTGCTGGTGCGCGCCCTGGCGCGCCGCGAAGACCTGAAGATGGACTACCGCGCCGCCGGCGCTGCCGCCTACCTGGGCCTGGGAGCCGTGTGGGCGCTGGGCCTGTCGTCGTCAGCCGCGCAACTGCAGGCCAACCCGGCCAGCCTGCCGCCGTCAATCCTGGCGATCACGGGCGTCATTCCGTTCACCGAGACCATCTTCCTCTGGCAATCCGGCGTGATGCTGCTGGCCCTGGTGCTGGTGTCACTGGTGATCGCCTACATGACCGCACCCGGCGCCGGCAGCGCCCGCGACGCCAAGGCTTGCGGCGTGGACGTCAGCTTCACCCCGCCGAGTGCGCCGAAGGCCACCCGCCCGGGCGAGTGGCTGGAGCACAGCCCGCTGCTGATCCTGATGCTGGTGGCCCTGGCCGGCGGCTGGCTGTATCACGAGTTCAGCACCAAGCCGGCGATCACCGCGATCTCCGGACTGAACACTTACAACCTGCTGTTCATCATGGTCGGTGCGCTGCTGCACTGGCGCCCGCGCAACTTCCTCGACGCCGTGGCGCGCGCCGTGCCGACCACCACCGGCGTGCTGATCCAGTTCCCGCTGTATGGCTCCATCGCCGCGATCATGACCACCGTGAAGGGCGGCGACGGCGCGACCATCGCCCACCATATCTCCACCTTCTTCGTGCAGATCGCTTCCCACGACACCTACGCGCTGCTGATGGGCGTGTACTCGGCGGTGCTGGGCTTCTTCATCCCGTCCGGTGGCGGCAAGTGGATCATCGAGGCGCCCTATGTGATGCAGGTGGCCAATGAGCTGCAATACCACCTGGGCTGGGCAGTGCAGATCTACAACGCCGCCGAGGCGCTGCCGAACCTGATCAACCCGTTCTACATGCTGCCGCTGCTGGGCGTGCTGGGACTGAAGGCCCGCGACCTGATCGGCTTCAGCTTCGTCCAGTTGCTGGTGCACATCCCGCTGGTGCTGTTCCTGCTCTGGGCGCTGGGCACCACCCTGCAGTACCTGCCGCCGGTCCAGCCGTAACCACGCATTCGGTCCCGGTAGCAGCGAGCCCGGATGTCGTAAGATATCCGGGCTTTTTCATGGTCAGCCGCGGCTGATTTCCACCGGGCCCAGTACGCGGACGTCCAGGTGCTCGCCGCTGAGTTGCGCGGCATCCTGGTCGAACACTTCGCGCAGCCAGTCGCTGACCGCCTGGAAGCGGCCGATGCGGCCGGCGTCGCGGTGGCTGAGCAGCCAGATTTCCCGCACGACCACCGGCCCGGACAGCCGCACCAACCCCTCGCGATCACCGAGGATGCACGGCAGCAAGGCCATGCCCAGGCCGCTCTGGCAGGCGTGGATCAGCGTGGTCACACTGCTGGCGCGCAGGGCGAGACTGGCCTCGGGCGCGAAGCGGCGTACCCAGGCCATCTCCGGCGTATCGTCGAGTTCTTCGCCGTAACCCAGCCAGGCCTGTTGTGGCCACAACTCCACCGGCACGCGGGAAAAGGACGTGGCCGCGTACACCGCGAAGCCGATGTCGGCGACTTTGCGCATCACCAGCGCGGCATCCTCTGCGGGGCGCGCCAGGCGCAGGGCGAAGTCGGCCTCGCGGCGGGTGAAGGACAGCGAGCGATTCGCCGGGATCAGTTGCAGCTGCAGGGCCGGGTAGGTCCGCGCCAGGTGGGGCATGTGCTGCACCAGCCAGTGGCTGAAGAGGAAGTCCACTGCCGTGATGCGTACGCAGCCGCTGATGGCGCTGGCTTCGTCGCGAGTCTCCAGCAGCATGCTCTGCACGTCGCCGAGAATACGCTCGGCATGGCTGAGGAAGGCCTCGCCGGCATCGGTGGCCTTGTAGCCGGAGTTGTCGCGGATGAACAGCCGGGTCTGCAGCGCGGCTTCCGCCGCCACCAGGCGCCGGCTCATGGTCGAGGGATCGACGCCCAGCGCGCGGCCGGCGGCGCTCATGCTGCCGTGGCGGGCGAGGGCGAGGAGGATCGGGATGTCGTTCCAGTCGAAGTTCATGGCGATCTCCTGGCGGGTTTCAGAAGCACACGTTGGCGGCCGGGACGATCCTGGCTCGCTGGCCGAAGCTGCTGATGCTGCCCAGCACCGCATTGTGGTGCGCGGTGATCTGCGCGGCGCTGAGCACGGCATTGTCGACGGTGGAATGCGCATCGCCCACCAGCGTCACCGCATAGCCCTGGGCCAGGGCGCGGCGGGTGGTGGTGTCGACGCAGTAGTCGCTCTGCAGGCCGCAGATCACCAGATGGTCGATGCCGCGCGATTGCAGCCGCTCGGCCAGGTCAGTGCGCAGGAAGGAATCCGGGGTGGTCTTGCGCACCTTCAGGTCGGAGTGATCGGTGAGCAGGCGCGTTTCCAGCTGCCAGCCGGCGCTGCCATACTGCAGGTCATCGTCCTCGTGCTGTACCAGCACCACTGGCACACCGGCCTCCCGTGCTGCACGGCTCATGCTGTTGATGCGCTGCAGGACGTTGTCGATGTCGAAACAGGCGGAGTCGCCGGAACACAGGTCGGACTGGACGTCGATGATCAGCAGGGCGGTGCTCATGGTCAGAGAATTCCGAAGGTTCAGTGAAGCTGGGAATGGTAGCCGCCCGAGTGCGGCGGGCCAATGCCGGCAGGCATTTGCTGCCAAAGCCGTATTCCCCTTTGCCCCGGCTTGGGCGATGGTGTCGGCCATGAACCGGACCGGATGCCGATGAACACATTCCCCGCCAAGACCCTGACCCTCGCCAACGGCCTGTGCGCCACGCTCATTCACGCGCCCGATGCGAGCCGAGCGGCGGCGCTGCTGCGTATTGCCCGTGGCAGCCACGACGAGCCCGAAGCCTTCCCCGGTCTTGCGCATTTCACCGAACACCTGCTGTTCCTCTGTGGCGAGCATTTCGTCGAGGGTGAGCGACTGATGCCCTGGGTGCAGGCTCGCGGCGGGCGGGTCAACGCCAGCACCCGCGCGCGGCAGACCGACTACTTCTTCGAGGTGCCGGCCGATGCACTGGGGGACGGACTGGCGCGCCTGGTGGACATGCTCGCGCGACCGCGCCTGGATGAAACCGTGCAGGTGGCTGAACGTGAAGTGCTGGAAGCCGAGTTTCTTGCCCGCGGCCGCGATCCCGACACCCTGATCGACGCCGCCCTGGCCTTGGCGGTGGCGCCGGGGCACGCGCTGGGGCGTTTCGTGGCCGGCCGGCGCGACACCTTGAAGGTGGAAAGCGCCGAGTTCCAGCAGGCGCTGCGTGATTTCATCCGCACCTGCCAGGTCGGCGGGGCGCTGGAGCTCTGGTTGCAGGGCCCGCAAACACTGGAAGAGCTGGCGGTATTGGCGGAGCGTGAAGGGAGTGTGTTTCCACTGGGCGCGGCCGTCGCAAGCGCTGACCGGGAATCCCTTCTGCCGCTCAGCGGTGAGGAACTGAAACTGCGCCTGCCGGGTGCGCCACGGCTGGTCCTGGCATTCGCCCTGGATGGCATGGCGGGCGAGGGCGGCGCGCTGCTGGAGCAACTGCAGGGCTGGCTGGCCGACGAGGCGCCCGGTTCGCTGCTGGCCTGCCTGGGGCAGAACGGGCTGGCCGACAGTGCTCGTGCGCGCCTGAGCCGCTTCGCCGACGGCCAGGCGTTGCTGCGTTTCGATTTCGAACTGGCCGAAGCGTCCACGGCCGATCTCGTGGAATCGGCCTTTCTCTCCTGGCTGGAGGCGCTGCGCAAGTTGCCGGCGGATGTGCTCGCTGCTGCGCCCGCCGACGGGGCAACCGGCTCATTGGAGCGGTTGCAGCGCAGAGCGCGCAGCGACGCGTCATCGGTCTGGCTTGGCCAATTGGTGGCGTCGCGAATGATCCGCCTGTTGGCTTCGGAGTCGGTGATCGGCGAATCCCTTACCTCGGCTGGCTTCGTTCTCGATGTCGTGCGCTGCCCGGAGCGCGCCGTCGAACCGCTGCGTGCCGAGCCCTGGTCCTTTACGCCGACGCAGCTCCCGGCCGACAGCGAGCCCGCGGCCCTGCACCTGCGCTGGCGCTTCTCCCAGGCGCCGGGTCGACAGGCCTTCCTCAGTGCGCGGCAGGCCTTGCGCCCCTTGGCCGGCGAGGCACGGCACGAAGGCGTCACGCTGCGCCTGGAATCCCTGGAAAGTGACTGGGCGCTGCTGCTGTCCGGCGCAAGAAACCAGCTCGCCGACCTGGCCGAGTGTGCGATCAACGTCCTCCAGCATCCTCCTGCCGCGGTACTGGGGCAGGGCGCACGCCTGCTGGCGGCCGAACGCCGTCGCCGCGAAGGCGAAATGCCCATCCGTCAGTTGATCGACCTGCTGCCGCAGGTGCTGGCGGGGGACAGCGAAGCGCTGCCGGACTGGTCGGCTGCCCACTGGGACGCCCTGGGCCTGGGCATCGAGTTGCCGGATACCCTGGCCGATCACTCGACCACCAGCGCGCTGCCACCGCGCAGCGGGCCGCCCGGCCGCCACCGCCAGGTGCTGGAGATGCCGGGCGAAGCAGCGTTGCTGCTGTTCTGCCCATTGGCCTCCCGCTCGGCGGCGGACGAAGCCGCGTGGCGCCTGCTGGCCCGTGTGCTGGAACCGGCTTTCTTCCATTGGCTGCGCGGTGAGCGGCAGTTGGCCTATGCCTTGTACTGTGGTTTCCGCCAGGTAGGCATGCGGCGCGGCATCCTCTTCGCGGTGCAGTCGCCGTTGCTCTCTGCCGTGGAACTGCAGGCCGAGGTGGACAGCTTCCTCTACCAGCAGGGCGAGGCCCTGCTGCGCATCGACCCGCAGCGTGTCGACAGCCTGCGTGCTTCGCTGGCTGCCGAGCTGGCCCGCGCGCCGGGAGATTTCGCCGAGCGCCTGCAGCAGGCCTGGAATGACCAGTTGGCAGGTGTCGCTCCGCCTCACCGGGAGCTCATGGTCGAGGCCCTGGACAGCCTCTGCGCCACCGAGCTACGCGCCGCGCATTCAGCGCTGAGCTCTGCCCAGGGCGGCCACTGGCTGCTGCTCAGCCGCGCCTGAGACTCGTACTTTCGACCTAGGGTACCGTCCGCAAGGCGGTCGCCCGGTCGACTTCTGCCTTACGCCCCGCGACCTGCTCCCAGGGTCGGGTCCCAGGTAGTGGCCCGGCGGTCGCGACCCTGCGCGACCATTGCCGCGAGCCTGAGGTAGGGGCGGTCGCAGAGCCTTGCGCAGCGCCCCCGCATAACGCCCGAATGGCCCGGTGAAATGGCGCCAAAGCAGCGTATGGCGCAGCTTTCGCCATTTCGATAATCGCCTCCGACACGACTGACCCGCAGTCGATCCCTTCATCCGGAGAGCGCCATGAACAAGAACAACATCGCCGTCCGCCGCCAGCTGCTGCCGTTGGCTTTCGTCACGTTGAGCGGACCGGCCTGCGCCGACATCACCCTGTATGACAAGGACGACACGACCTTTTCCACCGATGGCTACTTCAACGCCTTCTACGTGAACAGCGACGTCGACCGTAACGGCGACACCTACGACCGCCGCCAGTCGCGGGTGAAGATGGGCTTCCTGCCGAACTACATCGGCTTCAACTTCGGCAAGAAGATCGACGGCCTGACCCTCACCGGGCGCTCGTCGTTCTGGGTGACCATCAACGATAGCGAGCAGGACGGCACCGATACCGCCATCGACGTCCGGCAGTTCTACGGCAATGTCGCCGGCGACTGGGGCGAGGTGCTGATCGGCAAGGACTTCGGCCTGTTCTCGCGCTCCAACATCTTCCTCGACGAATTGCTCGCCGGCTTCGGCAACGCCAGCGACACCCTTGGCCTGGTGGATGGCAAGGGCGTGTCCTTCGGCAACATCGGCACCGGCTACCCGTACCCGTTCCCGACCTCGCAAATCACCTACCGCAACAACAACCTGGTGGACGGCCTGCGCGTCGCCGTCGGCATCATGGACCCGATCGACACCAACCAGATCGACAAGGACGCCAGCGACGGCCTCGACGACAAGGCCTACCAGGACAACCCGCGCTACGAGAGTGAGATCAGCTACCAGTTCGACGTCGGCGGCGCGCAGATCTACAGCTGGGTCAACGGCGCCTACCAGACCTCGAAGAACACCAACGACGAAGTCGACAGCGTGACTTCCAAGGGCCTGGGCTACGGCATCCAGGCGAAGATGGGCGGCCTTTCGCTGACCGGTTCGGGCTTCACCGCCAAGGGCATCAACCCGTTCTTCACCAACAACGCCGGCGAAGCCGCGCTGCGCGAAGTAGACAGCCGCGGCGTGCTGCTGCAGGGCTCCTACAGCTGGGGCAAGAACCGTGTGGCGCTGTCCACCGGCGAGACCCGCGACGACGGCAATGGCCTGGGCAGCGCAGCGGACTACTCCACCAAGGGCATCGCCTACTTCCGCACCATCAACGACAACCTGAAGCTGGTGGCCGAGTACAACGTCTACGAGATTGACGGGCGCAAGGGCTCCACCGTCAGCGAGGACACCGACACTTTCGCGGTGGGCGCCGTCCTCAACTGGTAACTCCGCAAACTCCTTTGGCTCCATTTCGGCGGGTCGGCACAGCGTGTCGCCCGCCTTTTTTCTTCACTTAAAGGAAGGCTCGTCATGATCGGATCGTGGAGCGCGCACGCGCAGACTTACCTGCTGGTTCTGTCCATCGCCACCACCCTGATGTTCGCCTTGCCCATCTTCCTGGTGCCGCTGCTGTGGGCGCGGGTGATGCAGTGGCAGTTGCCGGAACACACGGATCTTGCGGTGTATTTCGGGCGCTGCCTGGGGGCGTTCATCCTCATCGTCGAGGGGCTGATGTTGCGCGCGGCGTTGACCGGCGAGGCCCTGGTGACCACTTTCGAGGTGCTGGCGGCAGTGGCAGGGCTCATGGTGGCGGTGCACATCTACGGCGCGTTGCGGCGTATCCAGCCGTGGACGGAGACGCTGGAGACGGGGTTCTACGGCGGGATGCTGGTACTGACGCTGATGTTCTGGCCGGTGAGGTGATGCCGGCCTTTGGTGTATGGAGATTGCTCTCGTGGGAGCAGTAATTGTCCGCGATGCTTCTAGTTTGGATGTTTTGCGTCGCGTCGGCGTGAGCGCAGACTTCTTGTTTCGCCTCTCGGCGAGTCCCTTTTGTCAAACGCCACAAAAGGAACCAAAAAGTCTTGCCCCTCCATCCGGTTTTTCGCTTAGGCGAAAAATTCCCTCGTTGGATCGAAGTTTCAGGGGCACGCGGCGAAGGGCCATCCCTGGCCCATCGCCGCTCTCGCGACATCCATGTCGCTCAACCCCTGAAACTTCGATCCAACGAGGCCTCCTGAAAGGGGCGCTCGGAGTGCGCGGCTATTTCTCTTGAAGTCTTATAAGAGCCATATCTGGGGCATGCTTTTCGTGTAGGAGCGAGCTTGCTCGCGAACCTGGCCCTGCGAAGGTGCTTGTTCGCGAGCAAGCTCGCTCCTACAGACATCCCGCTACTTTCGGATAGACCCGCCGCGACCCAAGTAGCATGGGGCGCGCCCCGGCCGCTTCGTAGAATGCCAGCGTCGATATCCTGACTGGGCGTACGCCATGCACGAAACACAAGGAGTCGTTCGCGGCATGTCCGATGCCCGCGACGTCGAGGCGGTCGCCCAGGACCTGGCGCGGCAACTGATCCATCCGAACCTGGGCTTCGTGCTGTTCTTCTGCTCCGCCGAATACGACCTGCCGGCGCTGGCCGCCGCGCTGGAACAGTACTTCGGTGGCATCGACCTGGCCGGTTGCACCACCGCCGGCGAGATCACCCCGCAGGGCTATGGCCGTGGCTGCGTCACCGCTGTGGGCTTCGACCTGCGCAGCTTCGCCATCTCCTGCGCGCTGGTGGACGAGATGGAGCGCTTCAGCCTGATCGACGCCCAGCAGATGGTCGAATCCCTGGTGGCCGACTGTCGCAGCGCAGGACTGGCGCCGATCAAGGACCACAGTTTCGCCCTGACCCTGCTCGATGGTCTGTCCAGTCGCGAGGAAGTGGTGCTCGCCGCACTGAGCGCGGCGCTCGGCGCCATTCCGCATTTTGGTGGCTCGGCCGGCGACGACAACCACCTGACCCACACCCACGTCTACTACCAGGGCCAGTTCCACACAGGGGCGGCCGTCGTGGTGCTGTTCAACACCTGGCTGGACTTCGAGGTGTTCACCACCCACCACGTGCTGCCCAGCGAGGAGAAACTGGTGGTCACCCGCGCCGACAGCGACAGCCGCCGGGTGCTGGAGCTCAACGCCGAACCGGCCGCGCTGGAGTTCGCGCGGCTGGTCGGCGTGCCGCTGGGGCAGCTGGATTTCTCGCTGTTCCCGGCGCACCCGCTGGCGGTGCGGGTGCGCGACCAGTACTACGTGCGCTCGATCCAGCAGGTCAACGACGATCTCAGCCTGACTTTCTACTGCGCGGTGGAGAACGGCATCGTCCTCACCGCCATGAGCACCGGCCCGCTGTTGCCGGGGCTGCAGGAGCAGTTCCAGCGCCTGCACGAGCGCCTCGGCCCGCCATTGCTGACCATCGGCTGCGACTGCTTCCTGCGCCGCCTGGAGCTGGAAGTGGCCGGCGATACCGAACCCACCGCCGAGTTTCTCCGAAGCCAGCAGGTGATCGGCTTCAACACCTACGGGGAACAATTCAATGGCATGCATATCAACCAGACCTTCACCGGTGTCGCCATTGGCCGTCCTCGGGGCAACGCCGGAGGCTGAACTGCGCGCGCGGATCGACGAGCTGGAGCGCGACAACCACAAGCTGCAGCGGATCAACGCGGCGCTGATCGAGCGCGTGGAGTCCGCGACGTCCCGTGGTGACAACGCCTACGGCGCCTTCCAGCATTCCGTGGTGCTGGCCGAGCAGGTGCGCGAGCGTACCGACGCGCTGAGCGAGGCGATGGTCGAGCTGAAGTCCAGCAACCAGCTGCTCAGCGATGCCCGCCTGCGCGCCGAGACCGCGCACCAGCACCTGCTGGACGCCGTGGAGAGCATTTCCGACGCCTTCGTGCTGTTCGATCCTCAGCAGCGCATCGTCCTCTACAACGAGCGCTTCCGTGCCTTCTGGGCGCAGACCCGCGCCCGCGTCGGCACGGGAACGCGACTCGCCGAAGTGCGCCGGCTGGCACAGAGCAGCGGGCTGATCGTCGAGGAACAGCGCAGCAGCGATGACGAGCACACCCTCTATCGGCTGCGTAACGATCGCTGGGTCCGGGTGACCGAGCGGCCCACCCGCGATGGCGGCCTGGTAGTGCTCTACAGCGACATCACCGAGATCAAACAGAGCGAGATGGCGCGCCGCGAGCAGGCGGTAGCGCAGAAGTCGCACCTGTTGCAGCGTGCCGTGGACAACCTGTCCCAGGGCGTCGCCATGGTCAGTGCCGACGGCGCGCTGGATCTGTGGAACCGGCGCTTCCTGGAGCTTTGCGGGCTGGCGCCAATCGAGGCGCACCGGCCCTTCGCCGAGGTCATGGCCGACAGCGAGCTGCCGCTGCTGACTCCACGCAGCCGCGCTCGAAAGGGCGAGGCAGAAGGGGTGATCGAACAGCGCCTGTTCGACGGGCGCATGCTGGAGATCCGTACCCACGCGCTCCCCACCGGTGGCTTCGTCAACACTTTCACCGACATTACCGAGCGCTATCGCCACGCCGAGGCACTGCGCGAGAGCGAGCGCTGGATTCGCCTGATCACCGACCAGGTGCCGGCGCTGATCGCCTACCTCACCGCGGACCTGGACTACGACTTCACCAACAAGGTCTACGAGGAGTGGTACCGCTGGCCCAGTGGCTCGATGCTCGGGCGCAACCTGCGCGAGGTGCACAGCGAGGAGCATTGCCAGCGCCTGGAACCATACTTCGAACGGGCGTTGTCGGGCGAGAGCGTTACCTTCGAGATTGCCGAGACCAACCTGGCCGGGCAGGAGCGCTACATGCAACGCTCCTACGTACCGAACCGCCAGGCCGACGGCACGGTGAGCGGGCTGTTCGTGCTGATCCGCGACATCACCGAGCGCCGCCGCACCGCCGAAGCGTTACACCAGGCCTACCAGAACCTGGAGCAACGGGTACGCGAACGCACCGCCGAGCTGACCAGCCTCAACGACCAGCTCAAGCGCGAGATCGACGAGCGCAGCCAGGTTGAGGGGCGCCTGCGCGAGGCCAAGCGCGAGGCGGAGCAGGCCAACCTGTCGAAGACCAAGTTCCTCGCCGCCGTCAGCCATGACCTGCTGCAGCCGCTGAACGCCGCGAGGTTGTTCACCAGTGCCCTGCAGGAGCGCAGCGGCGAAGCCCTGGTGCGCAACATCAGCCAGTCGCTGGAGGACGTTGAAACGCTGCTCGGCACCCTGGTGGACATCTCCAAGCTGGACGCCGGGGTGATCAAGCCGGACATCGCCTCGTTCGACGTCAGTGAACTGCTCGGCAACCTCGCCGCCGAATACCGCCAGGTGGCCGCCAGCGAAGGCCTGGAACTGGATTTCGTGCCCTGTGGCGCGCATGTCCGCAGTGACCTGCAGCTGCTCGCGCGGATCCTGCGCAACCTGCTGTCCAACGCCATTCGCTATACGCCCAGTGGTCGTGTGCTGCTGGGCTGCCGGCGCCGGCGTCACAGCCTGTGGATCGAAGTCTGGGACACCGGCGTGGGCATCGCCGCGGACAAGCTCGGCGAGATATTCCAGGAGTTCAAGCGTGGCGATGTGCAGCGCTTTCACCAGGACCGCGGGCTGGGGCTGGGCCTGGCGATCGTCGAGAAGATCGCGCGCATGCTCGGTCATCGCATCCAGGTGGAATCGGTGCCGGGCAAGGGGTCGCGTTTTTCCATCGAAGTCCCCCTGGCTCGCCGTGTGGCGCGCACTGAACCGAAGCCGGAGCGCACCGCCGACGACCTGGTGGAGCGCCTGCGCGGGTCTCGCGTCTGGGTGCTGGATAACGATGCCGCGATCTGCGCCGGCATGCGCACGCTGCTGGAAACCTGGGGTTGTCAGGTAGTGACCGCGCTGTCGGAGGAGGACCTGGCGCGGCAGGTCGATAATTTCCACGCCGAGTCGGACCTGTTGATCGTCGACTATCACCTGGACGAGGGGCTGAACGGCGTCGATGCGGTTGCCTCGATCAATGCCCGGCGCGGCACGCCGCTACCAGCGCTGATGATCACCGCCAACTACAGCAACGAGCTCAAGCAGCAGGTGCGCGAACTGGGGCATACGTTGATGCACAAGCCGGTGCGGCCGATGAAGCTGAAGACGGCGCTGTGCCATCTGATCGATAACGCCCACTGAGTCGGGTGGCGGCGGTGTGTGCTTCTGCAGGGAAGTTTCGTCGTACGGGCTGGCCCTCACCCCACCCCTCTCCCAAGGGGAGAGGGGGCAGTCCGTGCTGGCTGATGTTGTGGTTGCATCCTGCACCATACGACCCACTCCCTCTGGGAAAGGGTAAGGGCAACAGCTTGCGCGGACCTTCCCAGGCGCACGAATTGTAGGAGCGAGCTTGCTCGCGAACGGACGCTGCTGCGGTGGCCAGGGTTCGCGAGCAAGCTCGCTCCTACAAAAAGACAGATTGAATCAGGCGCGCTGGGCGGTTGGAGCGCGCACCTTGGCCAGCAGGATCAGCGCGATCCCGCCCAGCACCGCCAGCGACACCAGCGCCAGGCGCAGGCTGATCGCTTCGCCCAGCAACACGGCACCGGATAGTGCGGCCAGGATCGGCACGCTGAGCTGCACTGACGCGCCCTGGATAGCCGATAGTCCCGGCAGCGCGCTGTACCAGATCGCATAGCCGATCCCGGAGGCCATCGCTCCGGACAACACGGCATAAACGACGCCCATCGTGTCCACCCGCAGATCGGAGTGAAAGGACGCGGCCAGCAACGCGGCAAACGCAATGGCACGAACGAAATTGCCGGTAGTGATCGCCAACGGGTCGCTGCCTTTGCGCCCAAGCAGCGAGTACAGCCCCCAGGCCACACCCGACAGCAGCATCAGCAGCGCACCGGCCAGCGGTGGAGCGCTGGCGCTGGGTAGCAGTTGGACGAGCAACCCGCCCAGGGCCAGCAGGAAGCCGAGCAAGGCCTGCCCGCGCAATCTTTCGCCGCGCAGCAGGCCGACCAGGATCATGGTCACCTGCACCGCGCCGAACAGCAGCAGCGCACCGGTGCCTGCATCCAACTGCACATAGGCGTAGGAGAAGGCTGCGGCGTAGACGAACAGCGCCGCTGCCGCGCGCCAGTTGCCGCCTTCGCTGGCGATGCGGCGGCGCAGTTTGAGCAGCAGGGCGAGCACCAGCGCGCCTGAGAAGATGCGGATTCCCGTGAAGCTCACTGCATCGATGCTGGTGGCTTTCAGGGCGAGACGGCAGAGGATGGAGTTGCCGGCGAAGGCGATCATCGCCAGGCCGGTGAGCGTCAGGGTGCGGGAGGAAGGCATCGAGTGGTTCCCGGTAGCGGTCTCGGCAGCACGGTGATGAAGGGTTCAGCGGCGCAGATAGGCCGCGAAGTCGATGTCGCCGGCACAGAGAATCGCCTGCACGCGGTTGTGCACCTTCAGCTTGCGCAGGATGGCGGAGACGTGGGCCTTCACCGTGGTCTCGGCAATTTCCAGGTTGTAGGCGATCTGCTTGTTCGACTCGCCCTTGGTCATTCGTTCCAGCACCAGCAGCTGCTTGCGGGTCAGTGCCTGCAGCAGCTCGGGCGGAATGCTGTGCTCCTCATGGCCGCTGCGGCGCGGCGAGGATTTCTGCGTGCGAATGATGTCCGACGGCAGGTAGACGTTGCCGTTGAGGATCTGCTCGATGGCCTCCGTCATCTGCACGCGCGGCGAGGACTTGGTGATGAAGCCCACGGCGCCGTAGGTGATGGCCTGCAGGACGACCTGCTTGTCCTGCTCGGCGGAGACGATCACCACCGGGATGGTCGGCGCCTCGTTGCGCAGGCTCATCAGGCCGTTCAGGCCATGCATGCCGGGCATGTTCAGGTCGAGCAGGATCAGGTCGAGATCGTCGTGTTCCTGGGTCAGGCCCAGCGCGCTGTCGAGGTCGGCGGTCTCCATCACTTCGCTGCCGGGGAAGCCGTCGGCGATGACGTTGTGGATCGCCTCGCGGAACAGCGGGTGATCGTCGGCGATCAGGATCTTGTACATGGCCTGCACCTCGTTGTTGTCGTTATGGGCGGTGATCGCAAAGTTATTTCACAGGTTGCGGCTGGGCGTCCTGCAGGGGCAGTCCTGCCTGTTCCCAGGCATCGATACCGTCACGGTACCAGTAGAGGCTGGCATAGCCCAGCGCATGCGCGCGGCGGATGGCGTTCCAGCTCATCCAGCAGTCGGAGCGGCAGTAGAACACCAGCGGGCGTTTGGCATCGCCCTCGGTGAGGCGGGAGAGATTCCGCTCGAAATAGGCCTGCCACTGCGGCTCCAGGGTGCCGGTGCCGACGTTGGCCAGCCACAGGCTGCCGGGCAGGTTGCGGTGCTTTTCGTCTTCGACGAACTGGCCGTTCAAGAAGGTGCGGCGGTAAACGTCGACCAGCCGGGCCTTCGGCTCGCGCTTGAGCAGCGCCTGCAGGGCGGGGGTGTCGAGGGTGACGGCGTGGTCGGCGGAAGGCGGCGTGGGGCTGCGGTACTGGGCCTGGCGATAGCCGTCTGCGGAGAACAGCGGCGTGTCGTCGGCCTGCGCGGCCGGGAGCGTCAGGCTGAGCAGGCACGCGGCGAGGCAGCCGCTCACGTGGCCGTACAGGGCAGTGGCAAGGCGAGGCATGGCGGTATCTCTGATAGTTCTTCTTGTAGTGGCCATTAGATGCCGGCGCTGCGGCTTTGGAAATTCGACGTCCGGAGGGGCGAACCAGTACCAAAGTAGGAGATTTCACCCCTTGCGCAGGGCGGCGTGCTGCGGGTTGAAGGTCAGTACGGCAAGGCCGGCGAAGAGCAGCGTCAGGCCCAGGCAGACGCCACTGGCCAGCAGATTGAAGCGCTCGTACAGGGCGAAGCGCACCAGTTCCACGGCGTGGCTGAACGGGTTCAGCGCGCACAGCCAGTACAGCCACTGGCTGGCCTCGCGCATCTTCCACAACGGGTAGAGCGCGGAGGAGAGGAAGAACAGCGGAAAGATGACGAAATTCATCACCCCGGCAAAGTTCTCCAGCTGGCGGATGCCGTTGGAAAGCAGCAATCCCAGCGCGCCCAGCAGCAGGGCGGCCAGCAGCAATGCCGGTAGCGCGGCGACCAGCCCCATCGGCGGCGGCTGCACGCCATACAGCCAGGCGATGAGCAGGAAGGCGTAGACCTGCAACAGCGACACCAGCGCGGTGGCCAACAGCTTGCTGGCGAGCAGGAAGGCGCGCGGCAGCGGGCTGGTCAGCAGCACGCGCATGCTGCCCATCTCACGGTCGTAGACCATCGACAGCGAGCCCTGCATGCCGTTGAACAACAGAATCATGCAGCACAGCCCCGGCACTATGTACGTCTCGTAGGTGACGTAGGTGTCGTACGGCTCGATGATCGAAATGCCCAGCGCGGCGCGGAAGCCGGCAGCGAACACCAGCAGCCAGAGCAGCGGCCGCACCAGCGCGCTGAGGAAGCGCGAGCGCTGCAGAACGAAGCGCAGCCATTCGCGCATGACGATACCGCACAGGCATTGCCAGTAGGCCGTGGGGCCTAGGCGCGGGTTCTCCAGGGCACTCATGCGCAGGCCTCCAGGCGGGTCAGACGGTGGAAGGTGCGCTCCAGGTTGCCGGCGTCCGCCGCGCAGATGTCCCGCGCCTCGCCACGGGCGACCAGGCGGCCGCGATCGAGCACCAGCAGCGCATCCTCGTCGCGCACCTCATCCAGCAGGTGTGTGGTCCAGAGCACCGCCAGGCCGTCTTCCCGGCACAGTCGGCGTACATGTTCGTTCAGTGCCTGGCGGGCGGCGGGGTCAAGGCCGACGCTGGCTTCATCGAGCAGCAAGAGGCGCGGGCGATGCAGCAGCGCGCGGGCGATCTCCACGCGGCGGCGATGGCCGCCATTGAGCGCGCGGACCTTGTCGCGACGGCGTTCCTGCAACTGCTGGCGGGCCAGTTCGGCCTCGATCCGTTCGTTAGCCACGCTGCGCGGCAGGCCATGCAGGGCGGCGTGGTAGCGCAGGTTCTGCTCTACGCTCAGGTCCAGGTCCAGGGTGCTCTGCTGGAACACCACGCCCAGCTGGCGCAGGGCCAGGCGCGGTTGCTGGCGCAGGCTGCAGCCGAGCACGTCAATCTCGCCCTGCTGCAGGTCGTAGAGGCGGGTGAGCAGGGCGACCAGGGTGGACTTGCCGGCGCCGTTGGGCCCCAGCAGGGCGGTGAAGCGCCCGGCGGGGAGCTCGAACTCCAGGCCGTCGAGGGCGCGGCGCGGGCCGTAGGAGAAGCCGAGGTCGCGGACCGTCAGCGCATTCATGGCGTCACCACCACGCCCCACGGATAGCGGCCCACCTTGATCGACTTGGTGACCTTGCGCGAGGCGACATCGATCACCGAGACATCGCCGCTGACGCCGTTGGTGGCCAGCAGGGTCTTCTCGTCCGGAGTGAACGCCAGGTGCCAGACACGGCGGCCCACCAGCAGGTAGTCGAGGACTTCTAAGGTCTTCGCATCGACCACCGCGACATGGTTGGCCGGGCCGAGGGCAACGAAGGCCAGCTTGCCGTCGGCGGTGAGCTGCACGCCCACCGGCTGCACCTTGTCCGGATGCACGCCCTGGATGGCGAAGCGCAGGGTCTTGAGGATCTGGCGGCTGGCGGCATCGACCACGCTGACGGTGCCGCCGATTTCCGCCGAGACCCAGACCTGCGAGCCGTCGTGGGTAAATTCGGCGTGGCGCGGGCGCTGGTCCACCAGGGTGCTGTCCACCAGCTTCTGGGTCGCGGTGTCGATCCAGTGCAGCATGTTGGTGGTCTCGCTGGTGTTCACCGCCCACTTGCCATCCGGGCTCACCGCCATGCCTTCGGGCTCGACGCCGACGTCGATCTGCCCGAGCACCTGGGCGGTCTGGGTGTCGACCACCGTGACCAGCGCATCGTCCTCGTTGGAGACGTACAGCCAGCGGTCGTTGGGGTGCAGGGCGAACTGCTCGGGATCGGCACCTGAGGGCAGTTGCTTGACGATCTTGCGGGTGGCCAGGTCGATCACCTGCACGGTGTCCGAATCGCTGGCGCAGACGTACAGCAGCTTGTTGTCGTGGGACAGCGCCAGCCCGCGGGGACGCTTGCCGGTGTCGATGGTCCCGGTGACGGCCAGCGTATCCAGGTCGATGACGCTGAGGTTGTTGTCCTTCTCGTTGGACACGTAGGCGGTGGCGGCGAAGGCCGTGGGTACCAGGCCGAGCGCAAGGCTGAGGCAGGAGAGGGCAAGCAGGCGGGGCATGGGCAGGGTCCTCGTGGAATGTTCTTGTTATGGCTTCGCGTCGGCGAGGTGGCACTGGCTTTCCGGTGCGTCCAGGCCGAGGCTGTCGAGTTCGCTGGCGGGGTGCAGGAAACCTTCCTGCGGCGAGGTGCTGACCAGGGCGCGCGGTTGCACCAGCGGGATCGGCTGGCGCAACTGGCCGTCCCAGGGGCGGAAGCCGAGCTTGTAGCCCTTGAAGCCGTCCAGCGGCAGGTCAGGGGAAAGCGACAGCTTGCGGATCGCCATGGGGTCGGCGTCGCGTAGCCTCGTCACCGCGCTGGCGATGCTGCGCACGGCGATCCAGGCGGCAAAGTCGCGGTCGTTCATCCAGCGCCCGGCGTGTTCCTCGAAGCGCTTCTGCAACTGCGCGGCGCCGTAGGTTTCCACGGTCTTGTGCCAACCTGTGGCGACCAGCCCCTGGGTGCCGGCGACCGGGCGCGGCAGCCAGGTGTTGTAGGGCACGTATTCGCCGAAGTCGCCGTGTTCATCGGCCACCAGCACGGCGTCGTAGTCCTCGCCGGACTGAGTGAACAGCGCCATGTCGGCCTGGGCGCTGCGGCGCTGGTCGTTGTCGAAGGTGAAGGGTTTCTCTTCGACTATCTTCGCGCCGAAGCGCTTGGCCGAGCGACGCAGGGCGTCGGCATACAGGGCGTCTTCCGGGCGCTGGCCGACGATCAGCAACCAGCGCGTCCACTTGCGCAGCACCAGGAACTGGGTGAGGGCGTCGGTCAGCATCAGCCGGCTGGGCAGCGTATGCAGCACGTTCGCCGCGCACTGGCTGGCGCGCAGTTCGTCATCGGCAGCGCCGGCGTTGAACAGCAGGCTGTCCGGCAGCGCGGCGGCGAGTTGGCGCAGCGTGTCTGCCGGGGCGTTGACCACGAACAGGCGCAGGCCGGCGTCGTGCAGGCGCCTGGCTTCGGCCAGCAGCTTTTCCGGGGTATCGGTACTGGCGGCTTCCAGGCTGTAGCGGTGCCTGAGGAAGCGCCCGGTGCTGTTGCTGTCGGTGATCGCCAGCTCGGCGCCGCGCAGGCCGGCGTCGGTGGGTTCGTGGATGACGTTGGACAGCAGCGGGCCCGGATCCGGCGTGTAGCCCAGATAGCCGATGCGTATCTCCAGCGCAGGGGATTCCTCGGCACGAGCCCCGAGGCTGAAGGCAGCGGCGCAGGCAACCGCGAGCAGATAGGCGACGCCATGAAGGACGAACTGACGCATGGGCGACTCCCTGTGTGGGCCGGCTTGTTGTTGTGCGGCCAGCATAGGAATCGCCCGCGGCGCGGCAAATATGCAGAAAGTACCAATGGGGCAGTACCAAGGTAGTAGGTTGCGCGCCGCGCCCGCGTCCTAGGATGGCGACACAAGAACCAGAAGAGGAGCGTCGCCATGCGTATCGCCGTCACTCTCGTCCTGCCGATCCTGCTGATGCTCAGCCTGTTCGGTTTCGATTTCCTCTACACGCGCCATGGCTACCTGCCGGCGGCGGAGCTGCGTGCGCCCATGGCGCCGATGGGCTGCATCACTACCTGTCGCGGCGCGCCCTAGATGTCCGCGTTGTGGCGGATCAATCTGCTGGTCGGGCTGTTCTTCGGCCTGCTCGCGGCCGTGTGCCTGGCCGTGCTGCTGCACCAGGGCAACGACGACGTGCGCCGCGAGATGGATGCCGCCCGCAGTGTGCTCGACTACCTGCGTGAAGCCGCGCAGCGCGACCCGGCCAGCCTGGCCCCCGACCTCACCGCCGGTCTGCGCCATGTGCGCGTGCACTGGCTGGATTCTGCCGCCCCCGCGCCGCCCGCCGCCCTGGACGACTGGCTGGTGACTCGCCTGTATCCCGACCTGCCGGCGCCGACTCTGCTCACGCTGGCCGATGGCCGACGCGTGCAATTGAGCCTGGACCCGCGCGACGAGATCGACGAAGTGCGCGATTCGCTGGTGCAACTGCTGGTGCTGTTCGGCATATCGCTGCTGGCCAGTCTGCTGGCGATCCGCTGGGCGGTGCAGGGGGGCTTGCGGGTGGTGGAGCAACTGCATGATGCCCTGGGGAATGTCTCCCGTGGCCAGTTCCAGGTACGCTTGCCGGACCATTCGTTGCCCGAGGCGCAGCGCCTAGCCAGCGGATTCAATGGCATGGCCGGCGAGCTGGAACGTGCCTGCGTGGAAAATGCCGAACTGACCCGCGCGCTGCTCGCGGTGCAGGAGCGCGAGCGGCAGCAACTGGCCCAGGCGCTGCACGATGACATCGGCCAGTACCTCGCCGGCATCCGCGCGCAGGTATTCCTGCTGCGCAGCCTGGAAAGCCAGGACGGTATCGGAGTCGTCACCCTTGATCGGCTGGAGCAGCATTGCCAGGGCCTCAACGAGAGTTTTCGCGCGCTGGTACGCGACCTTTACCCGGTGGTGCTGGAGCGGGTCAGCCTGGAAGAGGCGCTGCGACTGCATGTCGAGCAATGGCAGGCCAGCCAGGGGGTGGCCTGCAGCCTGCACCTGGAGCCACTGCCGACGCTGCCGACGGTGGCCAAGGCGCACCTGTACCGTCTCCTGCAGGAGGCACTGACCAACGTGGCGCGACATGCCGGCGCCCGCCGGGTTCGAGTGATCCTGCGACGCCATTGCGGACGGCTCTACCTGTGGGTTCGTGATGATGGGCGAGGTTGCAACGGGCTGACGCGGACAGGCATCGGCATGCGTTCCATGCGCGAGCGGGCCCGTTGCCTGGGCGGCGAGCTGCACCTGCGCCGTCGACCGGGTGGCGGCCTGGCCCTGCGCTTGTGGATGCCGTTGGCAGTCGGCGTGGTGGAAGGAGAGAGGGCGTGAAGATCCTGCTGGTGGATGATCATTTCGTGGTCCGCGACGGCGTCGCCGCACTGCTGCGCGGGCTGATCCCCGAGGTCGAGGTGAGCGAGGCCATCGATGGCGAGTCCGCCCTGGAGGCGGTGCAGCGCAGCGTACCGAGCCTGGTGATCCTGGATATCGGACTGCCCGGCATCAGCGGCCTGGAAGTCACCCGGCGGTTGCGCCAACGCCTGCCACAACTGCGGGTGCTGTTCTTCAGCATGCACGACGAGCTGCCGCTGGTACGCCAGGCGCTGGACGCGGGCGCGGCGGGCTATATCACCAAGGGCGCCTCGCCGGCGGTGCTGGTGGAGGCGGTCAGGCGAATATTGGCGGGGCATGCGTACATCGAGCAGCCGCTGGCGACCCAGCTGGCGCGCCAGCCCCAGGGCGCCGACGGCCAGGACCCGCGCCTGCAGGGCATGACCCAGCGCGAGTTCGAGATATTCGTGATGCTCGCCCGCGGCCTGCCGGTGCGGCAGGTGGCGGAACACCTGTGCATCAGCGCCAAGACGGTGTCGAACCACGTCACCCTGCTCAAGCAGAAGCTGCAGGTGGTGTCCCACGCCGAACTGGTGCACCTGGCGATCGATACCGGCGTGCTGCGGGTCGGTGGCGAAGCCATCGCCGGCTAGCGTCAGCGCTGGTAGAGGATCACCGCCGCGCGCAGCTTGCTGCGGCCGAAGCGGCTCATCTGCTCGAACTCCGCGTGGCTCACCGGGATGTGCTGGCAGTCCAGCGGCTCGCGGTGCTGGCTGTGGTCGACGTCGGGGTCGTGCAGGTAGACGAAGTCCTCGTCGCAGTCGGTGACCGTCACCCAGTGCGGCGCCTTGGAGCGGGTCAGGCGGTAGCTGCTGATCAGCACCATCGGCTGACCGCCAGCCTCCAGCGCGCTGTCGATATCCAGCTGGTTGAGGAGCAGTTGCTCCACGTCGCTGCGAGCCAGTTCGGCGGCAAAGTCCTCGTGGACCAGGCGCATGACTTCGCGCTTTTCCTCGCTGCGCACGCCATCGAGGAACAACGGGCCATCTTCTGACAGCTGCAATTGCACACGGAATCCCCGTCGGTGCGCCGCCAGCGCCAGGCCCTGCGGGCTGCAGCCGCCGTGGCCGGCGGTCATGTAGATGGTGGTCGCCTCGCGCCACAGGCGCAGTTCCTCGCTGCGCTCCAGGCGGCGCTGGGGTTCCAGCGCGCCCATGGCCATCAGCAGGGCCGAGGGGCCGCAAGTGAACTCGGTGGTTTGCCGGTAGTAAGGCACGTGACGGTGCGTGCGTTCGTTGATCTGGCGGATACGCTTCTCGAAGCGCAGCGCTTCGCTGTGGTCTTCGTAGTAGTCGCGCACCGTGGCGAACGGGCGGTAGCCGTTACGCTCATAGAGAGCGATGGCCCCGCGGTTGTCCGGGCGCACTTCCAGGCGCAGGTAGGCGCAGTCGTTCTCCAGCGCCTCGGCCTCGGCGCGGTCCAGCAGCTTCTGGCCCAGGCCGATGCCGCGCGCCCGCTCGTCCACGGCAATGGAGTACAGGCGCGCCAGTGACGTGCCCTGGTGGAACAGCACCAGCGCGTAGCCCAGCAGAACGCCGTCGGATTCGGCGACGGTGAGGCTGGCGTGGGCGCGGGTGATCATCCACTGGAAGTTGCGGCGGGACAGACGGTCGTGTTCGAAACAGCGGTTTTCCATCTCGACCAGGGCGTGCAGGTCGTCGGCGGAAGCGGCGCGGAACTGGAGTTTCATAGAGTAAGCATTCGTTAATCTGCGGGGCGCACCGTGTCGGTGCTGGCTGCGAACGGGCGCGGTTCAGTGCGGTCGAAGCAGCAACCAGTATTGTCCTGGCCTATCGGCGCGGCAAGCGCGGGGCAACTTCGGAGGTGTCGTGAGCAAGCTGTTCATCATCGTGGAGCGCAAGGAAGACTGGGCCTCCTACTATCCCAGTGAAGATGTGGTCAGCGCCCAGGAATACCTGGAGATGCCCATCGACGACGACAACGGCAAGCGTGTGCAGGTGATCAACCTGTGCCGCAACTACAAGTACCTGGGGCACGGCTATTACTGCTCGCTGCTGGCCGAGGCGCGCGGGCACAAGGTGATCCCGTCGGTGCGCAGCATCAGCGAACTGGCGAAGAAGTCGCTCTACAGCCTGGCCCTGGAAGACCTGGAGAAAACCCTCGACAAGGCGCTGGCCGATCACCCCTACGGCAGCACCGACGGTTTCACCCTGACGCTGTATTTCGGCCGCACCGACATCGAGCCGCTGCAGGACCTGGCGCGCCAGCTGTTCGAGGCGCTGCCGTGCCCGATGCTGCTGGTGGAGTTCCGCAGGAACCGGGGCTGGCATATCGAAGGCGTGAAGCCGGGGAACATCCACAAGTTGCGCGAGGACCAGGAGGAGCAGTTCGCCAATGCGCTGGATGGCTTCAGCCGGCAGATCTGGCGCAAGCCGCGCTCGCGCAAGCAGTACCGCTATGACCTGGCGATCCTGCACGATCCGGAGGAGGCCTTCCCGCCGTCCGATCGCAAGGCGCTGAAGAATTTCATCCGCGTCGGAAAGACCCTGGGTATCGACGTCGAGCTGATCGAGAAGAAGGACTACTCACGCCTGGCCGAGTACGACGCGCTGCTGATCCGCGAGACCACCAGCGTCAGCGACCACACCTATCGCTTCGCCAAGAAGGCCGAGAGCGAGGGCATGGTGGTGATGGACGACCCGGTGTCGATCCTGCGCTGCACCAACAAGGTCTACCTGGCCGACTTGCTGCGCAGCCACAAGCTGGGCATGCCGGCCACCGAGATACTCTACAAGGACAACCCGCAGGAGCTGGAGAGGGTTGGCGAGCGCCTGGGCTTCCCGCTGGTGCTGAAGATTCCCGATGGCAGCTTCTCGCGCGGGGTGATCAAGGTGGGCAACCAGGAGGAGTTGCTCAAGGCCAGCACCGAATTGTTCGAGCGCTCGGTGCTGCTGCTGGCGCAGGAGTTCTTTTATACCGAATACGACTGGCGGATCGGCGTCCTCAACCAGAAACCCATATTCGCCTGCCAGTACTTCATGTCCAAGGGACACTGGCAGATTTACGACCACAGCCCTGGCGCGCAGGAAGTGAGCGGCGATTTCCGCACCATGGCCGTGCACGAGGCGCCGCGCAAAGTGGTGGAACTGGCGGTGAAAACCGCGAACCTGATCGGCGACGGGCTCTACGGCGTGGACCTGAAACAGTCCGGGGAGCGGGTTGTGGTGATCGAGGTGAACGACAACCCGAACATCGATTGTGGGGTGGAGGACGTGTACCTGGGGGACGACCTCTACAAGCTGGTGCTGGAGGAGTTCGTGCGGCGGCTGGAAGTCAAGCGGCGAGGACAGGGGTGGTGAGATCGATTCGACATTGACCTTATAGGAAAACGGTCAATGGGCGGCGTCAATATATTGCTAGCTTTACAAACTGGAGCGCCAACCAACTGTTTTTTAAAGTTTTTCAAAATAATGGCGCCAAGGAAGGGAGCATGCTCGAGGCAGCCGCGAATACTCGTCGCCTGCTGGTGGTCGATCCATGCGACGACTGCCGCAGGTTATTACCCGGACTACGGGCAGCAGGGTGGGAGGTAGACAGTTGCGAGCTGGATAGCGCCAGCAATCGCGGCTGTGACGTCGGCCTGCTGCGCCTGCAACCCCGGCATCTTGAACGCCGGGAGTCCGTCAAGGAACTCATCAGCCGCAGCGGCACGGAGTGGATAGCCGTGCTCAGCCCGGAGGTCCTGCCCCTGAATGAGGTGGGCGACTTCGTCAGCGAATGGTTCTTCGATTTCCATACCTTGCCCTTCGATGTGGCGCGCGTGCAGGTCACCCTCGGCCGCGCGTTTGGCATGGCGCGCCTGCGCGGGCGCGGCAGCGTGCACAGCGATGAGCATGAACACGAACTGCTGGGCGAAAGCCGCGATGTCCGCGAGCTGCGCAAGCTGCTGGCGAAGTTCGCGCCGACCGAGTCCCCCGTGTTGATCCGCGGCGAGAGCGGCACCGGCAAGGAACTGGTGGCGCGCACGCTGCATCGCCAGTCGCGGCGGGCGATCCGGCCGTTCGTGGCGATCAACTGCGGGGCGATGCCGGAAGCGTTGATCCAGTCCGAGCTGTTCGGCCACGAGAAGGGGTCGTTCACCGGCGCGCACCAGCGCAAGATCGGTCGCTTCGAACAGGCCAACGGCGGCACGCTGTTCCTCGACGAAGTAGGCGACCTGCCGCTGGAGCTGCAGGCCAACCTGTTGCGCGTGCTGCAGGAGAAACAGATCGAAAGGGTCGGCGGCAGCCAGCCGATCGACGTCGATGTGCGGGTGCTGGCGGCGACCCACGTGGACCTGGAGCAGGCGATCCGCGCCGGCCAGTTCCGCGAGGACCTCTACTACCGGCTCAATGTCCTGCAGGTGTCGACTTCGCCGCTGCGCGAGCGCAACGGCGACCTGGCTTTGCTGGCCAATCACTTCGCCCACCTCTACAGCGTCGAAACCGGGCGACGGCCGCGCCGTTTCTCCGATGATGCCCTGGCGGCGATGGCCGAGCACGGCTGGCCCGGCAACGTGCGTGAACTGGCCAATCGGGTGCGCCGTGGCCTGGTACTGGCCGAAGGGCGGCAGATCGAGGCCCGCGACCTGGGCCTGGAAAGGGAGAAGGGGCGCTCGGTGCACCTGCCGTTGGTGACCCTGGAGGAATACAAGCTCGGCGCCGAGCGCCAGGCCATGTGCGATGCCTTGGCCCGGCACGGCGACAACCTGAGTGTGGCGGCGCGAGTGCTCGGCATCTCGCGACCGACCTTCTATCGCTTGTTGCACAAGCATCAGTTGCGCTAGGGCGGGGATACCGGTCGGGGCGGGAACGGACGCGGATCCGTTGTCCGTCACGATTCGGTGGACTCGGATAGGGCGTTTCGTGCTGGCGTAGGAGCGGACTCTGTCCGCGATGCTGTCCGGCGCAATTGCAGCCTATCGCGGACGGAGTCCGCTCCTACGAGATGCTTCTGCGCTTGGGTCGGCCCTCACCCCAACCCTCTCCCTCAGGGAGAGGGTTGGGGTGAGGGGGAAGACGCAGCGACGGACTATCCAGAGAAGACAGTTGCTCCTACGTACAGGTGACGATCTCTGGAAAAGACAAAGGCCCCGAAAGGGGCCTTTGCGTCTGGATTGCCGAGTCGTCAGAAGTAATACGGGAATTTCACGCTGAAGCTGAAATCCGGCGCATCCGGCGAGATACCGATGGACAGGTTCGGCACGATGGTCAGGTTGGGGCTCCAGGCGTAGGTCAGGCCCCAGTTGAAGTAGGCGGCATTGGCGTCGCTCCCGGTGACCGAAGTCCAGTCGCCGCCATCGGCCTTGACCTTGCTCTTCTGGGCAATCAGGTCGGAGAAGGAGAACGACATGCTGGTCTTTTCGTTGAGGGCGAAAGCCACGCCGGCACCGATCTGGAACCAGTCTCCGAGGTCGACCTTGCCACCTTGTTTCACACCCTCGGTGGGGCTGATATCGTCGAAAGACTCCTCGAAGTTGTAGGTATAGGAGAGGCTGCCGAACAGCACGGCCGGGTCGACGGTCTTGACCAGCGAGATGCCGGGAGTGACCGACCAGACGCCGTTGCCGGTGGGCAGTGAATCGGGGACGTTGAGGTTGTCGTTGTCCGAGGCGCGCTTGAGCTTGATGCCGTACGGGTCCTTGCCGGTGGGGGCCTTGACCCGCAGGCTGACCACGGCGTCGGGGCGCGACTCGGTCTCGTCCATGAACTTGTAGGCGATGCCGACGTTGACATCGCCCAGGGTCGGATCGCGGGTGACCTTCTCGTCCGTGGATTGTGCCGTGGAGTTGCCGGCGCCGGCCGATTCGAAGGTGCTTTCGCGGTAGACGACCGGAGCGTTGATATCGAACTGCCAACGGTTGTTCCAGTTGTAGCGGGCCGTCAGGTCCATCGTCCAGTTATCTGCCTTGATGTTGTCCACGCCGATGTTGCCCAGGAAGATCGTGTCCAGTGCCAGGAAACCGTTGAGGATCAGCTGCTTGGTATCGTAGTGGGTGTAGGTCAGGCCCGTCTCGAAGCTGAACGCGCCGTTGCCGAAGAAGCCGCTGGCCTCGTCGTAAAGGTTTTCCACGCTTTTGGGCGGGCTGGCATCATCCTTGAGCGACTCGCCGTAGGAGCTGCCGCTGGCGGCAACGGTGTTGCCGGTCCCTGGGGGAGTGGGTTTGCCGGTGGAAGTGACCAGACGCTTGGGCTGGGCTGGCGCAGCGGGTGCTTCTTCCACCTGCCTGACCCGTTGCTCGAGCACCATCAGGGCCTTCTGCTGCGACTCGTAGCGCTGCTTGAGCTCGAGAAGCTCCTGTTTCAAAGCCTCCACCTCGGCTTCCGTCGCAGCGGCGGCGAAAGACGGGGGGAGTAAAGCGGATACACAGATTGCAGTTCCTAGCGTTAGCGATCGGTGCATGGCGCGCTGTCCTTCTTATTAGGTTGGACTTCACAGTCGCACTGGAGCGTAGATCACATACCCATGGTGCGAAGCCCTTTGAGCTGGTCGAGATTGCAGTCCAGTGCTCCAGACGACGGAAGGTTGTTTTTCAGTACCACGCTGAGCTGCGCCAGGTTATTGACGGCATTACTTCCGCCGACCATCTGCGCGGCCTGGAGCAATCCGCCGGCCGCCAGTTGCTGCATCGAGGCGCCTTGTCCGTTGGCATTGATCGCCAACTGAATGCCGCCATTGCCCGGTGTCACGCTGACGGTGCCGGCGCCGTTGCTGGCGCTGATTGGCGCATTGTTCAGCGGGGTACCTTCCTGAGTTACGGCCGGTGCCTGGTTGGCTTCCTTCACGTCGATGCTGACGTTGTTCGAAGCGGTGTTGTAATCGCCGGCGGCGCGAACGCTCTGGGTGACCCCCTGGGTCTGGTTCAGGCCTGCGCCGCCGGTAACTGTGCCGGTGCCGGCGGCAGGCGGAGCGGGATTGCCACTGGCTTTCTCGTCAATGGTGGTGACGTAGAACTGCGGTTTGATGGTCGACTCCTGGACTTGCATGCTCACTTTGGCGCCGATGTTGTCACCCACGGCGTTCTTCCAGGTACTGCTCATGACAATGCCGAAGCTGATGACCCGGCCAGGCATCACGTACTTGCCGCGAAGTTGGGCCAGCTCCTGATCTTTCAGCTCGATCGGCTTGAATACGCTCTCCGCCTGGACCGGCAGGCAGGCCACGAAGCAGGTGGCGGCAAGCAGCGGGATCAGTTTCATGTTGTTCTCCCCGGAAGGATTCCTGCCTTCCGTTCTGGTGCGGTCAGAGGAAGTCGCTCTGGATGAAGCCGAATTCCATGAGCTCTGCGTCCTTGACCGGGCTGAACGCATTGATTCGGTCCTTGGCAGTCAGCGGGTCGGGTGGGCTCATCAGGGCGTTGGCCTGTTCGTAGCCCGGACCGATGACGGCGAAGATGATGCCGTTCCAGCCTTTGAGAAAATCCTCCTGGGTGAAGCGCTTGTGCCCCAACACCGGGTCGCCGATGTAGACGTAGCCTTTATAGGCTCGCTGCATCACGACAAAGTGTTTGTAGCCACGGATGTCCATCAGCACTATCACCGGGATCGTCAGCTTCTCCAGGGACGCAGCGGGGATTCGATACCCGCGTGCCCGCATGCCGATGGCTTCCAGGTAGGTCTTCATGTCGAGCATGGAGAAGCCCTGGGTGCGCACCAGGTCCGGGTCGGCCCGGACCAGCATCCCCTTGATCACGAATTCCTCGTCCACGTCCAGCGCATAGGCCTGGCGGAGGATCGTCGCCAGCGCGGCGGCGCCGCAGCTGAAGTCGGTCTTCTGCTGGACCAGGTTGCTGAACTTGCGCTCGCGGATGCTCTCGACGTGTTTGTAGGCCATGGAGCCGCCGGGAAGAATGGCGAAGGGGAGTTGCGCGGCCTGCGTCGTGAGCGAGAAGAGGGCGAGCAAAAGCAGGGCGGACGTACGCATGATCGTGACGCCTGGGGGTCGGCTCAGGAGAAAGGAGGCTCCGTTGCCGGAGCCTCCAGGTACTGCGCTGTGTCGCTTACAGGCAGGATTTGCAGCCTGCGGCGATGGACAGCGAGTTGCTCTGCTGGTTGCCTACGCCAGCTGCAACGTTCGCACCCAGGTTGCCCGACACATTGTTGAGCGAGTTGCTGATGGTGGCGTCGTTCTTGACCGGGTCTTTCCAGCCGGTGGGTACCAGCACCTGATAGGTAGCCTGGCCTTTCAGGTCAACAGTGCCGGCTTCGACGAAGAACAGCGGGTCCTTGTCTTCCTTGCTGCCGCCGCTGTTGCGGCTGTCGTGGCCACCACGGCCGCTTTCGTCCACGACGTAGCCAACGCCGGCGCCCTTGTAGGTGCCCTTGGCGCTGAAGGTGGACTTCAGGGTTTCCTTCTCGTAAGTCAGGAAGGCAACGTTGCCCACGGTATTGCCCGTGGAGGTCTGGGTGGCGCCGCTGTAGGAGTCGGCACTACGACCACCGGACACGGCGGCTGCCATGTCGTTTTTCTGTTGGTTGTAGTTACCCGAGGCGATGTTGATGCCGATGTTCCCGGAGGAGTTGCTGCCGGAGTTGTTCAGCGAAGCCTTGTTGGTGGTGGAGAGGTTCAGCGCCTTGTTGGCTTCATTGGTCTGGGTCACTTCGGTGGACGCATAGGCGGTGCCGAAGATGAACTTCTCGTCGGCGGTGGCCAGGGCGGCGGCGTTGGCCTGTTGGTTCATGTCACCGGCGGCCACGTTGACGCCCACGTTACCCGATGCGGTCCCCAGCGAGCTGTCGACCGTAGCGGTGTTCTTGGTGCCCATGTTGACCACGGTGTTGTCGCTGCTCTCCTGGGTGTCTTCCACCGTGGCGCTGGCGCCTGCTTCGATCCGCGGGTCCTTGTAGGGATCGTACGGAGGCTTGGGTTGTTGATGATGATGACCATGGTTGTCATGGCCACGACCACGATCGTTGTCGCGATTATCTGCGTGCACTGCTACAGCCATGATCGCTGCGACAGCGAATACCAGGGGCTTGAGAGCCATTGTGGGTTTCATGGTGTATCTCCTTTGCTTTGTTTGGCGTGTTTAGTGTTATAGGAGTTGGCTTGGGTCAATCCGCGACCCGGATGCTCAGGGTGTTGGCAATGCGATTGCCGACCCCGGCGCTCTGGCTCACCTGGACTACGCCACGACTGCCGGCAAAGGCCTGGTCGCTGGTGACGACCTGCCGGTTACCCGAGGTGGAGTTAGCTGGGCCTGAGTTCACTGGCAGCGCGACGTTCTGCTGGGAAAGCACGCTGTCGTCGACGCTCTGCGGTACGGCGCTGACGCTGATCCGCATGGCGTTCACTTGCTGGTTGGCGGCGCCAGCGGCCTGGTTCACACCCAGTGCGCCGTTGCCGTTGGTGAAGGCGTTGCCGGTGATGCTGGCGGACGCGGCCTGGCTGGGATCGACGAAGGCGTTGACCGTCTGCCGGAATTGGGTAGTGGCCTGGGCGTTGGTGCCGATGGCGATGGTGCGACCGTTGGCCTGCTGCTGCTCATCGCCGGCGGCCTGGTTCACGCTGGCCACGCCGTTGTAGTTGCGCACGGCGCTGTCGATGTTGGCGTTGTTGACCGTCGACGGATCGGCGGCAAAGGAAGAGGCTGCGCAGAAGAGCAGGGGCAGAGCGAGCAGGTGGGCTTTCATCTCAGCGATCTCCCGTCAGCATGCGCAGGGGGGAGAGGCCTTGCTGCACAGTGCGGTTCACCGAATTGGAGATGCCGCCGCCAGCGCCCATGCCGCCGCCTAGGCTGCCGTTGTTGAGGCTCTGGTTGCTACCGTTGTCCATGCCTACCAGAGTGCCGCCGGGAAGGATGTGGCGCTCCAGGGTGGAGCCACTGGTGACGCCGGCGAAATCGCTGTCGCTCAATTCGGCATTGCCGGTCTGGCGCACGACCTGGTCGGAGATGTTCGGGTTGACGGTGATCGGATTGGGATCGGGAATATCGGTGGGACGCGTAGCGACGCGTGGCTGCACCTGGCGCTGCAGAACGATGGTGCCGTCGCCAGCCTGGACGGTGGGGCACAGCGAAATGCTGGCCACCCCGCAAGCGAGCGTGACTAACAGACCGACGATCCTTGAGTCGATGTTCCCCATGATGGCGGTTCCTTCTTGGTGCGCTGAGCCCTAACCAGCGGTACCAAGGTGGAGCAGATGCCGTGCCGCTTTTGATCTGTCATTGAGAATCAATGACATAGCCGAAAGCGCCATGAGCCGTTGCGAGGCGAATGTCTCGGCGCTGATACAGGACCGTCGTACCAAAGCCCTCCAGAGGCCTTGGAACGGGGCCTTGATCACTGATGAAGCGGATTGTGTTGCAGTGTTGATACACAACTTTGGGTGGGGAGGGCGAGGTGCAGCCCGTAGGCGTTTGCGGTGATTCCGGTGTTTCAGCGCGCTAACACAATGGGCTGATTTGTAGGCTTTCTGGTACTTGAGTACTGCTGTCTTTTCAATGAATTAGGCATTTTGCATGATGGCGCGAACCGGCCTGGATCGTGGTTGTCTGCATCTTCCTGGCGCCGCTGGGAAGAGATTCCTTGCGAAAGTGCCAACGCTTCCTCTGCCGGAGCTGCGCAAGAGAAATTTTTGTGAATTTCATAGCGCCCGACGGCCAATGCATTAGCATGCGACGCCGTTGCGGCGCTTGCGCGCCTGGAGCAGGCAGCGGAAAAAACCATTAGAAATGTGCGAGCCAGCGTGCCTCGCGGGGGAAAGTAGTATGGATCTGTGGAGCGCCTTTCAGGCCTTCATTCTTGGCGTGGTCGAGGGGCTTACCGAGTTCCTGCCGATCTCCAGCACCGGCCACCAGATCATCGTGGCGGACCTCATCGGCTTTGGCGGCGAACGCGCCGAGGCCTTCAACATCATCATCCAGCTCGCCGCCATCCTTGCCGTGGTCTGGGAGTTCCGCCGCAAGATCCTCGACATCGTCTGCGGCCTGCCCACCCAGCCCAAGGCACAACGCTTCACCATCAACCTGCTGATCGCCTTCTTCCCCGCCGTGGTGCTGGGCGTGGCTTTCGCCGACTACATTCACCATTACCTGTTCAACCCGATCACCGTGGCCGTGGCCCTGGTGGTGGGCGGCGTGATCATGCTCTGGGCGGAGAAGCGCCAGCACGTGATCCACGCCGAAACCGTCGACGACATGACCTGGAAGGAAGCCCTGAAGGTCGGCTGCTGCCAGTGCCTGGCGCTGATTCCGGGCACCTCGCGCTCCGGCGCGACCATCATCGGTGGCCTGCTGTTCGGCCTGTCGCGCAAGGCCGCCACCGAGTTCTCCTTCTTCCTCGCCATGCCCACCATGGTCGGCGCCGCGGTCTACTCCGGCTACAAGTACCGCGATGTCTTCCAGCCAGCGGATCTGCCGGTGTTTGCCGTGGGCTTCGTCACTTCGTTTATCTTCGCGATGATCGCCGTGCGCGGCCTGCTCAAGTTCATCGCGAACCACAGCTATGCGGCTTTCGCCTGGTACCGTATCGTGTTCGGCCTGCTGATCCTGGCAACCTGGCAGTTCGCCCTGATCGACTGGAGCAGCGCCAAACCCTGATCCGATAGCGAGTGAACGTGGAAAAGAACGGCACCATCAGCCGCTGGGACGATGACAAGGGCTTCGGCTTCATCCACCCCCAGGCCGGCGGCAAGGAAGTCTTCCTGCACATTTCCGACTTCCGCGGCGACCGCCGCCCGGAAGCGGGCGACCAGGTGTGTTACGTCGAAGGCGCCGGCAAGGACGGCCGCCCCCGCGCCGATCACGCCCGCCTTGCCGGGCTGGCCATCGATACTCCGGCAATCCGCCGCAAGCCCGCCGCGGCGGCGACCCGCGAGCGCGCACGCAGCGGGCGCGAAGTGGCCTTCCCCAGCGCGCCGAAGCATTCGCTGGGGCGCGCGCTGGCGGTTCTTGCTGCACTGCTGGCGCTGCCCGTCATCGGCTCGCTGCTCTGGCTGAAGGACGGCTATTTCGTCTGGTTCCTGCTGCTCTATCCCGTCTTCAGCGTGCTGGCCTTCCTCGCCTACTGGCGTGACAAACGCAGCGCCGAGCGCAACGACTGGCGCACTCCCGAGCAGAGCTTGCACCTGCTGGAGCTGCTGGGTGGTTGGCCGGGGGCCTTCCTGGCCCAGCAGGTGTTCCGCCACAAGACCCGCAAACTGTCCTTCCAGGTGGTGTTCTGGGCCATCGTCGTGCTGCACCAGGTGTTCTGGATCGACTGGCTCAGCGGCGGCCGGCTGCTGGGCTGGATCGGGGCGTTGATGGGGCTGGGAACGAACCCGGCGTAATCGTCCCGCTCAGACCGGCCAATCGTCCTTCGAAAAACCCTCCTCGAGATAATCGAGCAAGGCCCGCACCGCCGGCAGGATGCCTCGTCGGTGCGGGTACACCGCCTGCAGGTAGGCCTCCGGTTCACTCCAGGCGGGCAGTACGCGCACCAGGCGACCGTCCTCCAGTTCCTCGGTGCAGTAGTGCAGCGGTAGAAGTGTCACGCCCAGCCCCGCCAGGGCGACGTTCTTGCGCAGATTGAAGTCCTCGACTGCCAGCCGTGCCTCCAGCGCGACTTCCTTGATCTCACCCTGCGGGCCGGTCAGCTTCATGTGCACGCGACGGTCGTTGTCGATGGCGCCGAGGACGGGCAGGGTGGCCAGGTCTTCCGGCACGCGCAGCTTGACGCCATTGAGCAGCGAAGGCGCAGCCACCAGCGCAGTCTTCGCCAGACGCAGGCGCCGCGAGATCAGCGACAGGTCTTCATCGCCCGGCGCCCGCACCCGCAGGGCGACATCGATGCTTTCGTTGAGCAGGTCGACGCGGCGGTTGGTCAGCATCAGCTCCAGGTTCACCTGCGGATAGGCCGCGAGAAAGCCCGGCAGCATCTCGTTCAGCGAGGTTTCCGCCAGCGCCACCGGGCATGACAGCCTCACCCGTCCGCGCGGTTCCGCGCTCAGTTGCGCGGCCACCTCGTCCGCCATCTCGGCTTCCACCAGCATCGCCTGGCAGTGCCGGTAATAGCGCTCGCCCAGGTCGGTGAGCGCCAGTTTGCGGGTCGTGCGTTGTAGCAGGCGCACATTCAAGCGCGCCTCCAGCTCTGCTACTCGCCGCGACAGGCGCGACTTCGGCAAGCCCAGCAGGCGTCCGGCGGCGGCGAATCCACCGGCCTCCACCACCTTGGCGAAATAGAAGAGGTCATTGAGGTCCTGCATGGGATTGTCCTGCTGGTGAGACGAATCATTGCATTTTTGCCGACTTATCGAAGATTGGCCACATGCGTAGTCTTGCCCTCAACGACGAATTGCTCCGCCAGACCCCCTGGCCACCTTCCCCGGAGAGAAAGACATGAAACTGCTGCACATTGATTCCAGCATCCTTGGCGACAACTCCACCTCCCGCCAGCTGAGCGCCGAACTGGTCGCCGCCTGGGCCGCCGCCGAGCCGGGTGTCGACGTCACCTACCGTGACCTCGCCGCCGACGCCATCAGCCACCTGTCGGCCGCCAGCCTGGTTGCCGCCGGCACTCCGGCAGAACTGCGCGACGCCGCGCAGAAGCACGAAGCCGCCCTGGGCGAGCAAAGCATCAAAGAGTTCCTGGCTGCCGACGCCATCGTCATTGGCGCGCCGATGTACAACTTCTCGATCCCCAGCCAGCTGAAGGCCTGGATCGATCGCATCGCCGTTGCCGGCAAGACCTTCCGCTACACCGAGAGCGGCCCGGAAGGCCTGGCTGGCGGCAAGAAGGTCATCATCGTCTCCACCGCCGGCGGCATCCATGCCGGCCAACCCAGCGGTGTAGCCCATGAGAACTACCTCGAGCTGGTGCTGAACTTCCTCGGTATCACCGACATCGAGGTCGTGCGTGCCGAAGGTCTGGCCTACGGTGACGAGCCGCGCCGCAACGCCATTGCCGGCGCCCAGGCGAGCATTGCCAGCCAGTTCGCTGCTGCCTGAGTAACGCCGCTGAAAAAAAGCCCCGCATTGCGGGGCTTTTTCTTTTGCCGTCCGTCTGCCGTTTCAGGGCGCTGAAAACTGGCGCGTACTATGCAGATATTTCCGTTTGGCGGTGCCCGGCGGCTTTTTTCCTACGACATGCCCCGTGGCGCCTGATCTGGATACGTTTCGGGACGGTGTGCACCATGGCGAGGCGCCTGCTCTGGGTTCTTCTGCTCGTTACTTTCGGTACCGCGGTCAGTACCTCCAGCTGGGCCTCTTCCGGTTGGGGCGTCGGATTCCATCGTCTTCAGGTGAGCGACCCGCTGGATCAGCAGCCGATGAAGGCCATCGCCTTCTACCCGACGCGCGCCGCCGAACAGCCTCTGCACCTGGGCAACTTCATCCTCGACGTCGCCTATGAAGGCAAGACCGCCAACGGGCGCTTCCCGCTGCTGGTGATGTCCCACGGCAACTACGGCACGCCGCTGGCCCATCGTGACCTGATCGAAGCGCTGGTGCGCAAGGGCTTCGTGGTGGTGACGCTGCTGCATCCCGGCGACAACCTGCATGACCACAGCCGCCTGGGCGCGCTAAGCAATCTGTACGGGCGGCCGCTGCAGGTTTCCGAAACCATCAGTGCCGCACTGCTCGATCCGCAGATCGCGGGCATCGTCGACCCGCGCAAGGTCGGTGTGATCGGCTATTCCGCCGGCGGTGAGACCGCTCTGATCCTGGCCGGCGCCCAGCCGCGCCTGGAACGGCTGATCAAGTACTGCCAGCAGCGCCCGGACGACCGTGACGCCTGCAGCGAGAAAGGCGAGGTGCGCGCCGACCGCAGCGACCTGGTACCCATGGCCGACCCGCGCGTTGGCGCCTTGCTCCTGCTCGCGCCGCTGAGCCTGATGTATGGCGCCCATGAACTGGAGGACGTGCAGGTGCCGGTTCTGCTCTACACCGGCAACGACGACCATATCCTCGACTGGAAGAAGAATGCCGGCGCGCTGGCACGCAAGCTGCCACAGCAGGCGGACCTGCGGGTGCTGGATGGGGCAGGGCACTTTGTCTTCATGTCGCCCTGTTCGGAAGAAGAGAAGGAAGCCACGCCGGACCTGTGCACCGACACCCAGGGCGTCGACCGCCAGGCCATCCACCGTGACCTGGCCGCCTCGGCGGCGGAGTTCTTCGACGTCAGCCTGGGTAGCGCAACGATGCAGACGTCGGGGCGTTGATCCGGGGCTGAGCAAAAAGGTGCCTCTTGTAGGAGCGAGCTTGCTCGCGAATGGGTTTCCCGGCTGCATTCGTGTCAGACAGGTTCGCTCCTACGAAGATCAAAAGAGCAAGAAAAAGCCCCGCACTGGGCGGGGCTTTTTCATTGCAGCTTGGCGTTGATCAGACGATCACACCCTGGCTGCGCAGGTAGTCATCGTAGGTGCCGCTGAAGTCGGTCACGCCGTTCTCCGACAGCTCGATGATGCGGGTGGCCAGGGAGGACACGAACTCGCGGTCATGGCTGACGAAGATCAGGGTGCCCGGATAGTTCTCCAGCGCCAGGTTGAGCGACTCGATGGACTCCATGTCCAGGTGGTTGGTCGGCTCGTCCATCACCAGCACGTTCGGGCGCTTGAGGATCAGCTTGCCGAACAGCATGCGGCCCTGCTCGCCACCGGAGATGACCTTCACCGACTTCTTGATGTCGTCGTTGGAGAACAGCATGCGGCCGAGGGTGCCGCGCACCAGTTGCTCGCCGCCCTGGGTCCACTGGGCCATCCAGTCGAACAGGTTGTAGTCGTCTTCGAAGTCTTCGGCGTGGTCCTGGGCGAAGTAGCCCACGTCCGCGCTGTCGGTCCACTTCACTTCACCTGCGGTGGGCGCCATGTCGCCGACCAGGGTGCGCAGCAGGGTGGTCTTGCCGATGCCGTTGGGGCCGATGATGGCGATGCGCTCGCCGGCTTCCACCTGCATGCTCAGGTTCTTGAACAGCGCGGTGCCATCGAAGCCCTGGCTGACTTTCTCCAGCGTCACTGCCTGCCGGTGCAGCTTCTTATGCTGCTCGAAGCGGATGAACGGGCTGACACGGCTGGACGGCTTGACCTCTTCCAGCTGGATCTTGTCGATCTGGCGTGCACGGCTGGTGGCCTGCTTGGCCTTGGAGGCGTTGGCCGAGAAGCGGCTGACGAAGGTCTGCAGCTCTGCGATCTGCGCTTTCTTCTTGGCGTTGTCCGACAGCAGGCGCTCGCGAGCCTGTTCGGCCGCGGTCATGTACTCGTCGTAGTTGCCCGGGAACAGGCGCAGCTCGCCGTAGTCCAGGTCCGCCATGTGGGTGCAGACGCTGTTGAGGAAGTGACGGTCGTGGGAAATGATGATCATGGTGCTGTTACGCGCCGTGATGATGTTTTCCAGCCAGCGGATGGTGTTGATGTCCAGGTGGTTGGTCGGCTCGTCGAGCAGCAGCAGGTCCGGATCGGAGAACAGTGCCTGGGCCAGCAGTACGCGTAGTTTCCAGCCCGGAGCGACGGCGCTCATCGGGCCGAAGTGCTGGTCCAGCGGAATGCCCAGGCCCAGCAGCAACTCGCCGGCGCGGGATTCGGCGGTGTAGCCGTCGAACTCGGCGAACTGGACTTCCAGCTCGGCCACGGCCATGCCGTCTTCCTCGCTCATCTCCGGCAGGGAGTAGATACGATCACGCTCGGCCTTGACCTTCCACAGCTCCTCGTGACCCATGATCACGGTGTCGATCACGCTGAAGTCTTCATAGGCGAACTGGTCCTGGCGCAGCTTGCCCAGGCGCACGCCGTTTTCCAGCATGACCTGGCCACCCGAAGGCTCCAGCTCGCCGCCAAGGATCTTCATGAAGGTGGACTTGCCGCAACCGTTGGCGCCGATCAGGCCGTAGCGGTTGCCGTTGCCGAACTTGACGGAAACGTTTTCGAACAGCGGCTTGGCGCCAAACTGCATGGTGATATTGGCGGTGGAAATCAACTGACTGACCCTTGGCTGGACATGGTGCGCGCCGGGCGCTGACGGCGCGGGCGGGCATGGAAGGCGCGGTCGTCGAACAAGACCGACAGGCGCCTGGCAAAGCCGCTCATTATGCCACGGCCAGGTCCGGGCTGCATGCTTTGCTGCTGCAGCGCCCAATCTGCGGGCATAGGTCGACATCCGACAGTTGAAACCCCCCATTGTCCTGCATCAGAATTCGGTGTTCAGAATTCTGGTGGGGGCTGTATGAAAATCCTAAACGCTCAACATTCGCTCAAGCAGTACCTGGAGCAGGTCAGCGGCAAGCTGATCACGGTCGTCTCGGCCTCCGCCAGTGAAACCGAGTCACTGATCGAAACCCTGGTGGGAAAGGGCAATCGCCTGGACCTGCTGGTGGGCACCATCAATTCCTTCACCTCGCCGGACTTCATCGACTTCTGCGTCCGCGACGCCGGCAAGAGCGTGACCCTGCATGTGGATTTTCGCGCACAGAACAGCGTGCACTGGAAGCTGGTGCTCATCGAGCCGGACGTGGTGATCCTCGGCAGCGCCAACTTCACCGAGATCGGCCTTAGCCTGACCCGCGACACCGTCACCGTGATCCAGGACGCGGCGCTGTATGCCGATTACCTGGCGCGAGTGACTGAGATCAAGGGCATGGACGGCGTGGTGCTGGGCGAGGACGTGCCGGCGTTCGACGAGCAACTGGAGGAGTACCGCCAGAGCCACCGCCGCGTGCAGGCGAGCCTGGCGCGCAGCGCGCAGTACCTGGACGGCGAGAGCTGGCTGGGTGACGAGACAAACCAGAGCATCCCGCTGTTCATCTGGTACAGCGACCACTCCGACGAATCCGAGGAACAGGCCGAAGCCTTCCTGCACGCCAGCAGCGATGGCGTGGACTGGGACGACGTGCGCGAGTTCTTCACCTACGAATGCGCAGAGGGCGTGCTGCCCTATGAGGAAGGCGACATGGTGCTGACCGCGCGCTGCAATGGCACGCACATCGGCTTCTATACCTTCGACCGCATCCTCTACCGCAACGGCACCTACTTCATCTATTCCTATCGCAAGAAGCGCTATACCCAGCCGTTCAAGCTGGAGGACGCCAAGGAGCGCCTGAAGGACGTGATCCCGGACTGGTACGAGGAAATGCGCACCTCCCTCAATCGCCACGACATCAACAGCGTGGTGCGCTGACGCCCCGCCATTCATCGGCGCGCAGCCGGCCTGTCGACGGGTCGCACCCTGCGCGCCTTGGCATTTTCCGCCGTGCCGGCTAGCATCCTGCCAGTATCTCGACGTCGCATGCTGCTGTTGCGTGAGCCTGTCAGAAACCTGTCAGGAGGCAAAGGATCATGCCGCAACTTCCCCCCGATGAAGTCCCCGTTCGCCGCCGCATGCGCTGGCACTGGCGGCTGTTGACGCTGAAGATCTACATCCTTTCGGTATTCCTGCTCGCCTGCATGCTCGGCGGCAGCGCGATGCTGTTCCTCAATACGCTCAACGAGACGCTGGAGCCCGCCCAACGCCTGGGCTCCTTCGCGGCCGGTGCGCTGATCCTGCTGTTGTGCGTCCACATCCTGCGCATGGGCTTGCCGCCGATGCCCTGGCTGACCAGGCGACGCAGCCTGGAATAGAGGCCGGAATGAAAAACGCCCCGTGGCATCGCTGCCACGGGGCGTTCTGCTTCGAGCCTGATCAGATCATCAGAAGATGTTGACCGGGTACTCGACGAAGACGCGCACTTCGTTGCCGTCGTCGTTGTAGGAGCGGGCGTCGTTGGACACGCGCAGCCAGGAACCGCGCAGCTTGACCGACAGGTCCTTGGCCGGGCCGTCCTGGACGACGTATTTCAGCTGGTTGAAGATTTCGCGCTCTTTGCCATTGCTGGTCTCGGCGGTCTTGATGTTGTCGCCGTAGACGTAGGCCACGGTGTAGCTCAGGCCCGGAACGCCGTACTCGGTGAGGTCCAGGCTGTAGCTGCCCTGCCAGGAGCGCTCGTCCTCGCCGTTGAAGTCCGACCAGTAGGAGTTGGCCAGCCAGATGGTGGTGCCGCCATCACCCAGGCCGCCTTCGTTCTGGTACCAGCCGTACTGGTAGCCGGAGTCGCCGTTGTTGCGCTGGTGCGCGACCATGAAGGTGTGGGCGCCGATGTTGTAGGCGGCCGACAGGCTCCAGATGGTGTTCTTGGTGCCGTCGATGCCGTGGTCGGCAGCGAAGTCTTCGTTCACGCGGGTGCGATAGCCGTTGAAGTCCAGGGTCAGGGACTGCTTGTCGGCCACCGGGATGACGTAGTTCAGGTTCATGTACTGCTTGCGAGCGACGTCTTCGCTCTCGTAGCCGTACAGCGAGCCGCTGAAGTTGTCGGTGAACTTGTAGCTGCCGCCGAATACGTCGATGCGTTTCAAGCCGCCGCTGTCACGCCCTTCGGCGCTCTTGCGGGTTTCCGAGGTGAAGCGGCCGACGTTCAGCTCCAGGCCTTCGATCTCCTTGGAGGTGATCAGGGTGCCGGTGAAGCTTTCCGGCAGCAGGCGGGAGTTGTCGTAGCTCAGTACCGGCAGGGCCGGCATCTGGTCACCGTACTTGATCACGGTGTTGGAGAAGCGAGCCTTCACCGCACCACCGGCGCGGGCCAGGTCGTTGGCGGCTTCGCCGCTGTCGCCCTGCTTGAAGAAGTCGATGCCGGCAGCGCCGCTCTTGCCTTGGCCGCCATCCAGACGCAGGGCGTACATGCCGAAGGCGTCAACGCCGAAGCCCACGGTGCCCTGGGTGAAGCCGGAGGTGAAGGTCGCGGTAGCGGCCTGGCCCCACTCGGCCTTGTCGTCGCGGCCGTGCTTGTAGTCGCGATTCATGTAGGCGTTGCGGAAGAACAGGTCCAGGTGGCTGTCTTCGACGAAGCCCTTGGCGGCGGACTGGTCTTCGGCCATGGCGGCGGTCGACGCGAGGATCCCCAGTGCGAGCAGACTGATCCGGTGGTTCAGCATCTTGATTTCCTTAATGGTGCAGCGCCAGCGAACAGAAAGAAAAAAGCTCTCCGCCCCGTGGTGCGTGAACGGGGTAGGTGGAGTCCTGTGCTGGCATGTTCTTTTGGTTGTATTCGGGGCGTGGTCGCCCCGGCGCCGCGGGATGATAACAGAGGATCGAACTTTTTCGTCCAGGCTCTGTCACGCGGATGTCATGATGACCTGATCAACGGTGATGGCTCCCGGATCACGGGTGCTCGAAGGCAATCAGCGCTGTTGCGCTTTAAGACCGCGCCGCGTCGTTCAGGGCTGCTGATAGGAACGCTGATAGAGCCACAGGCTGAGTATCAGCCCGCTGAATGCTGCGAGCGCGGCGCAAAGGAAGATCGAACCAAAGCCGAAGCCGTTGGCGACGGCGCCCATCAGCGGCCCGGTGACCCCCAGCGACACGTCGATGAACAACGAATAGGCACCCAGCGCGGCGCCGCGATTGGAAGCAGGCACCAGGCCGACGGCTTCCACGCCCAGCGCGGGGAACACCAGGGAGAAGCCGAAGCCGGTCAGTGCCGCGCCGGCCAGGGCGATCCAGGGAGTCGGTGCGCTCCACAGCAGGAGCAGGCCGAGGCTTTCCACGGACAGGCAGGCGATGGCGACACGAAAGCCGCCATGGCGATTGATCGCGTTGGCGAACAGCAGGCGCGCGCCGATGAAGCAGCCGCCGAAAGCGGTCAGGCAGTACACGGCGTCCTTCCAGCCGAGGCTGGCGTAGTAAAGCGTGATGAAAGTAGCGATGGTGCCGAAACCGATACCGCCCAGCGCCAGGCCCATGCCGTGGGGGAAAACCCGGCCGAGCACGTGGTGGAAGGGCATGCGCTCGCCGTGCACCAGCGCTGCCGCGCGCTTGGGCCAGGCCAGGGCGAAGCCGAGCGCCGCCAGCAGGACTACGCTGCCGCCGAGGCTGGCCAGCCCGAGTTGGCCGACCATCAGCACACCTAGCGGCGCGCCGATGGCCAGGGCGCCGTAGCTGGCGATGCCGTTCCAGGAAATCACCTTGGCGGTGTTCGCCGCGCCGACGCGGTCGATGCCCCAGGCGATCGAGGCACTGCCGACCAGGCTTTCCGAGGTGCCCAGTACCAGACGTGCGGCCATCAGCAGGCCGAGGCTGATCCACGGCAGGCCCTGCATCGCCCAGGAGCCGAGCATCAGCGCGCCACTGCCGGCGCAGCCGAGCATGCCGTAGAGCACGGCGCGCTTGGGGCCGAGAGTATCGATGACCTTGCCGGCGTAAGGACGAGTCAGCAGGGTAGCCAGGTACTGGACGCTGATGACCAGGCCCGCCATGACCGAACCGAAGCCCAGGTCGGTGTGCACGTAGCCGGGGAGCACGGCCAGCGGGATGCCGATGGTCAGGTAGGCAATGAAGGTGAACAGGACGACGGACACCACTTGCAGGGTGGACGCGGTGGAGCGGGTCTGGGCAGGCATGTGCAGCAGTTCGGTACGGCGGGTGGGTGCTACATGATGGACCGCGGTTGGCATGTAGGAAAGCTAGCTAACGAACTACCTTTCAGGTCCGGCGTGATGCAAACCGATCGCGGACGGAGTCCGCTCCTACGCTCCGGTCCGCGCACTGCCTGTAGGAGCGAGCTTGCTCGCGAACCGCTTGGCACGGGGCCGGCCGGATGAATCGTTCGCGAGCAAGCTCGCTCCTGCGAAAATCGGGTCAGGCGCGGCGGAAGAGGGTGGGGTAATCGATGACCAGGCCGTCATCATCCACCGTCAGGAGGGCCTGAAAGTCCGTGCCTTCCAGGTTTTCGTACCGGTAGTGAGTGGCGTCGATGCGTGTATAGCCCTGGCGCATCCGCACCGGCTTCAACTTCGGCGCTTCCAGATACACCACCACCAATTCGCGGCGATCGCCGTCAGCCAGTTGCAGGCGGCGGATCGGGAAGGTGTTGGTGAAG
Source organism: Pseudomonas multiresinivorans (assembly GCF_012971725.1). Classification (NCBI taxonomy): domain Bacteria; kingdom Pseudomonadati; phylum Pseudomonadota; class Gammaproteobacteria; order Pseudomonadales; family Pseudomonadaceae; genus Pseudomonas; species Pseudomonas multiresinivorans. Next base: position 3,333,485 of record NZ_CP048833.1, read on the forward strand.
GGCGAGGGCCAGACGTCGATATCCAGGCAGCCTTCCAGCTCGCTCAGTAGCTCGCCGCTGCCGCTTCGCCACTGGCCTTCGCCATCGGCCAGCAGGTGTAGCTGATGCGCACCGCGCTCGCTCTCGACGGAGAAATGCGCCTCGCGCAGGCGCCATTGGCTGTCCCACTCCAGTTGATACTCCAACTGATAGGGCGGCCCGCCAGCCTCGTCGATGGCGCGCAGTTGGCTTTCCGCGCGGCCGTCGCCCAATTGCAGGGACTCCCAGCTGGAGGTCGGCGCGTGCCACAGGCCTTCCCAATTCAGCGTGCGCATCAGGGTGTCTCCAGCACGAGGCCCAGGCGCTGCCGCTTGGGCAGACGGGCGACCACCAGTTGGTGCGAACGGGTCAGGGCCTCGCGCAGTTCGGCATCGCCCATGGGGTAGGGGCGCTGTATGGAAATCCAGAAGGCCCGTGCCAGGTAGGGCGCCGGACGGATGCCGGGGCGGTCGACATAGCCCAGGAACAGCTCCGGGCCGACCTTGAAGGCCAGGCCGCCATTGCCGCTGTCGAGGAAGTCGAGAATGGCGAACATCTTGTTGCCGGCCACGGAGAACACCCGATTGCTGCCCCACTTGATGTCTTCGCGGGCGCCGGGCAGCTCCAGGCAGAAGTGGGCGATCTGTTGCGGCGTCATGACTCGGTTCCCTCAGTCCCGGAAATAGACCTCGACCAGATGGTAGCCGAACTGGCTTTTCACCGGGCCGTGGACCACGCCGACCGGCTTCTTGAAGATTACCTGGTCGATGGACTTCACCATCTGACCGGGGCGCACCTCCCCCAGATCACCGCCGCGCTTGCCGGAAGCGCAGGTGGAATGCTTGCGCGCCAGGGCGGCGAAATCCTCGCCCTTGGTCAGGCGCTGCTTGATCTGCTCGGCTTCGGCGGCGGTCTTGACCAGGATGTGGCGGGCCATGGCGACGGGCATTGTTTCGTGTCCTTAAATGAAAGCGTCTGGGCGCGATTGTACGGCAGCAGTGATGCAGGTCGCATTTCGCGATGGGTTGCATTGTCTGGCCTGGGGGCGCTCCATAGAGTCAATAAGCAAATTCTTATTTATAGGGCGCCGCTTACAGACGGCGTCCGCCGCCACCTTGCGTACGGATGCAGTTCAATGGATATCCAAGCGATGCTCAAGATCCTGGCCACCCAGGATGGTTCGGATCTTTACCTCTCCACCGGCGCGCCGCCCTGCGCCAAGTTCAACGGGGTGCTCAAGCCCCTGTCCAGCGAGCCGATGAAGGCCGGCGACGTCGCCCGCATCGGCTATGGGCTGATGGACGAGGAGCAGCGCGCGGAGTTCGACCGAGAGCTGGAGATGAACCTGGCGATTTCCGTGCCCGGCGTAGGCCGCTTCCGGATCAACCTGTTCAAGCAGCGCAACGAAGTGTCGATCGTGGCGCGCAATATCAAGCTGGATATCCCGCTGTTCGACGACCTGAAGCTGCCCGAAGTGCTGCTCAAGGTGGTCATGGAGAAGCGCGGCCTGGTGCTCTTCGTCGGCGGCACCGGCTCGGGCAAGTCCACTTCCCTGGCGGCCCTGATCGACCACCGCAACCGCAATAGCGGCGGCCACATCATCACCATCGAAGACCCCATCGAGTACGTGCACCGGCACCGCAAGTCGATCATCAACCAGCGCGAGGTGGGCGTGGATACCCGCAGCTTCCATGCCGCGTTGAAGAACACCCTGCGCCAGGCGCCGGACGTGATCCTGATCGGCGAGATCCGCGACCGCGAGACCATGGAGCACGCCCTGGCCTTCGCCGATACCGGCCACCTGGCGATCTCCACGCTGCACGCCAACAACGCGAACCAGGCGCTGGACCGCATCATCAACTTCTTCCCCGAGGAGCGCCGGCCACAGCTGCTCAACGACCTGGGCAACAACCTCAAGGCCTTCGTTTCCCAGCGCCTGGTGCGCACCCAGGACGGCAAGCGCCGCGCGGCAGTGGAAGTGCTGCTGGGCACGGCGACCATCAGCGACATCATCAAGCGCGGCGACTTCAGTTCGATCAAGGAGATCATGGACAAGTCCCGTGCCCTGGGCATGCAGACCTTCGACCAGGCGCTGTTCGACCTGGCGGTGGAAGGAGCGATCACCGAGGAAGAGGCGGTGAAGAACGCCGACTCGGCGAACAACCTGCGACTGAAGCTCAAGCTGTACAAGGACAACCCGGGCAGCGTCGGCAGCACTGCCACCCCCGCGGCCGCCAAGCCGGCCGCCCCGGCGCCGGTTGCTCCGCCGCCGGCCACCCAGCCGGTCGAAGCTTCCAGCTGGGGGCTGGAACTCGCTCTAGAGGAAATCGAGGCGGAAGACGCCGAGAAGCCGGGCGGGCAGTAAGTCGCCAGTTGAACGAAGAAAAAGCCCCGGCATGCCGGGGCTTTTTCATAAGAAGGGCCCACCTGTAGGAGCGGACTCCGTCCGCGATCGGTTCCTGACCACTCCGATGGGCCGGGAGTTTGGACAACCCTATCTCGGACGAAGTCCGCTCCTACGCTTCTCGGTGAGCTCGCTGCTTACAGCTGCGACAGCGGATAGCTGATGATCAGCCGATTCTCGTCGAAGCTGTTGGTGCTGGCCCAGTCCCGGCGCATGGTCGAGTTGCGCCACTTGACGTTCAGCGTCCTGAAGGTGCCGCTCTGCACCGTGTACGCCAGTTCGCTCTCGCGCCCCCATTCGCTGCCGTCGCGGGTGCTGGCGTTGTGCACGTTGTCGCCGTGGATGTAGCGGTTCATCAGGGTCAGGCCAGGAATACCGAAAGCGGCGAAGTCGTAGTCATGGCGCAGTTGCCAGGAGCGCTCCTTCGCGCTTTCGTAGCTGGCGTTGTAGCTGTCGTTGGCCAGGGTGCCGCCGCTGGTGCCGTTGACGCGGAACCACTCGTCCTCGCCCATGACCTTCTGCAGGCCGAGGTAGAAGGTACTCGCACCGTACTTGGCCGAGAACATCCCGGAGAATGTCCGGTTGTCGAGGTCTCCGGCCTTGGCACTGCCATCCTTCTTGCCCCAGAAGTAGCCGATATTCGCACCGAGTACCCAATTGCCCAGCGGCTGGCTGTGCTGCAGCTGCAGGTATTGCTGCTGGTAGATGTCCTTCAGCTGCGCATTCCACAGGCCGACCAGCGTGCGGTCGCCGTTGAAGCGGTATTCGCCACCGGCGAAGTTGAAGCGGTCCGAGGTGTAGGCGGGGCGGTTGAACAGTGACATGTCTTCCATGCTGGCGTCGTTGCGCGGGCTGTTCTGGCGGAACTGGCCGCCGTAGAGCGTCAGGCCGTCGATTTCCTTCGAGGTGACCTGGGCGCCCTGGAAGGTCTGCGGCAGCGAGCGGCCGTCGTCGGAGCGCAAGATCGGCAACACCACCATCCATTCACCGGCCTTGAGTTCGGTGTTCGACACCTTGGCCTTGCCGGCCATCGCCAGGCGACCGAAATCGTCGGCCGGGCGGCCGTCGTCGTGGGTCGGCAGCAACTGGGTGCCGGCCGTGCCCTTGCCGCCATCGAGCTTCAGGCTGTAAAGCCCGAGCACGTCCAGGCCGAGCCCGACGGTGCCCTGGGTGTAGCCGGAGCGGGCGTCGAGGATGAAGCTCTGGGTCCATTCCTCGGCCTTGTCCTGCCGGGCTTCGCCGACGTAATTGCGGTTCATGTAGAAGTTGCGCAGCAGCAGGCTGGCCTTGGCGTCATCGAGAAAGCCGCCTTCGTCGGCACTGGCCAGGGCGGGCAGGGCGGGTAGCAGGCAGACGCTGATGGTGAGATGCGGCAGGTGGCGGAGCATGGGTATTCCCTCGGCATTCTTGTCGTTGTTCGGGGCGAACGGAGGCCTCCGCGCGGCTCTTTGAGAAGCGGCGGATGGAGGTTGATGCGGTCAGCGCGTGTGGATCAGGCGATCAGCCAGGTGCGACAGGAATACGAGGGAGGGCGCGGAGAAGGGCGATGCACGCGCGCAGGCGTGCCAGGGTGAGCATGAGCATGTGAACGGACCTTTCTTATAGTTGTTGGCGCCGCATCGAGGCGGCGGCTGGGGTCATAGTGGTGCTCCCCAGCAGCCTGCTGCAATTCACCCGAGGCGTAAGCGTTCGCTGTTCGAACATGAATTAACCAAATGGAACATTCTTCCGCCGGTATTGCGCGTAGGATGCCTGGCACAACGCCGTGCGGGATATGTATCGCCCGGCCTTTCAGCGGACCCGCGAGGTGCTCGGGCAGCGGCGCGGCGGATTCTTTCTGCAGAGCCTCCTGCTAGGCTGTCCTGCTCTCCATGTCGGCCCGTGCCGGCCGCATCTGCCTATTGAATCCGTGAGTCGATGAGTACCAGCCAATCGCCGTTGTCCGGCGTCCACCAGCCCTTCAAGGGCATCCTGCTCATTGTCCTGGCGACCTTCCTGTTCTCCAGCCACGACGCGCTGTCCAAGTACCTGGCGAGCATCTATCCCATCGTCATGGTGGTGTGGGCGCGCTATGTGGTGCACACGCTGCTGATGGCGGGCATCTTCCTGCCGCGCGCCGGCCTTGCGGTGCTGCGTACCCGCCATCCGTTCCTGCAGACGCTACGGGCGCTGTGCCTGCTGGGCACCAGCTTCCTGTTCACCACGGGGCTGCAGTACATCCCGCTGGCCGAGGCGACTTCGGTGAACTTCCTCGCGCCGCTGCTGGTAACGGCGCTGTCGGTGCCGCTGCTGGGCGAGCGGGTCAGTTTCGGCCAGTGGGCGGCGGTGCTGGTGGGATTCGCCGGCGTGCTGGTCATCGTCCACCCCGGCGGCGACCTGTTCACCCCGGCGGTGCTGCTGCCGTTCGGCTCGGCGCTGTGCTTCAGCTTCTACCAGCTGCTCACCCGCAAGCTCAGCCAGGTGGACAGCCCGACCACCAGCAACTTCTTCGCCGGGTTGTGCAACACCCTGATCGTCAGCGCGCTGGTGCCGTTCTTCTGGCAATGGCCGGGACTGGTTCACGGGCTGATGATGCTGGCCCTGGGCACCTGCGGGATGACCGCGCACCTGTTCCTGACCCAGGCTTTCAAGCATGCCGCGCCGGCGCTGCTGGCACCGTTCAGCTATTGCCAGATCGTTTTCGCCGGGCTGCTGGGCTTGGTGATCTTCGGCCATACGCCGGAGCCGTCGGCGCTGCTGGGCATCGCGGTGATCTGCGGCAGCGGGCTGGCGGCGGCCTGGCTACAGAGCCGCAAGGGGTAGGGCGACACCGTTCCTACAGAAAGCAATAGCGCCGAGCAGGCTTACTCGATCTCGAACAACCCGTGGCGGATCGGCCCGGCCTGCAGGCGCTGGCGTACATCGTCGTCGATGCGCGGGTCGTCCGGCTGGTACAGCTTGACCTGGCGGTAGGCGCTGATGCGGTTGATCTCCGGCCCCAGGTATTCCCAGACCACGCGGGTGCAGGCCGGGGTGCGGCGGTCGCCGCTGGATACGCCGGTCTTCAGCCCGTTCAGGCGAGTGATGCGGCTCTTGAAGCTGGGGATGAGGATGGTCTGGCTCATCTCGTTGACGGTGAGCGACTCGTAGTCCATCAGGAACACCCGGTCCTGCAGTTGGAAAGCCGCGCCCAGGTAGCGGCAACGCACCCAGTCCTCGGCCTGTACGTCGGTACTGCTGGAGCGCTCCTGTCGCTCCTGCCGCTCGAAGAGGAAGTTGCCATCCTGTTCGTACAGATGGACCAGCGACAGCAGGGTCGAGCCGGGGACCGACATGCAGTTGGAATACTCGAAGTAGTAGCCGCAGTAGCGCGACAGGTTGCCCGCGTGGTCGCGCAGCGGGCGGAGCATTTCCAGCAACGGATCGTCGCGTTGCACGTTGGCCTGCGAGGTGCCGCGCGCGCCGATCAGCCGGGCGAACTGCTCGGGCGGCAATTGCAGCTCGTAGTCCTCGGCGCCGAAGAAATCTCCAATACGTTTGAGGTTGTACGCGGTGGGCTGGCTCTGACCGCCGAGGTACTTGTTGAACTGAGCGCGGTTGATCGAAAGCTTGCGGCAAACCTCCGAAATAGAGCGGTAGTGGGCGCAAAGCAGCTTGAGATTGGGGCCGAGGTTTTCGGACATTCGTGCCAGGTCCAGGTGATGCGACTGACGCAATTATAGCGTCAGGTCGCATCAATTCGTAGCAAGCCGCGAAATTGTTTCAGGAGGCTTCGGGCGCAACCATGCGCCCCTAGTGAGCGGACCAGCCCCAGGTCCGTGCTCCCACAATAACAATCGAGGCCCCAGCACATGCTCGACGCGATCAACGATTTCCTTTCCGGGAAAGTCCTCATCGTCCTCATCGTAGGACTCGGCGCGTATTTCACCATCCGCTCCCGTTTCGTCCAGTTCCGCCACTTCGGCCACATGTTCGGCGTGTTCAAGGAATCGATCCGTGGCCAGTCCGGCCAGCTGAGTTCGTTCCAGGCCCTGATGCTGAGCCTCGCCGGCCGCGTGGGCGCCGGCAATATCGCGGGTGTCGGCATCGCCGTGACCCTCGGTGGCCCCGGCGCCGTGTTCTGGATGTGGGTTACCGCGCTGGTGGGCATGTCCAGCAGCTTCTTCGAGTGCACCCTGGCCCAGGTCTACAAACGCAGCGACGGCAACGGCCTGTACCGCGGCGGCCCGGCCTACTACATCCAGCACGGCCTGAAGCTGCGCTGGATGGCCATGACCTTCGCAGTCCTGCTGCTGGTGACCTACGGCTTCGCCTTCAACGGCCTGCAAGCCTTCACCGTGACCCACTCGCTGCAGAATGCCTTCGACATCCCGGTCCTGTACTCGGGCATCGCCCTGGCCGTGCTGCTGGCCATCGTGTTCTTCGGCGGCATCCAGCGCATCGCCGCGGTCTCCGACCTGCTGGTGCCGGTCAAGACCCTGGCCTACATCGCGGTCACCCTGTACGTGATCGTCACCCAGATCGAACTGGTGCCGGGCATGCTGACCACCATCGTCAAGAGCGCCTTCGGCCTGGAACCGGCCTTCGCCGGCCTGCTGGGCAGCGCCATCGTGATGGGCGTGAAGCGCGGCGTGTTCGCCAACGAAGCGGGTCTGGGCAGTGCGCCGAACGTTGCCGCAGTCGCCGCCGTGCGTCACCCGGCCTCCCAGGGCGTGGTCCAGGCATTCAGCGTATTCCTCGACACCTTCGTCATTTGCACCTGCACCGCGCTGCTGATCCTGCTCTCGGGCTTCTACACCCCGGGCTTCGAAGGCGACGGCATCACCCTGACCCAGAACTCGCTGGCTGCCGTGGTCGGTGACTGGGGCCGCATCTTCGTCAGCGTCGCTCTATCGCTGTTCGTGTTCACCTGCATCACCTACAACTACTACCTCGGCGAGAATGCCCTGCAGTTCATTGTCGGCCGCAGCCGCGCCGCGCTGATAGCCTTCCGCATCCTGGTGCTGGGCCTGATTCTCTGGGGCTCGATGCAGAACCTGGGCACCGTGTTCGCCTTCGCCGACATCACCATGACCTGTCTGGCCTTCGTCAACCTGGTGGCCCTGGCGATGCTGATCAAGACCGGCCTGCGCGTGATGCGCGACTACGACGAGCAGCGCCGCGCCGGCATCGAGCGCCCGGTGTTCGACGCCAGCAAGTTCTCCGACCTGGACATCGACCACGACGCCTGGCGCGACGCGCACAAGATCAACTCGACCGCTCCGGCCCACGGCAGCCTGCCCGCCCAGGGCTGATCCGCTGACTTTGGTCTGATACGCAAGGCCAGGACTTCTCCCGGCCTCGCGGTTTATCCTGTGAACTTTCCTACAAGAGCACTGGCATGCGGCGCGTGAAGAACCTCTTCGTCCTCTATACCGGCGGCACCATCGGCATGCTGCAGACCGCCGAAGGCCTGGCGCCGGCTGGCGGTTTCGAAGCTCGCATGCGCGAACAATTGCATGGCCACGGCGAGACTCAACTCGACTGGTCATTTACCGAGCTCCAGCCGCTGCTCGACAGCGCCAACATGACCCAGGCCAACTGGCTGGCCATGCGTGACGCCATCGTCAATGCGGTGGAGCAGGGTGGCCACGACGGCGTGCTGGTGCTGCACGGCACCGACACCCTCGCTTATAGCGCGGCCGCGCTGTCGTTCCTGCTGCTTGGCCTGAATATCCCTGTGGTGCTCACCGGCTCCATGCAGCCGATGGGGGCGCCGGGCAGCGATGCACCGGCGAACCTGCTGGGTGCGCTGAACGTATTGGAGGCCGGCGTCGAGAAGGGCGTCTGGTTGTACTTCAATGGTGAGCTGATGCATGGCGCCCGCGTCACCAAGCTGCGCAGCGAGGCTTTCGATGCCTTTGCCGTGTTGCCGCGTGAGCGCAAGGGTGAGCGCGCGGAATCGCTTCCTGCCGAACTGAGCTACCGCCAGCCGCGCCAACCAGTGAACCTCGCCGTGCTGCCGCTGTTCCCCGGTCTGCGAGCCGAGCATCTGCGTGCGCTGCTAGGCAGTGGCGTGCAGGCGTTGCTGCTGGAGTGCTACGGCAGCGGCACCGGTCCGTCGGATAACGAGGAACTGCTGGCGGTATTGCGCGAGGCTCACGCTCGCGGCGTGGTGCTGGCTGCGATCAGCCAATGCCCGCAGGGGCACGTGGCGTTCGACGTCTATGCCGCGGGCAGTCGCCTGCGCGATGCCGGATTGGTGTCGGGTGGGGGAATGACCCGCGAAGCGGCGCTGGGCAAGTTGTTCAGCCTGATCGGCAGCGGCCTGGCCCCGGCCGAGACACAGCGCCTGTTCGCCCTCGACCTGTGCGGCGAGCGCGTCGAAACGAATTAAGGGAGAGCGCCCCGGTCAGGGGCGCGATTCTTCCAGCGGCACGTTGAGCACTTCGCGCACCAGCATGGCGATGCTGCTCACGCCCATCTTTTCCTTGATCTTGGTACGGTGCACATCGACCGTCTTGACGCTGATGTTCAGCTCGCGGGCGATGACCTTGCTGGCCTTGCCGTCCACCACCATCATCAGGATTTCCCGTTCCCGTCCGGTCAGCAGGTCCAGCTTGTGCTGCAGGACCTGCTTCTGCTCCTGCCCGGCATGCACCTGCACTGCGCTTTTCAGCGCCGCCTGGATGCGATCGAGCATCTGCTGCGGGTTGTAGGGCTTCTCGACGAAATCCAGCGCGCCGTTCTTCATCGCCTTCACCGACATGGGGATGTCGCCATGGGCGGTGACGAAGATGGTCGGCAGGGCGATGCCCTTGTCGTTGAGCATTTCCTGCAACTGGAACCCACTGGTCTCGGGCATGCGCACATCGAGCACCAGGCAGGCGGGGAGCTTGGGATCGTATTCGCGCAGGAACTCCTCGGCGCCGCCGTAGCACAGCGATTCGATGCTGACCGATTCGAGCAGCCAGGCGAGGGAGGTGCGCAGGTCCTTGTCGTCGTCGACGATGTAGACCACGGGTTTTCTAGCATCCATCAGGCGTTGCCACTTTCTTTTTTATCGTTGTAGAGCTGCACGTAGGCCGCGTACGCCGGGCTTTGGCCCGGTCGCCGCAATGGCATGCCCCGGAGCATACCCATAGTCGCCGAGGCTGACGATAAAGAAACCACCTAGATGACTAGCGGCCACCACCCTCCGGTGTGGTAATCGTCTGAATGTTTCGCGCCCTGACGCTGCCCTACGCTGGCCCCATACAAGAAAGGCCGGGCGTGCCGGCCACTCCAGCACAAGGGGCGAAGACATGGCCAACACCCTCAGCCAGACCCAGATCGACTTCCGCAACGCCATGGCGCAACTGCCGGCGGCGGTGAACATCATCACCACCAACGGCCCGGAAGGCCGCTGCGGCATCACTGCCAGCGCGGTCTGCTCGGTCACCGATTCGCCGCCCACCGTTCTGGTCTGCGTCAACCGCGGCAGCGCCACCCATGACGTGTTCCGCAGCAACGGCCACCTGTGCGTCAACGTGCTGTGCGGCGAGCAGGAAGAGCTGGCCAAGCATTTCGCCGGGATGACCAAGGTCTCGATGGAAGAACGCTTCGCCTGGGACCTCTGGGAAGACGGCTACGCCGGCCTGCCGGTGCTGCGCCAGGCGCTGGTCAGCCTGGAGGGTCGCATCAGCGACTGCAAGGAAGTCGGCTCGCACACCGTGATGTTCGTCGAATTGGAAAAGGTCGCTGTGCGGGAGCGCCAGGACAGCCTGGTGTACTTCAACCGCGTGTTCCATCGCGTCGACCGCGAGGCCGTGCGCTGCGCCAGCTGATGCCCGACTGACTTTCAAAACAACAAGAACGAGGTGATCAACGTGACCGTGAAGATTTCCCAGACTGCCGATATCCAGACCTTCTTCGAAGAAGCCAGCGGCGCCTTGAACGACCAGGGCAACCCGCGCGTGAAGAGCCTCGTCCTGCGCATCCTGCAGGACACCGCGAAGCTCATCGAGGACATGAACGTCACCCCCGACGAGTTCTGGAAAGCCGTGGACTACCTCAACCGCCTGGGCGCTCGCCAGGAAGCCGGCCTGGTGGTCGCCGGCCTGGGCATCGAGCACTACCTCGACCTGCTGCTGGACGCACAGGACGCTGCCGTCGGCATCGAAGGCGGCACCCCGCGCACCATCGAAGGCCCGCTGTACGTGGCCGGCGCGCCGCTGTCCGAAGGCGAAGCGCGGATGGACGATGGCCAGGATGCGGGCACCGTGATGTTCCTCTCCGGCCGCGTGTTCGACCTCGACGGCAAGCCGCTGGCCGGCGCCGTGGTCGACCTCTGGCACGCCAACACCAACGGCACCTACTCGTACTTCGACAGCACCCAGTCCGAGTACAACCTGCGCCGGCGCATCGTCACCGACGCCGAGGGGCGCTACCAGGCCCGCAGCATCGTGCCCAGCGGCTATGGCTGCCCGCCGGACGGCCCGACCCAGGAGCTGCTCAACCAGCTCGGCCGCCACGGCCAGCGCCCGGCGCACATCCACTTCTTCATTTCCGCGCCGGGGCATCGCCACCTGACCACGCAGATCAACCTGGCCGGCGACCAGTACCTGTGGGACGACTTCGCCTACGCCACCCGCGACGGGCTGATCGGCGAAGTGCGTTTCGTCGACGACGCAGCTGCCGCCAAGGCACGTGGAGTGGAAGGGCGCTTCGCCGAGATCGAGTTCGATCTCCAGCTGCAGCAGGCCGTTACCGCCGATGCCGAAGACCGCAGCAACCGTCCCCGCGCCTTGCAGCAAGCCTGATGCTGAATCTGTAGGAGCGAGCTTGCTCGCGAACCCACTCGGCGCCGGATCAGCCGGGAAACCCAGTTCGCGAGCAAGGACTGGGCGTCCCCTCGGTCCTACAAAGGACTCCTGCGATTGCCGGCAGAGTTCGATCCTGCTGGCATCCCCGCCGTAGGATGGCGTGGAGCGCAGCGATACCCATCGATCCATGCACCGACCGCAAAGGGTATCGCTGCGCTCCACCTATCCTAAGTAGAGCGACTCGTTGCGCCTGTGGCCCGCCTCAGCCCCGCCGCTCCCGATGCATCAGCCAGAGGAAGTACGGGCAACCGATGAACGCCGCCAGCAGGCCCGCGGAGACCGGCCAGGGATAGGCGATGTTCCGCCCCAGCCAGTCCGCCACCACCATGATCAAGGCTCCGGCCAGCGCGCTCAGCAGCAATTGCGGCGCAGCGCGGCGTACGCCCAGGTGGCGGGCGATGTGCGGGCCGATCAGGCCGACGAAGCTCAGCGGGCCGACGATGATGGTGGCGGTGGCGGTCAGCACGGCGGCAGTCAGCAGGATTGCCAGGTGACTCCCGCGCAACCGCAAGCCCAGCGCAGTCGCGGTGCCGTTGCCCAGGGTCAGCAGGTCCAGCGGGCGGGCCAGCAGCAGACTGACACCGATCATCAGTGCTCCGACGACCAGGCCGGTGCTCGCGGACGTCACATCCACCTGATAGGTCGAGCCGGTCATCCAGCTCATCATCGCGGTCATGCGCGGGTCACCGCTGGCCAGTAGCAACGTACTCAACGAGTGCAGCAAGGTGGTCAGGCACACGCCGGTCAACAGCAGCCGCTCGGCGTTGAAGGTCTTGCGCCAGGCGAACCACAGCAGCAGGCCTAGGGTCAGAAGCGCGCCGATGCTGGCGGCCGGCACCATGTAGGCCTGCGGCTGCGGGATTACCAGGAACAACACCAGCACGGCGATCGCCGCGCCGGAGGTCGCGCCGAGGACTTCCGGGCTGGCCATGGGGTTGCCGGTCAGGCGCTGCACCAGCAGGCCGGCGACGGCCAGCATGGCGCCGGCGGCGAGCGAGCCGAGTACGCGCGGTACACGCCATTGCGCTATGGCGTCGCTGAGCCCGGCGTCGCCCCAGTGCCAGCCGTTGGCGTCCACCGCGAAGTAGATTGCCGGCAGCGTCAGCAAGGCGAGCAGGATGGCCATGCCGATGATCAGTCGCCACGGATGCTCCCGCTGCGGCCTGGCCGGTGCCGGGCGCGGGATGATCCCGCCGCTGCGCTGGCGGCTGAGCAGCCACAGCAGCAGCGGAACGCTGAAAATGCCGGTGAGGATGCCGGCGGGAATTTCCCCGGCGAAGCGCGACAGCTCGCGGGCGATCTGGTCCACCACGCAGAGGAGCGCGGCGCCCAGCAGTGGCGCCCAGATCAGCCGTTGCTTCAGCGTGCGGGCACCACACAGGCGGGCAATGGCCGGTGCGGCAAGGCCGACGAAGGCGAGCATACCCACGGCACTGGTCACGAAGGCACTCAGCGCCACGGCCACGGCGAGGCCCAGCACGCGGGTCCGGCGCAGGTTGACGCCGACTGCCGCCGCGCCTTCATCTTCCAGGCCCAGGGCTGCCAGCGGGCGCACCATCAGCAGGGCGATGACCATGGCCACCGCCAGGCGCGGGGCGAGGTACAGCACGCCGTCCCAGCCACTCTGGTTCAGCGAGCCGGCCTGCCAGAGCAGCAGGTCGATCAGGTAGTCGTGGTTGAACAGCACCAGCAGCGCGTTGAGCGACATGCAATAGAGGCTGATGACCATGCCGGCGAGGATGAAACGCAGCGGTGACAGCGTGCGGCCCCAGGCAAAGGCGAACAGCAGGGCGGTGGCGAGCGCGGCGCCGGTCAGGGTGACGGCTTCCAGGCCATGCACCAGCAGCGTCGGGGCGAAGATGGTGGCGGCCGACAGTGCCAGGTTGGCGCCGGCGGAAACGCCCAGCGTCACCGGTTCGGCCAGCGGGTTACGGAGGATCTGCTGGAACAGCGTGCCGGCCAGGGCCAGTGCGGCACCAGCCATCAGGCTCACCGCCAGGCGCGGGAAGAAGCTGAAGTGCAGCAGCACCTGACGCACGTCGTCCAGGTCCGGCGACCACAAGGCCTGCCACCAGAGTTCGCGGGGCAGGGCGCCTTGCAGGCCATGGAACACCAGCAGCGCGGCGAGGAGCGCCAGCAGCAGCGTACAGAGCGTCGGGCCAATCGGCAGGCCGCGGCGTGGTGCGGCGAGTCCGAGGGTCGATTCAGGCATGGGCGACCTCCGTGGCGCTGTCCAGGTAGGCCGCGATGCGTTCGGCCAGGTCCAGCACGGAGGCGGCGCCGGCGTAGGGATAGAAGCGCTGCAGCGTCAGCGTGTGTCTCTGGCGCACGGCGGGCAGGTTGGCCCAGAGGTCGTTGGGCTGCCGCAGACTTTGCAGGCGCGCCGAGGTGGTGGGGATGTCGACGTAGACCAGGTGCGCGTCCGGGCGCTCGGCCAGCCGCTCGATGCTGACCATGGCCAGCCCCACCGGGCCGACCGGTCCCTGCCAGGCATTCTCGACGCCGAGGCGGTCGAGCACGTCCTGCACCATGCTGTTCCTGCCGTAGACAGCGGCGTGGCGGCCGTCCTGGTTGAGTACGGCGACGCACACGGGGGGCAGGCTGCGGTTGGCCAGTTTTGCGCGCAGTTCGGCCAGGCGCTGCTCGCCCGCGGCGATGTAGTCGGCCGCGACCTGCTCGACGCCCAGGCGGCGTGCCAGATCGTTCATGAAGTCGGTAGTGGCTTTCCAGGCGCCCTCGGGAGCGGGGTAGATGGCTACCTTTTCGGTCGGTGCAATGCCGTTGAGTCGACGCTGCAAGGTCGGCGTCATGGGGTCGCTGAGGATCAGTTGCGGCTGCAGTTGCTGGATCAGCTCTAGGTTCGGCTCCCAGTACGGGCCTACGTCACGCACGCTGTCGGGCAAGGCCATGGTTGGCATGCGCACCCGGTAGTAGCGGTCATCGGAAATCGCCAGGGGCGGCACGCCCAGGGTCAGCAGCGTTTCGGCCGCCACCCAGTTGAGTGCGACGATCCGCGTCAGGCGCTCGCCGGCGAAAACCGGCAGGCCGCAGGCGCTGGCCAGTCCGCCCAGGGCAAGGCCCTGCAGCAGGTGGCGACGGGTGAGGGACATGCACTACTCCTCGCGTGAAACAGCAACAACAGGCTCTTGAAACAACAAAGGCCCCCTGCGAACAGGGAGCCCGGAAGCAGCAGGCGGAAGCGGCGCGGGGCCGCTTCCGCCCGTGCCTTACCAGCTGTACTTCACGCTGGTCATGACGGTGCGGCGCAGGCCCGGGTAGCAGGAGATCGGGCTGTCGCAGGTGGCTGCGTATTCCTCGTCCAGCAAGTTCTGCGCGTTCACCGAGAGGGTCACGTTCTTGTTCAGCGGGTAGCTCACGCCGGCGTCGAACAGGGTGTAGTTGTCGACGTGGTAGGTGTTGGCGTTGTTGCCGTACAGCGAGCCGGTGTAGCGCACGCCGCCGCCGATGGAGAGGCCGTCGACCACGCCTTCGTGGAAGGTGTAGTTCAGCCAGCCGTTGGCCATGTGCTCGGGCACGTTGGCCGGGCGGTTGCCCTCGTTGGCGTCGTTGCTCTTGGTGATCTTGGCCTTGGTGTAGGTGTACGAGGCCAGCAGGTCCCAGTTCTGGTCCAGCTTGGCCTTCAGCTCTGCCTCGATGCCGCGCGAACGCTGCTCGCCGGTGGCTTCGCTGAAACCGGTCGGCACGCCGTTGGCGTTGAGCTGGTTGGTGAGGATGTTTTCCTTGGTCAGCTCGTAGGCGGCCAGGGTGATCAGCAGGGTTTCGTCCGGCTGGAACTTCACGCCCGCTTCGTACTGGTGGGCTTCGCTGGCCTTGAAGGCGCCGCCGTCGGAGCTGATGCCGGTGTTGGGCACGAAGGACTCGGAGTAGCTGACATAGGGCGCCAGGCCGAAGTCGGTCAGGTAGGTCAGGCCGACGCGGCCGGTAAAGGCGTTGTCCTTCTGCATGCTGTGGGCGCCGACGTGGTTGTCCAGGTCGTTGCGCACGTAGTCGTAGCGGCCGCCGGCGGTGAGGATCCAGTGGTCGTCGAACTTGACCTGATCCTGCAGGTAGGCGCCGATCTGTTCGATGTTCTGGTCGTAGTCGATCGCCTGGCCGGCGAGGGTGGTGTCCTTGGTCGGACGCGGAACGCTCTGGCCATACACCGGGTTATCCAGGTTCAGCGACGGGCCCAGGGTGCGCCAGCGGGCGATATTGGCGTCCTGCCAGCTGTAGTCCGCGCCCATCAGCAGGGTGTGCTTGAAGGCGCCGGTGTCGAAGTTGGCCTGCAACTGGTTGTCCAGATTGAAGGTGTCCATGTGCTGGTCGAAGCGGTCCGCGGTGCGGATGATGTTCCGGCCCACCTGCAGTTGCGGCAGCAGGTTGGCGAAGATCAGGTCGACCTGCCCGTAGCGCGCGTTCTGGCGGAATTCCCAGGTGTCGTTGAGGCGGTGGCGAAATTCGTAGCCCAGGGTGTACTGGTCCTGGTCGAAGTGGTTGTAGTTGTGGTCGCCGAGCAGGGTGCCGGTGGGGTGGCCGTTGACGCTGTAGTCGAAGATCGAGCCGGAGTTGCGGTCACGCAGGAAGTCGGTGAGGAGGGTCAGGCTGGTGTCTTCGTCCGGCGCCCAGGTGAAGGATGGGGCGATGTAGTAGCGGTCGTCCTCGATCTCGTGGCCGTCGTCGTATTCGGCCTGGGTGTTGGCGTCGCGGGCCAGGCCCACCACGCGGTAGAGGAACTGGTTCTGGTCGTCCAGCGCGCCGCCGAGGTCGAACTGGCCCTGCTTGCGGTCATGGTTGCCGCCGGTCAGTTCCACTTCGTTGATGTGGTTGGCGGTGGGCTTCTTGCTCACGCGGTTGACGATGCCGCCGGCGTCGCCCAGGCCGAACAGGCTGGAGGAGGGACCACGGACCACGTCGATGCGCTCGAAGGCATAGGGCTCGCTGCGAAAGAACGCGTAGCTGTTGTTCTGCTGACGCAGGCCGTTGAGGTAGTCACTGGTGGCCTGGGCGTTGAAGCCACGGATGTACATCCAGTCGAAGCCTTTCGGGTCCAGGCCATAGGCTTCCACCTTGACGCCGGGCACGTAGCGCAGCGCTTCGGTCACGGTCTGGGCGCCCTGGGCGTCCATCTGCTTGCGGGTGATCACCGAGATCGACTGGGGGATTTCCAGCAGCGGGGTGTCGGTCTTGCTGCCGCTGTTGGAGGTGCGCGGCACGTAGCTGTCTTCACCTTCAATGGCGCCGGTGATGACCTGGGCGGACATGTTCAGGGTGTCGCCGCTGGCGGCGTCGGCGCCCAGCAGGGTCACGCGGCTGCCTTCCACCTGGTACTTGATGCCGGTGCCCTGCAGCAGGCGCTCCAGCGCCGCGGTGGGCTCCATCTCGCCGCGCACACCGGGGGCGCGCAGGTTCTGCACCTGGGTCTGGTTGAAGACGATCTGCAGGTTCGACTGCGCGCCCAGGCTGGTCAGGGCGGAGGCCAGGGACTGGGCCGGGATATCGATGCGGACCGGCGCGGCCTCTACGGCGGAGGCGGTCAGAACCATGCCCAGGGCGGTGGCGCGGACCAGGCGGGCCAGGGGCTTCACCGGGTGCCGGGATTGCAGCGCATTGCGGGTGCGACTCACTTGTTAGCTCCTATGATCTTGTCAGCGTGATCTTGTAATGCAGTTTCTAATAAGAATGATTCAGCTTCATGTGACGCGCCGGTTGGAAAAAACCGGAAAAATCCGTTCGATCTTTTTTTGTTGTTCAACGACGACCGGGTGAAAGGTCGGCCGTCCGGGCCGCCCGGCGGTCAGTGCATCGCCACGCCGGAAGTGCCGGGCGGAGTCGCAGTGCGGTGGTCCTCGATTTCCACGATCTGCCCGGCGCGCATGCGCAGCAGGCGGTCGGCGACGTCGAAATAACGGTCATCGTGGGATATCACGATCAGCGTCTTGCCCTGGGCACGAAGCTCGGGCAGCAGTTCGGTGTAGAAGATGCGGCGGAATTCCGGGTCCTGGTCCGCGGCCCATTCGTCGAACACCAGCACCGGGCGCTTCTCCAGCCACGCCTGCACCAGGGCCAGGCGCTTGCGCTGGCCGGTGGAGAGATCGGTGGTGGAGAATTCCTGGCCCTGCAGGCTGACCTTGTGGGCGATCTCCAGGCGCTCCAGGTAACGGGCGGCTTCGGCCGGGATGTCCTGGCTGCCCTTGAGCAGGTCCTCAAAGAGGAAGTAGTCGGCGAAGATGGTGGTGAACAGCTGGCGGTAGTCGTCGCGCGTGCTATCTCCGACCGCTTCGCCATTGAGCAACAGTTCGCCGTCGCGCGGGACGTAGAGGCCGAGCAGCAGCTTGATCATCGTCGTCTTGCCGCAGCCGTTCTCGCCGGCGATGAAGAGGATTTCCCCGCGATTCACCTTCAGGTTCAGCGGGCCGACGCCGAAGCCGCGGGTGCCGTCGTCGGTGGGGTAGTGGTAGGCCAGGTCGCGCAGCTCGATGGACTGGAACTCCAGCGGCTGTCGGCCGTCGTCGGCCAGCAGCAGGTTCGGCTCCGGCGAGGAAAAGCGCACTGACAGTTCGGCGATGCGGCGGAAGGCGACCTGCGCGCGGGTCACCACCGGCAATTGGCCGATCAGCCCTTCCAGCGGGCCCTTCATATACAGGAGCACAAGGATGAAGCCGGACAGCGTCGCCTGGTCGGTACTCGGCCACAGCGACTGGTACGCCAGCGCCACGCCGATGACGATGAAGAACAGCGTGGAACCGAAGCCCTTGGCGACGTTGAACAGATTGATCGAGCGCAGCTGGATATCGCAGATTTCGTCGGCGGTGCCCTGCAGGCGCTCGCTGTAATGCTGGAAGCGGCGCGGGCGGCTGATGCGCAGCTCCTTGGCGCCCTCGGCGATGGCGCGGTAGTGCTTCTGTAGCTCGTCTTCCTTGTCCCGAGCCTCGAAGAAACCCTTGATGCCCTTGGCCCGCGCGACGTACTGCACGGCGCTGCCGACGACGATAGCGATAGCGGTGGCGAGGAACATCGGTGGCGACAGCCAGGCCAGGTAGCCCAGGCAGCCCAGTGTGGTGGTCAGGGCGACGGCCAGCGGCGCGAAGGCGAAGGCGAAGTCGCTGATGGTGTCGATGTCGTGGGTCAGCACCGGAATCAGCCGATGGCTGCGGTAGCGTTCGATCTGCTCGATGGGCGCGGAAATGATCTTGCTGCCCAGGTCCTTGCGCAGCCGCGCGATCACGTGCTGGCCGACGTAGTTGGTGCCCATGTCGGAAATGATCGAGCCCAGCAGTGCCAGCACGCACAGCCCCGTGAAGCCCAGCAGCAGTCCGGCGGGCATGCCACCCTGCGAGTGCAGGCTGTAGTTGATGGTGGCGAGCAGCGCGGTGATGGCCGAGCCGCCCAGAATCCCCAGCAGGGTGGCCGCAGTCAGCGGCAGCCAGTGCGGCCGCAGCAGTTTGAGCATTTCGCGCAAGGCGCTTGGAGCGGGAGTTGGCATCGTCTTTTCCTGGCCCCGGCCTACCAGAGGGCAGGCCGCACAACGGGACGAGACGGCGCGCGAATCAGGAGATCATCGGCAAATCCGAATCGTTCCTATCAAGACGAATGAGCCAGGAGAAAACTGAAGAGAATTTGCGAAACTTTCGCAAGTAGGAAGGCCGCAGATGGGTGGGGCGCCAGGTTGCGGCCTCTTTTAGGAGCGGGCGCCTGGTGTCGGCACCTGCGGATTCCGTCGCATTGGAGTTCGCGAGCAAGCTCTCTCCTACAGTTGCACGCTTCGCCCGCGGATAGCGGTGCGCCAGCCATTTTCTGCCCGGACCTTGGGGGCTTTTTGTAGGAGCGAGCTTGCTCGCGAACCTGCACGGCACGCCGCTACCCGGCATGCCCGCGTGGCGAGTATCAGAGCTGAACGTAGCGGCTGGCGAGAACCGTACGGCCCTGGTTGTCCTTGCGCAGCTCCAGCGGCAGGACCTTGGGCAGCGAATCCACCAGCGCCTGCAGGTCGTCCGTGCGGTAGATGCCGCCGATGCGCATGGCCGCGACCGTGGCGTCGTCGAGGAATACCGGCTGCTTGAGATAGCGATTGATCAGCGGGATGGCGGCCTGGAGCGTCAGGTCGTCGATCACAAGCTTGCCTTCGGTCCAGGCGATGGCTCCGGCGGGGGCTACCTGGGCCAGTTCGATACGCTCGCTGCCCTTCAGGTAGCGAGCCTGCATGCCAGGTGTGAGTTGCGCACTGTTGCCGTCGACGCTGTCGGGAGGGCTGACCACCACCGAGCCTTCGAGCAGGGTAACCAGCATCTGGTGGGAGTCGGTCCAGACGTTGAAGCGCGTGCCGGTGACCCGCACGCTGCCGTTTTCGGTCCACACCGAGAAGGGCTGCAGCGTGTCGTGGGCAACCTGGAAATAGGCCTCGCCGCCGCTTTTCAGCCAGGCGCTGCGGCGGTCACGGAAGTCGGCGAAGACCAGTTGCGAATTGCTGTTGAGCTCGACTTTCGAGCCGTCGGCCAGTTCGACCATGCGCGGCGCGGGTTGCGCAGCGTAATAGCCGACCCGCGAGGGCAGCAGCCCAGCGGACCAGCCCGCCGACCAGACGGCACCGATGGCGACCAGCAGGCCAGCGGCGATGGCGGCAATGCGCCTGCCGTTACGCGGACGACGCTGGCTGCGTGCGCGATGGCGTGCCGGTCTGACGACGAGGTTCGGCTGGACCTGCGGAGTAGGCGGCAGCAGTTCCGAGAGCTGCCAGATCTCCAGCATCGCCTGGTACTCCTCCTCGTGGCGCGGGTCGACTTCGAGCCACTGCGCGAATTCGGCGCGCTCGGCATCGCTGCACTCGGCATCGTGCAGACGCGCGCACCAGTGCGCGGCTTCGGCGCTGATGCGGTCATCGTCGAACGGGGCGGGGGAGCTGGTCATCAGGGATCTCGGTGAGGCCGTTTGCGGCCGATATCACACTTTCTTTTCGTGTTGATGCGAGTGATTATAAATAAGCCTGACTCGGACTGTCAGCAGGCGCCTGCAGCCTCGACTGTTTTTCATAGGATGCCCGACGGGGTGGAAAGCGCGTTCATCCGGTATTACAAGGAACTGGTCCTGTACCTCAATCGCAGCCTCGGCGACCGCCAGGCGGCTGCCGATGTGACGCAGGAAGCTTTTCTGCGCCTGCTCGACCGCAAGGGTGACGAGCATATCGAACAACCCCGCGCTTTTCTCTATCGCACGGCGGTGAACCTCAGTATCGACCTGCACCGGCGCGGACGCGTGCGCCGCACCGAAGAGCTGGAAACCCTAGACCGCGAAGGTTGCCTCGACGAGCGCTGCCCGCAGGAAGAGGCCAGCCGGCAGCAGCAACTGCAATTGCTCCAGCGTGCCCTTGGCGAGCTGCCCGAAAACTGTCGCCGCGCTTTCGTGCTGCGCAAGGTCGAGGGCTGCAGCCATGTCGAGATCGCCGAAACCATGGGCATTTCCCGCGACATGGTGGAGAAGCACATCGTCAACGCGATGAAGCACTGCCGGCTGCGGCTCAGGGCCTGGGGCGGGCAGGGCTAGGCGCGGTTCGTCAGCCGCTCCTACGCTGATGCATTTACATGGAAAGACGCGCCAGCTCCGCCGGGATTTAGTCCCACGCGGCCCGCGCGTGATTTCCTGCGCCTGATTGGCTGCCCGTCATTCTGAAATTTTCATGACTTAGTGAGAATCATTCTAAATTTCCCGAGGCCTGTCTCGTCTCTCCAGATAACGCGCTATCGACAGCGCAAATCATGGGCGACACGCAGGATCGAGTGCCGGCCGCCAAGCGGCGGGGCGCTCCTGGCAGGGCCGAGCAGTAGGCCGCCGGCTCCCGCGTCGTCATGCCCCACGGCCATCGCGACACAGGACATTGGCACCATGACTCAGATGATCACCCCGACCTACGACGTGCTCGGCATCGGTTTCGGCCCCTCCAACCTGGCGCTGGCGATCGCCCTGCAGGAGCAGGCGCGACGCGAGGGCCGCCATTACCACGCGCTGTTCCTCGACAAGCAGGCGGACTACCGCTGGCACGGCAACACCCTGGTGGCGCAGAGCGAGCTGCAGATTTCCTTCCTCAAGGACCTGGTGACCCTGCGCAATCCCACCAGCCCGTACAGCTTCGTCAACTACCTGCATGCGATGGGGCGGCTGATCGACTTCACCAACCTGGGCACCTTCTACCCGTGCCGCATGGAGTACAACGACTACCTGCGCTGGGTCAGCGACCAGTTCGCCGAGCAGCGCGTCTGCGGCGAGACGGTCAGCCGCGTGGAGCCGGTGCAGGGCCCGGACGGCATCGAGCTGGTCAAGGTGCTGTCCACCGATGCCCGCGGCCACGAGCGCTTCCGCCTGGCCCGCAGCGTGGTGGTGAGCACCGGCGGCACGCCGCGCTTCCCGTCCGCCTTCAGCCACCTGCGTGACGATCCGCGCGTGTTCCACCACGCCCGTTACCTGGAATGCATGGCCAAGCAGCGCTGCAACCAGAACGAGCCGATGCGCATCGCGGTGATCGGCGGTGGCCAGAGCGCGGCGGAAGCCTTCATCGACCTGAACGACAGCTTCCCCTCGGTGCAGGTCGACATGGTCCTGCGCGCGGCCGTGCTCAAGCCGGCCGACGACAGCCCCTTCGTCAACGAAATCTTCGCCCCGCGCTACACCGACCTGGTGTTCAACGAGCCCAAGGCCGAGCGCGAGAAGCTGATCCAGGAATTCCACAACACCAACTACTCGGTGGTGGACCTGGACCTGATCGAGCGCATCTACGGCATCTTCTACCGCCAGAAGGTGGCGGGCGTGGATCGCCACGCCTTCCTTTGCCGCCGCAATGTCGAGGCCGCCAAGGCCGACGCCGATGGTATCGAACTGACCCTGCGCGACAGCGCCACCGGCGCCGTGGAAACCCATCGCTACGACGCGGTGATCCTCGCCACCGGTTACGAGCGCAAATCGCACCGCGAGCTGCTCGCGCCGCTGCAGGATTACCTGGGCGATTTCGAGGTGGGCCGCGACTACCGCGTGCTGGCCGACGAGCGCCTGCACGCCGGCATCTACCTGCAGGGCTTCACCCAGGACAGCCACGGCCTGAGCGACACCTTGCTGTCGGTGCTGCCGATGCGCGCCGAGGAAATCGCCGCCTCGATGTTCGAGCACCTGCCGCCGCAGGAATCGGCACACAAGCCCTCGCGTCCGCTGACGGCCGAAAGCGCCTGAAGCCAACGGCCCGGAGATTTCTTCCGGGCCGACTAAATTCCTGCCGACCCTGCTCGTCATACGGGCGGGGTCGTTGCATTCACGAAAGGTTATCCATCATGACGCCCACTTTTTCCCTGCCGCTGCCCGATGGCCGCCAACTGTCCGCCGACCGCGGCGCCACAGGCCTGACCTTGCTGCTCGATGGCGAGCCGCTGCTGACTGCGCAACGCGAAGGCGAGTGCTGGCAGCTCAACGGTGCCGTCACCCGCGACGCCCTCTGGGCGCTGGCCTATTGGAGCTTTGCCGGCGAAGCGCAGTGTGAGCGCGTGCAGTTCGCTGCCGCCAACGTACCCGCCGAGGCCCTGGAGCAAGGCCTGGTGAGCCGTGATGAAGTCGGCGGGCGCCTGCAGGTCGAGCGTGCGGCCTTCTGGCAGCTGCCTGCTGCCTGGCACAAGGGCATCGCCAGTGCCGATTACCCGCAGGTCTATCGCATGAGCAGCGGCCGCCGTCATCCGCTGCGCGCACCCAAGCCGCAGGGTGAGGTCTATCGCCGCTTCGATGCGAAGTTGGGCCAATGGATTTCCCTGCGCACCCTGGACATCGAGCTGGACCTGGAGCGCTTCAACCGCTGGCAGAACAGCCCGCGCGTGCTGGAGTTCTGGCAGGAAGGCGGCACCCTTGAACAGCACCGCGTCTACCTGGAAAAAGCCGCTGCCGACCCGCACACCACCACCCTGATCGGCAGCATCGACGACGAGCCCTTCGCCTACTACGAAGCCTACTGGGCCAAGGAAGACCGCATCGCGCCGTTCTACGAAGTGGGCGACTACGACCGCGGCATCCACATGCTGGTGGGCGAGGAATCCCATCGCGGGCCGCACAAGGTGGAAAGCTGGATGACCGCCCTGGTGCATTACCTGCTGCTGGACGACCCGCGCACCCAGCGCATCGTCGCCGAGCCGCGCGCCGACAACGCGAAGATGATCGGCCACATGCAGCGCCTGGGCTTCTGGCGCGAGAAGGAATTCAACTTCCCGCACAAGCGCGCCGCGCTGATGGTGCAGAGCCGGGAAACCTTCTTCGAGCGTTGCGCCCTGTGCTGACAAGTTGGCGCTCCGTGGCTGAGGGCGGCGTGTGATCGCAGCCCTCGCGCCGTTGTATTTCGGCGAGTTCGTCAGCTACCGCGAGGTGCTGGTGACCCGCGACGATCCTCGTCCTTCGATACCGGTCCGCACGCTGCTCGAACGCGAGATGCTCGACAGCGTGCTGCGCCGCTTCGATCCGCCCCACGCCGATGGTGATCGCCGCGCCCTGGCCTCGCAGTGGTCCAAGTGGTACCTGGTGCGGATCATCCCGCCGGCCGTGGCCGCCGCGCTGGTGCTCGGCCGCACGCTGCCGTTGGACTTCGACGACGTGGAAGTGGTGCTGGATGCCCAGGGCATTCCCGAGGCTTTCAAATTGCCGGGGGAGGGTGGCCCTTTTGCGGCGCCGCCGGGTGATCCGTTCCAGCGCTTCGCCCACTTGCTGGAAGATCACCTGCAACCCTTCGTGCAACGGCTCGCCGCCGAGGTGCGCCTGTCGCCCAGGGTGCTGTGGAGTAACGCCGGGAATTACTTCGAGTGGTTCATCGGCGAGATGGGCAAGCTACCGCCGCTGGCACCGATGCTGGGGCACGGTCGGGAGCTGCTGGAGACCGAGCGCCGGCCGGATGGCATGCGCAATCCACTGTTCAAGCCGATCCAGTATGTCGAGGTGTCCTGCGCGCAGCGCCCCGACGGGCTCTGGCGGCAGCGGCGGACCTGCTGCATTCGCTATCGGCTGGGGGAGATTGGCAATTGCGATAATTGCCCGTTGATCGATGAGCCGCCGGCGGAGTTGAGCGACCTTTAACTCCCGAGTCTGTGGAGGCTTTGTTCGCGAGCAAGCTCGCTCCTACGAAAAGCACACCGGGCCTGTAGGAGCGAGGGGGACGCCTAGTCCTTGCTCGCGAACCTGTACGGCACATCGTCTCCTGGCACGAGAAGACCTGGCGACAGGCAAACACATCGCGGACAAAGTCCGCTCCTACGCCAAGGCATTGCATCGCCGCTCTTGGGGCGGAGCGGAAGTCCTCTTTCAAAAACGACGCGTCCCTTGAACGCCGACGCTTGCCCTCGCGTAGGAGCGGACTCCGTCCGCGATCGGTCCGACGCCGCTGTATGCCCGCGGCCGACATTCGAGGTCAGCCGTTCAGCGCAGATAACTGATCGGCGACCCATCCACCGGATTGCTCAGCACGCCCATGGGAATGCCGTAGATGTCTTCCAGCGTGTCCCCGCGCATCAGTTCGGCGGGGGAGCCCTGGGCCAGCAGGCGGCCGCCATGCAGGGCGATCAGGTGGTCGCAGTAGCGCGCCGCCATGTTGATGTCGTGCAGCACCACCAGCACGCCCAGGCCCAGCTCGCGGCTCAGTTCGTGGACGCGGGAGAGCACTTCCACCTGGTGGGCGATATCCAGCGCCGAGGTTGGTTCGTCCAGCAGCAGGTAGCGGCTGTTCTGCGCCAGCAGCATGGCCAGCCAGACGCGTTGGCGTTCGCCGCCGGAAAGCAGGTCCACCGGGCGGTCGGCGAAGGCCTGAGTGTCAGTCAGCTCCAGCGCGCGGTCGATCTGCTTGCGGTCTTCGCCGGTCACGCGGCCCAGCGCGCCGTGCCACGGGTACCGGCCGAAAGCGACCAGTTCGCGCACGGTCAGGCCGTCGGTCTGCGGCAGCTGTTGCGGCAGGTAGGCTACCTGGCGCGCGAAGTCGCGGTTGCCCCAGTCCTGCAGCGGCTTGCCGTCCAGGCGGATGCTGCCGCCACTGGCCTGTTGCTGGCGGGCCAGCAGCTTGAGCAGCGTGGATTTGCCCGAACCGTTGTGGCCGATCAGGCCGATCATGTTGCCGTCGGCCAACTGCAGGCTCAGCGGTTGCAGAAGGGTGCGACCGGGGACGCTGAAACTGACATTTTCCAGTTCGAACATGGGGTCATCCATCAGGGCGGCAAGGCCGGAAAAAGCGGGAGCCCGACTCTAATCCAATCGCTAATGGTTATCAATTTTCCAGAGGCTGGCGGAACCGCCGTATTGATTGCCTGTCCCTGACGTAAAGCGCTTATGATTCAACGTCGTACACGATCTGGTAGGGCCCATGGAGTCTGCTGTCGAACGCTACAAACGCCTGCTCGCCGAGGCCCTGACGCGTTATTTCCCCCGTACCACCGAATACCTGCGCGCCGAACGCGAAGCGGCGCAGCCGCAGCCTCGTGGACGCGGCAAGACCAAGGGCAATGCCAAGGCGCCCGCCAAGCGCACGGCGAAAACCAAGAAGGATGGCGAGGGGCCTGCGCCCAGGCGCCCGCGAGCTCCGGCCGCAGCCGGTATCTACGGCACCGCCAAGGCGCCCGATGAACAGCTCGCCCTGGACATGCGCCAGCGAGTGGCCCAGGCCGCCGCCCACGGCGTGATCAGCCAGCCATCGGACGAACAGTGGGCGATGATCGTCGCGCCCGAACCGCTGACCCGCATCTTCGCCGGCGCCGGCTCCGGCAAGTCGACGACCCTGGTCCTGCGCGTCGTCTACATGCTGTGCCACCTGGGCATCGACGCCGAGCGAGTGACGGTGATTTCCTTCACCAACGCATCCTGCGCCCAGCTGCGCGATCAACTGGTGAAAGTGCTCGGCTATTGGGGCCATCCCTTCGACGCTGCCCAGGCGCGTCAGTGTGTGCGCACCTTCCATTCGGCCATGGGCACGCTGGCGAAAGTCGCGCTGAAGAACCCGCGCTGGTTCGAGCAACTGGACGAGCGCGCCCCGGCAGACGAACTGGACAACCCCTTGCTGGCAGGACGCCTGCGCCCGGCGCAGCAGCGGCTGCTCAAGCAGGTCTACCAGCAGTGCTATGCCGACCGGCACGAATTCCGTGTCCTGGCGCATCAGCTGCTGGAGCTGCCGCCACCGCCTGAAGCCGGCGAGGATGGCAAGCTGCCGCGCATCGGCAAGGCGCCGCTGGATGCCTTCAAGTTGTCTGGAGAATTCACCGCGCTGCCGCTGTTCGAAGCCTTCTATGCCCAGGCCGGGTTCATCGAGAGCATCGGCCTGCGCATCGCCCAGCTGCAGCCAAAGAAGCTCGGCTGTCCGGCGCGCGAACGGCAGTTCGTCGAAGCGCTGCAACTGTTCTGGGTGGACTTCGAAAACGCGCTGCAGGAACAAGGCCTGCTGACCTTCAACCTGGCCTTCCAGCGCCTCACCGACCAGCTCGGTGACGGCAAGTTGCCGGCCGCAGCCTTGGCGCCGTTCCAGCACCTGCTGATCGACGAGTTCCAGGATGTCTCGCCGCAGATCGTGCAGTGGCTGCAGGCGCTGCACCGCGACCTCGCCAAGCGCGGCGAAGCCGTCAGCCTGATGGCCATCGGTGACGACTGGCAGTCCATCTACGCCTGGCGTGGCAGCTCGCCGGAGCTGTTCATGGACTTCGACCGGCATTTCCCCAGCAAGGGCCGGCGCAAGAGCCGCGTGCTGCTGCTGGAAACCAACTACCGCAGCATTGACCCGGTGATCCGTGACGGTGAGCGGGTGCTGGTGGGCGTGGCCAACAAGCAGGCCAAGACCTGCCGCGCCTTCAAGTCAGCGGAAGCGGGGGATCACGGCGTGAAGCTGGTGCAGCGTTTCGATGCGCGCAACAGCTTGCCGATCCTGTTGGAGGAAATCCGCAAGCAGTGCGAGCACGTTGTCGCACACGGATCGCGGGAGAAGACCGCCGTGTTGCTGCTCAGCCGGCGCAATGAAACCCTGCAGACGATCCTCGGCGAGCTGGACCGCAAGCTGCCGGTGAAGGGCATGACCATCCACCGCGCCAAGGGCCTGCAGGCGGAAGTAGCGATCATCGTCGACGACTGCGCGCCACCGGAAAAACATCCGCTGCGCAGCGCGCTGTACGCGGCTTCGGGCTTCTTCGCCAGCAGCTATGACCAGGCCCAGCAGGATGAGCAGCTGCGCCTGGCCTACGTGGCGATCACCCGTGGCGTGAGCCGGGTGTTCTGGTTCACGCGCAAGGCGCAGGGGCCGACGGCGATCCTGGCCATGCGGCGCAACGTGGAAGCTGCGCCGGCATGAGGCTCAATCGTCGCGGGTGAGGACTTCCAGCAGTTCGATCTCGAACAGCAGGTTGGAGTTGGGCTGGATGTGCGCGCCGACCTGGCGCTCGCCGTAGGCCAGATGCGCCGGGACGAAGAGCTTGCGCTTGCCGCCGACCTTCATGCCCATCAGGCCCTGGTCCCAGCCCTTGATCACCCGGCCGGTGCCGATCACGCACTGGAAGGGCCGGCCCTTGTCGTAGGACGAATCGAAGACGGTGCCGTCCTCCAGGATGCCCTTGTACTGGGTGGTGATCAGGGCGCCCTTGACCACGGCCTTGCCGTCGCCGACGACGATATCTTCGATCTGCAGTTCGTTGCTCATGGGGGTTCTCGTGTTGCGGTGGCGAAGGGCGTGCGTTTTCGCAGGAATGCGCGGCGCTGGCAAGCCTCATTCGGGCTTGGCGTAGAGACTCGCCTGCTGCCCGCTGCGGGCGCGCCCCCAGATTTCCTCGTCGCTCAGGCCGGTCTGGATCAGCTCCACCGGGACACCGCCGTCGATGATCACCGCGACGCGATAGTCGTCGATGGGCTCGTAAGGGCCGAGGATCACTTCCTTGCCCCGTACCGCACGTTCCAGGTCGGAAACCTTGAAGGCGGGATGTGGCTGAGTGCGCATGAGTGCGTGCAACGTGCTGCCAGGGCCGAATCGGTGGTACTGCACATGCAGCAGCTCGGTACTCGCATCGCTGGTGTACATGTCGTAAAGCGCGCTGTAGCGC
Source organism: Pseudomonas multiresinivorans (assembly GCF_012971725.1). Lineage (NCBI taxonomy): Bacteria > Pseudomonadati > Pseudomonadota > Gammaproteobacteria > Pseudomonadales > Pseudomonadaceae > Pseudomonas > Pseudomonas multiresinivorans. The sequence continues at coordinate 3,361,792 of NZ_CP048833.1, forward strand.
TCGCCGTCGCGCGGCTGGTCGGTGGGGATGCCCATGTGGTGGAACTCGTAGGTGACGCCGTCGCACTCGAACATGCAGGGAGCCCTCGCTGAAGCAGGCGAGCAGTCTGCTCCCGCAGCGGGAGGCCGTCGAGCCTGACCGTCCGTCGTAAAACGCCACGGCGGCGGGAAATCCGCGGAATCCGGGCAATGCTCAGCAAGCTGGATGGCGCGCGCCATCGGGGTCGGCAATCGAACCTCACAAGGAGACCGACATGAAGCACCTCAAGCATGGATTCCTCGCCTGGCTCTGCGCGTTCCTGGTCGGCTGCGCCGCCATGGATGCCGGCGGGGGCGGTAGCGGCAACGGCGCGCCGGGAGAAATGGAGATTCGTACCGGGGTGGTCGAGCAGGTGACCGATACCCAGGTGAAGACCAACCATGACACGGGTGTCGGCGCCATTCTCGGTGGCCTCGGCGGTGTGGCGCTGGGCAGCCTGATCGGCCGCGGTACCGGGCGCGACGTGGCGATGATCGCGGGCGCGCTGGCCGGTGGCGTGGGCGGCAACTATGCCGAGCAGCGCCAGTACGACAAACCCCAGGAAGCGCAGCAGATCATCGTGCGGATGAAGAACGGCGTGCTGGTGTCGGTGACCCAGCCGGTGAACGCCGAGCTCAAGCCCGGCAGCAAGGTCTACATCGAAGGGCAGGGCGCCGGGGCCCGCGTGGTGCCGCAGAACGACTGAGTTCAGTCGACCAGCTCGGCCAGCGCCCAGTCGCGGAAGGCCTTCACCCGCGGGTCTTCTGCACTGGCCTGCGGGTAGACCAGGTTGTAGGCGTAGTCCTGGGCGACGCGCACGCCCAGCTCGAACGGCTGCACCAGCAGGCCCTGCTCCAGTTCGCGGGCGACCATGGCCTGGTCGGCCAGCCCGACCGCGCCGCCTTCCAGCACGGCCTGCACCACGTGGCTGGTGTCCTCGAAGGTCACGCAGTTGCCGGCGTCGAAGTCTTCCACGCCGGCGGCTGCCATCCAGCGCGACCAGTCCGGCCAGGCGGCGCCTTCGGTCTCGCACACCACATGGCACAAGGTATGGGCCTGCAGGTCGCGCGGCTCGTGCAAGGGCGGGCCTTCGGTGAGCAGGCTCGGGCAGCACACCGGCACTATCTGGGTATCGAACAGGCGCTCCGCGACCAGGCCGGGGTAGTGTCCGCTGCCGAAGCGGATGGCCAGATCGATGTCGTCGAAGGCGAAATCCCGCAACTCGTCGCTGACGTCGAAACTGAGCTTCAACCCCGGATGCAGGGCGCGGAATTTCGGCAGGCGCGGCAGCAGCCAGTGCGTGGCGAACCGGGCAGTCAGCGAGACCCGTAGTTGTTCCGAAGTCCGCGCCAACCGTCGGGCACGCACGGTGGCGCGGTGCAGCAGACCGAGGGACTCGACTGCCGCTTCGAGCAGCAACGCGCCTGCCGGGGTCAGCTGGATGCTGCGACTGGTGCGCACGAACAAGCCAAGGCCGAGCTGGTCTTCCAGCTCCTTGATCTGGTGGCTGACCGCGGCCGGCGTCAGGCCGACTTCTTCCGCCGCGCGGGTGAAATTGAGGTGACGGCCAGCCGCCTCGAAGGTGCGCAGGCTGCGGATACCGGGAAAGGAACGACTCATCGATCTTCAAATCCTGCTTGATGATCCGTCGAGAAATACTCGTTTCTCCTGGCTTCGTCAAAGGCCGATAGTGATCTCACCTGATGTTGAATTTGAAGATCACCGAGCAGAGGAAGCCACGCCATGTCAGCCGCCATCCATCCCTACATCACCCAGCGCAATGCCCAGCCGGCCAGCGCCGACGACCTCGCGCCCCTGGCTTTCGCCGGCTATGCACATTTCACCGCCATGCAGGTGCGTGACGGCGGCATTCGCGGCCTGGACCTGCACCTGGAGCGCCTGCGCAACGCTTCGCAGCGGCTGTTCGGCCAGAGCCACTCCGATGAGGAGATTCGTGCCGCCTTGCGTAGCGCACTGGAGCAGGCGCCGGAAGACGTATCCCTGATGGCGACGGTCTACTCGCCCGCCGGGGAATTCACCGTTGCCGGCCCTGAGCATCGCCCCGAGCTGCTGGTGCGCACCGCACCGCCTTCGGATGGCCCGCAGGGGCCGCTGGCTCTCGCCATCGCCGGGCACGAACGGGTGCTGCCGGAGATCAAGCACGTCGGCGAGATCGCCAAGACCTGGTATCTGCGCGAAGCAGTCTCCGCCGGCTTCGACGATGCGGTGTTCACCGATCACCGCGGTCGTTTCAGCGAGGCGACCATCTGGAACCTGGCGTTCTGGGACGGTGAAACCGTGGTCTGGCCCAGGGCTCGGATGCTTACCGGCACCACCATGGGCATCCTCCAGCGGCAACTGGAACGGCAGGGCGTGCGCCAGGTCACCCGTGCCATCGACCAGCAGGACCTGCCGCGCCTCACCGGCGCCGTGGTGATGAACTCCTGGACGCCGGCGGTACCGGTGAGCCGCATTGGTGATGTTGAGATCCCGCCGGCGCCGGAGTTCGTCGAGTTGCTGCGCAGCGCCTTTGAGGCCGAGCCGCGTGTTCAGCCCTGAGGACCCTCGCGGCGAAATTCGCTTCAGATGGGTAGCAGGTCGCTGCGTTGGCGATGCCGTGCCGGCGCTGGCCGGTCGCAGCGCAGGAACCGGCCGCGCCCTGACTGCAGGCGAGGTTGACCATCGAACACAACCTCGCCACGCGACAGCGTGAGCGCAGGCCAGGCCCGCAGGCGCATGCCCTCATACGGCGTGTAGTCGACGTTGTGGTGCAACATCTGATTATCCAGACGCAGGTCCAGGCCGTCGTTCCAGATCACCAGGTCGGCGTCGGCACCCACGGCGATAGTGCCCTTGCGTGGCGCAAGCCCATAGAGCTGCGCCGCATTGCTGGAGGTCAGAGCAACGAACTGCTGCGCAGTGATGCGACCTGTCAGGACACCTTCGGACCAGAGCAGCGGCATGCGCGTTTCCACGCCGGGAATGCCGTTGGCGATGCGTTCGAACGAGACGTCCTCGCCGAGGGCTCGCTTGCCGTCCGGGCCGTCGTAGCAGAAGGGCGCATGATCGGAGGAGAACACCTCGAAAGTGCCATTCTGCAAAGCTGTCCAGATCACCGACTGGTTCGCCGCATCGCGCGGTGGCGGGCTGCAGATGCATCTGGCCCCCTCGAAGCTGTCGTCGCAGCCCAGCGCTTCGGCGGTGAGGAACAGATACTGTGGGCAGGTCTCGGCATACACGCGCAGGCCCTGGCCCTGCGCCCGGCGAATCTGCTCGATGGCTTCGCGACCGGAGACGTGGACGATGAGGATGGGAACGTCCACCAGTTCAGCCAGCGCGATGGCACGGTGCGTGGCTTCGCGCTCCACCAGCATCGGCCGCGAAGTCGCATGGTAGCGAGGCGCCGTGCGTCCGGCCGCAAGCAGGCGCTCGGTCAGCCAGCCGATGCAGTCGCTGTTTTCAGCGTGCAGCATGACCATTGCGCCGTGCTCACGCGCGACGCTGAGGGTCTCGAGAATCTGTCGGTCGTCGAGCTTGAGCGCGTCATAGGTCATGTAGATCTTGAAAGAGCTGTAGCCTTCTTCGATCAGCGTGGGTAACTCATCGCGCAGCACCGTTGGCGTGGGATCGGTCACGATCAGGTGGAAGGCATAGTCGATAACTGCCTTTCCGTTGGCGCGGTGGTGGTAGTCCTCCACTGCGGCTCGCAACGACTGGCCCTTCTGCTGGCAGGCGAAGGGGATCACACAGGTGGTGCCGCCACAGGCTGCCGAACGCGTGCCACTGAGAAAGTCGTCGGCCATTCGCGAGCCATCGCCGGTAGGCTGGTCGAAATGCACATGACTGTCGATGCCACCGGGTGTTACGTAGCGCCCGGCGGCATCAACTTCGGATCTGCCCGCTGGCAGGTCCAGGCCCAGCGCGACGATGCTCCCGTCTCGCACAGCGATGTCGCAGGAAAACTCGTCAGCGGCCGTCACTGCCCGTGCATTGCGAATGACCAGGTCGAACGGCGTAGTGCTTCCAGCGCCGGAGCCGGGCATGTCAGGAACGCTCCAGCCAGGCTCGGGCGATCTGCTCGCGGGTGGTGAACCAGACGTCGCTGTGCTGTTGTGCGTACTCGATGAAACGCTTGATCGCCATTACCCGGCCCGGGCGGCCGACCATGCGTGGATGCAAGCCGATGGAGAGCATGCGCAGTCCCTGAGCTGATTCCTCGTAGAGCACATCGAAGCTTTCCTTCATGTATTCGAGGAAGTCGGAGGCCTGATTCAGTCCCGGCGTGTTCCAGTAACGGAAATCGTTGACGTCCGAGGTGTAGGGCACCACGAGGTGACGTTTTCCCTCGACTTCGACGAAGTACGGCACATCATCGTTGTAGGCGTCCGAGTCATAGAGGAATCCGCCTTCTTCGGCGACCAGGCGACGGGTATGCACACTGGCGCCATAGCGGCAGTACCAACCCACTGGGCGCTTGCCGCAGGTACGCTCGAATGACTCGATGGCCAGGCGGATGTGTTCACGCTCTTGGGCTTCGCTCAGGCGGAAGACTTCTTCCCAGCGATACCCGTGGCTGCATATTTCGTGGCCGAGCTCGACGGCGGCGCGAGCGACGTCGGGGTTCTGCTCGAAGGCGAGGGCACAGGCGTGAAACGTGGCAGGTACGTCGGCCGCCTGCAGGATATCCAGGATGCGCCAGATGCCCACCCGCGAGCCGTATTCGTACATCGACTCCATGGCAAGGTTGCGCACGCCGGGCGGGCACTGATAGCTGCCCCATTCGGTCATCGACTCCTGGTCCGGATCGCCCATGGCCAGGGAACGCTCGGAGCCCTCTTCGTAGTTGATCACCAGGCTGATCGCCAGGCGTGCGCCGTTCGGCCAGCGCCCGGTGGGGCGCTGGCGGCCATAGCCGACAAGATTGCGGGCAGGGTTGCTCATCCAGAGTTACTCCTGGCAGCGGCCACAGGGCCGCACCGTGAAAAGTGAAAATAAGGGGGGGTCAGCAGTCGATGTCTTCGAGTACCTGATGATCGATACTGCCGTCCGGAGCCTGGCGGTCCCTGAAGGCCAGGCCCATCGCCAGTGTCTGCGCCACGCAGAACGATGCGGTCAGTGAGCGGAAGCCGAGCAATTCGGCGTCGCTGACTTCAATCAGCACACAAGCCCCCTGGGCGATCGGGCTGAGCAGGCTGTCAGTGATTGCCAATACCCTGGCACCGGCGGCAAGCGCCTGCTGGCAGGCCTCGACGGTGTCGCTGGCATAGGGCGGGAAGCTGACCGCCACCAGCACGTCGTCGCTGCGAACCGCGGCGACCTGTTCGCGCAGCGTTCCGCCGAAACCGCCGATATGCACCGATGGACGGCCACCGCGGCTGATGGCATAGCTCAGATAGCTGGCCACTGGAAGGGAGCGGCGCATACCGATCACGAAGGCGGTGCGGGAGCTTTGCAGCAGCTCGATGGCCTCTTCGATGGCGGCTTGCTGCGTGCCTTCGGCCAGGTGTTCGAGCGAGACGATATTGGCGCGACTGAACTCGCGCAGGATGCCGCCGACATCGGTTGGATCCTCCAGCAGCTGTTCGCCCTTGTGGTGGCGAATGCGCTCGCTGAAGCTGCCTTGGCCAGCTTGCTGCAAAGGCTCCTTGAAGAGCTTCTGCAGTTCGCTGAAGCCATTGAAACCCAGAGCCTTTGCCAGACGGATGAAGGCCGTTGAAGCGATGCCCGATTGCTCGCTGAGCGCCGCGACGGTATTGAGCGCGACGTCATGGGGATGATCGGTCAGGTAACGTGCGGCATCGCGCATGCGCTGGGTAAGGTCGGCCTGCTGGGCGACGATGGCGGCACGCAGTTGCGTGAGATTCTTCGGGGCAGACATAAGAGGCTCGGTCAGGTGGAGGACGTCGATCAGCGCAGGCGATCGAGCGCGCAGTCGAGATGGTCGACCAGCCGGTCGATCTCCTCGACGGTGTTGTAGTGGGCAATCGAAACCCGCACCACTCCGCCATGCTGCGCCAGCCCGAGATGTTCGATCAGGCGACGGGCGTAGAAGTCGCCGAAGCGAATGCCGATGCGGTGCTCGTCGATGGCGCGCACGATGCTTTCCGAGGATAGGCCGTCGGCAACGAAACTGATGGTAGGTACGCGCCCGCGGTCTTTCACCTGCGCCTTGCCGATAATACGCACCCCGGGCTTTTCGCGGAGGAACTGCAGCAGGCGCTCGGCCAGCAGGTCCTCCTGCTGCTCGAACGCGTCGAAAGCCGCCTGCATGATCTGCCGGGGGCTGCCCTGGGCGCCGAGCCGAGCGCCGATGTCCAGCAGGTAGTCGTTGATCCCGGCGCAGCCATGGGACAGCTCGTAGTTGAGGTTGCCTGGTTGCAGCTTGTAGGGCAGCACCTCACGGCCGATGAAGAAGTGATTCAGGCTCGGCAACTCGAGCAATGCGTCCCGCTGGCCCCAGAGCACGGCGAAATGCGGGCCGAACACCTTGTAGAAGCTGAATACGTAGTAGTCCGCCGCGCTGGCCTGGACATCCACCAGGCGGTGCGGCGCATAGGCGACGGCGTCGACGCACAGCTTGCCGCCGATCGCATGGACACGCTGCGCGACCTCGGCTACCGGATTGACGCTACCCAGGATATTCGACGCATGGGTCATGCTGACGTAGCGGGTACGCGGGCTGAGCAGGCGGTCCAGGTCGGCCAGTTCCAGCTCCTGGCTGGCGCTGTCCACGTTCCAGAACTTCAGTGTTGCGCCGCGCTCTTCGGCCAGTCGCACCCAGGGGCCGATGTTGGCTTCGTGGTCACTGTTGGTGACGATGATTTCGTCGCCTGGCCCGACGCTCGGCGCCAGTGCGCGGCAGAGAATCTGCAGCAGGTGGGTGGTCGAGCCCCCCATGATCACTTCTTCGTGATGACGAGCGTTTATCAGTTGCGCGATGGCCCGGCGTGCTTCCAGGACCCGCTCGCCAGCCAGCGCCGAGCCACTGTAGGAGGCACCCAGTTGCACGCTGTTATTGAGCAGATAGTCTCGCACCCGGTCGGCGACGCGACCCAGCACGGCCGAACCACCGGCGTTATCGAGATAGGCGAAACCATCGGCCAGCATGGGGAACTGGGCGCGCACGTAATCCATGTCGAGCGCGTTATGACGAGGGGCAGAAGGCAGATTCACGTCGGTGCTCCATTATTCAGTGATGCAGAATGGCTTGGAGGAAAGCTTGGGTTCGCGCCTCACGGGGCTGGGTGAAGAATGCTTCGGGCTCGTTCTCTTCGACGATGCGCCCGCTTTCCATGAAGATCACCCGGTCGGCGACGCGCCGCGCAAAGCCCATTTCGTGGGTGACCACGATCATGGTCACACCCGTGCGGGCCAGTGCCTGCATGACATCCAGTACCTCGCCGACCATCTCGGGATCGAGGGCAGAGGTGGGTTCGTCGAACAGGATGACCTTCGGTTCCATCGCCATGGTGCGGGCGATTGCCACGCGCTGTTGTTGTCCTCCGGAAAGTTGCCCCGGCAGCTTGTGCGCGTGGCTGGCCATGCCGACCTTTTCCAGCAGCACCTGGGCACGAGCGTGGGCATCACGGCGCGACATCTTCCGTACACGGATCGGCGCCAGCGCCACGTTGTCCAGCACGCTCAGGTGCGGATAGAGATTGAAACCCTGGAACACCATGCCCACTTCGCTGCGGATATGCGCCAGGCGCGAGCCTGTCTCGACACGTTCGCCGGCCACCAGGATGTCGCCCTGCTGATAGTTCTCCAGCAGGTTGATGCAGCGGATCAGGGTGGACTTGCCGGAGCCGGAAGGCCCCAGGATCACCACCACTTCGCCTTCGACGACGTCGAGGTCGATGCCATACAGCGCCTGGAACTCGCCGTAGTGCTTGGACATGCGCTTGACCTGGATGATCGGCTTCATGCTGCTTTGCTCCCGCTGTGATTGCGCTGCTCGACCCAGCTCACCAGTTGCACCAGCGGCAACAGCAGCAGCAGGTACATGACGGCGGCACCGACCAGGGGCGTCGGGTTGGCCGCCAGCGCCTGTGCCTGGGTCGCCTGCTTGAGCAGGTCCGGCATCGCTACCACCGAGGCCAGCGCTGTGTCCTTCATCACGTTGATGCAGTTGCTGGTCATCGGTGGCATGACGATGCGCATTGCCTGCGGCAGGATCACGTCGCGCATGGTGTGGAAGAAGCCCATGCCCTGCGATGCAGCGGCCTCGAATTGGCCACGGGGGATGGCCTCGATGCCCGAGCGGAAGATTTCCGCGGCATAGGCGCAGGAAACCATGGACAAGGCTGCGGTGGCCGCGGCGAAGGACGACAGGCGAATCCCCATGAAGGGCAGTGCGTAGTAGATCAGCACCAGCAGCACCAATAGCGGGATTGAACGCAGCACATCGATATAGACGCGCGCCAGTGCGCGCAGCGGTGTGAGCGCGTAGAGCCGGATCATCGCCAGGGCCAGGCCGCCGACCAGGCCCAGCACAATGCTGAGGATACCCAGCATGACCGTCACGCCCAGCCCACGCAGCATCACCGGCAGGGCATCGACGAAGACACCCCAGTTGAAGAAGGTATGTAGCAGTTCCATCGGGACTTCCTGAGCGAAGCGGCGCCGTTGGTTGCCGCCGCATGGCAGGGATGGTTTCAGCGAGGTGCGTCGACCACTTCCAGGGTGCTGGAGCCGGCAGTCGCATCGGCACCGAACCACTTCTTGTGCAGGTCGGCGATGAAACCGTCCTGCTTCATCGTGCTGATGATGTCGTTGAGCTGCGCGGAGGCCGGCCAGTTCTTCGCATGCATGATCGCGTAGCGCTCACCGGTTGGGATGTGCGCGACCACGGCATACTGTGGCTTGTCCTTGATGTAGTAGAGGACTGCGGGGATGTCGCTGATGTAGCCGTCGATTCGACCGGAGGCAAGATCGAGCATGGCCGGGGACAGGCCCTCGTAGCGCGATACATCGCCAAACTTGTACTGTGCGCTGTGCTGGCCGACCCACATGTCCCCCGTGGAGCCGGTATCGACGCCGACGACTTTGCCGGGGAGGTCGTCCAGGCTCTTGATGGAGGATGTCTTGAGCACCGACAGGGATTGATCGCTGTCGTAGTACGGCTGGGCGAATCCAACTGACTCGAGGCGTTTGGGGGTGATGGTGATCGAGGAAATGGCCAGGTCCGCGCGCTGTGATTGAACGGCGCTGAAAAGGCCATTGAAGGGGATGTTGACGAACTCGACGGACTTGCCGGCGCGCTTGGCGGCTTCGCGTACGACGTCCACTTCGAAACCGACGATCTCACCCTTGGCATCCTGGAACTCCCAGGGCACGTTGCCGACGTTGGCGCCAACCGTCCAGTCAGCGGACCAGGCACAGGTGGCCCCGGTCGTGAAGGCTGCCGCCAGGGCTAAACCCGCTACACACTTTGCTTTCATTGCTGCTCCCCTCGTTCTTGTTTTGAAGAAGCCTGCGATCCCGTCTGAAGGAATCTGCAATCGAGGTTAAGCGTGTAAATCAAATAATTCAATAAGTAATTTTTCTGAATTAAATGGTTCCATTGTGGTGCGTTGTGCCTGTTTGCGGGGCAGCCGCCGCAAGCCTTCAGAGTCAGGCAGGACGTGCCCCGGAAGCCTCCCCCCGTCGGGGTTGCACCCGAATGCAGCAGGGTTCTGCAAGCAGTCCGTGTGCCCGTGCGCTCTCACTTCAGGTGCGCGTCGAAGCCGTTCGCCCGCGGGGCGATCTCATCGCGCAAGGTCAGCGCGGGAATCTGGTAATCGCCGCCGTTCTGCCGACGGAAGGGGATGGGCGTGGTGGTCTGGAGCGTGTCCAGGCGCTCGCCCAGCTCCCGTTCGATCTGCGCGTAGCGCTCGGTGTCGACGCGGCTGGTGCGGTAGACCAGGTACGGCGGCAGCACGTCGAAGCCGGGGTAGTACAGCATGCCGTGGTGGATCGGGAAGAGCAGGTCGTCGATCGGGCCGTTGATGCCGCGCGGGCTGTAGTGCGACTCCCAACCGCCGGTGGTGACCACCAGCATGGCGCGTTTGCCGGCAAGGTTGCCTTCGCCATAGCGGTCGCCCCAGCGGGCGTCGGAGTGCTCGCCGACGCCGTAGGCGAAGCCATAGGCGTATACCCGCTCGAACCAGCCTTTGAGGATTGCCGGCATGCTGAACCACCAGAGCGGGAACTGCAGGATCACGGTGTCGGCCCAGCGCAGCTTTTCCTGTTCGGCGGAGATGTCCGCGCTCTGCCGGCCAGCGGTGTAGGCGCGCTGGGAGTCCAGCGAGGGGTCGAAACGCGCTTCGGGATCGCGATCGAGGCTGTCGGAAGCGTCGATCGGGGCCTTCCAGTTCATCGCGTACAGGTCCGAGACCTGCACGGCATGGCCAGCATCCTGCAGGTGGCGCACGGCGAAGTCCTTCAGTGAGCCATTGAGCGAACGTGGTTCGGGGTGGGCGTAAACGATCAGTACGTTCATGAATGCCTTCCTGTGAGTCATCCGGTGAGAGGGGATGGGCGCAGGATGCGGATTGCCGGGGTATAGTGGAAATGAATAACCGGTATCCCAGGTATATCAATGAATAATCTGCGCAGGCTCGATCTGAATCTGCTGGTGACCCTCGACGTGCTGCTGCGCGAGCACAACGTCACACGCGCCGCCGAGCAGCTGAATTTTTCCCAGCCCTCGGTCAGCGTGCACCTGGCCAAGCTGCGCGACATCTTCGACGACCCGCTGCTCCTGCCCGGCCCACGCGGCATGCGCCCTACGGCGCGGGCGGAATCCCTTCGCGAGCCGTTGCGACTGGCCCTGGAAGCGCTGGAGCATGCAGTGGCGCCCTCAGCGCCTTTCGATCCGGCCCTGGCGGACAACACCTGGCGCATCGCCGCGACCGACTATGGCGAGTCGACCATCCTGTTGCCGGCCTTGAGCGCCATTCGCGGCAGCGCACCGGGCACTCGTCTGGCCCTGCTGGAACTGTCGCCGCCGCGCATCGCCCGGCAGGCAGAGCAGGGCGAGATAGACCTGGCGTTCCACACCACCGAGGGCAGCCCTCCGAACATGCGCCGGCGCACGTTGTTCAGCGAGCGCTACGTGCTGGCCGGGCGTGCCGGGCACCCGAAGTTGAAGCGCAAGCCGAGCCTGGCGCAGTTCTGCCAGTTGGAGCATGTGATGGTGTCGCCCGATGGCGGCGGCTTCAGCGGCGTGACCGACGAAGTGCTGGCGGCGGTCGGCCTGAGCCGGCGCGTAGCCTTGTCGGTGCCGCATTTCCTCTTCGTCATCTCGGCGCTGGCCAGCAGCGACCTGGTGGCCATGGTGCCGGCGCGGCTGGTGCGCAATAACCCGGCGCTGCGCGTGGTGGAGGCGCCGGTGGAGGTGCCGGGGTACGAGATGTCGATGCTCTGGGACGAACGCTCGCACCGCGACCCGGCGCACCGGTGGTTGCGGGAGCAGATCGCCGGGTCAGTCTGAGCGTCAACGCTTTTGTAGGAGCGAGCTTGCTCGCGAACAAACTCGCCGGCGAGTACGGCGCTGGGCGGTTCGCGAGCAAGCTCCCTCCTACAGGGCTAAGTCCTGCGTTGGGCCTTCCCTCACCCCAACCCTCTCCCAGGGGGAGAGGGGGCCATCCGTGCCGGCTGACGATGTGCTTCCATCCTGTGCCGATCAGTTCCCTCCCACTTTGCAGCGGGGTGCGCAGTCAGGGCTAGGGTGAGGGGAACACAGGTGACAGGGGCGTTCACCGTTACTGCGTAAATCGCATCCGCAATAGGTACTTCAGCGAAGCCTCCAGCGTCTGCCCGTGACTCATGCCGTCGAAGGCGTGGAACCGCGCCTGCAGGCCGGGCACTTTGCCCACGCTTTCTACCAATTGCTGGGCGGCGCGTGGCGCGCTGGGGGTGATGTCCTCGCGCGGCTTGAAGGGCTCCTTGCCGCCGCGCATCAGCAGCAACTGCGCAGAATGCCCGGCCAGGCGTTGGGCAAAGCCGTCCTGCTCCTTGAGGATGGCGCCATCACCCCACCACAGCGAAGGGCTGGCCGGCGCGTAGAAGCTGAACTGCTGCGGGCGGGTGAGCAGCGCGTGCAGTGTCAGCAGGCCGCCGTAGGAGTGGCCCCAGAGCGTCTGTTGCGAGCGGTCGATGGGCGCCTGGGCGGCCACCGCCGGGAGCATGCGGTCGCGCATCAGGTCGAGGAAGGCATCGGCGCCGCCGCTGGGGTCGCCGGTGAGCGGGTCTTTCTGCTCGGCCAGCTGCGGGCGCGGCGGGGTGTAGTCGCGGGTGCGGCCGCTGCGGTCGATGCGCAGGGGCGTCTGGTAACCCACGGCAACCAGCAATGGCGCCTTGCCGTTGTTCAAGTCGTTGAGCAGCTTCTCGTCCAGTGCGCCGACGGCGGCGTTGCCATCGAGCATCCATACCACTGGATAGCCGGCGGCCGGAGCAGGGTGGTTCGGCCGGGCAATCCACAGCTGGTAGTGGCGCTGGCCATCGGCGGAATCCAGCTTGAGTTCACTGAAGCGGTAGGCCAGGTCGCTGCGTTGCAGCAGGGTCGTGTCCATTTTCTGGTCGGGGGCAGGCGCAGCGTGCGCTGCCAGCCCCGGCACGGCGAATGCCAGTGCCAGGGCCAGGAGGCGAAATCTCATCAGGCTTTTCTCTAATCAAAACGACGCGGTGAGACTGGTGTAAAGGGTGCGGCCAGGTTCGTTGTAGGTGGCCGCGCCGGCGCCCTCGATGCCGTTCACGCCCTGGGCGTTGCCCTCGCGGAACAGGCGCTTGTCGAAGACGTTGTCCACCCCGGCGGTGAAGCTCAGGTTCTTGGTGAATACGTAGGTGCCGCTCAGCCCGGCGATGGCGTAGGGCGAGAGCTGGTTGTTGGCGCTGCCGGTGACGCGGTCGCCGTGGTAGTCGTACTTCTTCGGCTTCTGCTTGCCGTACCAGGCGACGCTGGCCTGCAGCGATAGGGCGTCGGTGGCCTGCCAGTCGAGCATGGAGTTCAGGGTGTACTTCGGCGTTACCGAGAGCACGTCGCCGGTTTCCTTGTTCTTCGATTGCAGCATGTAGGTGAAGTTGTTGCTCCACTTCAGCTGCTCCATCAGCGGGATGGTCAGGGTGCCTTCGAGGCCCTCGACCAGCGCCTTGGGCACGTTCTCCCACTGGTAGATCGCCGCGTTGGCGTAGCTGCCGCTGCCACCGGTGGCCTGGTCGATCGGCGACAGGCCCGACTCGATCTTGTTCTTGTAGTCATTGCGGAAGTAGGTCAGCCCGGCGATCAGGCCGTCCTGGTTGAACTCGATGCCCAGCTCCTTGTTGACGCTGGTTTCCGCCTTGAGGTCCTCGTTGCCCTGCAGGTAGCAGCTGGTGCTCTGGCCGTAGCAACCCTGGCCGCGGCTGTAGAGCAGGTAGTCGGGGTTGAGCTGGTACAGGTTCGGCGCCTTGTAGGCGCGGGCGATGCCGGCCTTCAGGGTGACGCTGTTGGTCAGCGCGTGGGAGATGTTCAGGGACGGGCTGAAGTTGTCGCCGACGATGCTGTGGTGGTCCCAGCGCAGGCCCGGGGTGAGCATGGTGCCGGGCAGCAGTTCGATGTTGTCTTCGGCGAACAGCGAGAAGATCTGCGCCTGCGAGGTGGTGTCGCGGTTGCTGCTGGTCAGGCCCGGTACGGAGCCGCCTTCGCTGGTGGTCTGGGTGTTGGCGCTGGGGTCGTCGAGTTTCTGCTGGACCCACTCGCTGCCCAGGGTCAGGGTCTGGTCACGCCAGGCGTGCAGCGGCAGGTTCACTTCGCCGTGGGCGGTCAGGTCGCGCAGCGTGGCGGTGTAGAAATCGGTGTTGCTGAAGATGCCCTCGGTGCCGCCGGCCAGACCTTCGTTGATGCGGCTGTTGCGGGTCTTCTCGTACTGCAGGTAGGCCATGGAGCTGCCGAAGTCCCACTCGCCGCGATGGGTGATCGAGTAGTTCTCGCGGTACATGCGGTTGGTCTCGTGACCGAGCATGGACTTCACGTTGGCGTTGCTGTTGGTGTTCTGGGTGTCGCCGGTATAGATGTTGCCCTGGCGGCTGAAGCCCGCTTCGAAATCGAGGGTCTGCTCCGGCGTCAGGTGCCAGCTGAGCAGGCCGTTGACGTCCTTGTTGCGCACGCCTTCGCGGCCGGCGGGGAGGGTGCCGACCTGGTTGCCGGTGCGGTTGGATTCGTGGCCGGCGTTGATGTCCCAGTCGTCCGAGTCGGTCTTGGCGACGTTGCCGTAGACGCGGTAACTCAGGGTGTCGGTCAGCGGGCCGTTGAGGCCGAAGGTCATGCGCTGGGTGGCGCCTTCGTCCTTGTGCTGCGGGAAGTTGCTGTAGACGGTGACGTCGCCGTGGGTTTCCTTGCCGGCCTGCTTGGTGATGATGTTCACCACGCCGCCCGCCGCGCCATTGCCGTAGCGCGCCGCCGCCGGGCCGCGCAGTACCTCGATGCGCTCTACCTGGTCGGCCGGCACCCAGTTGGTGTCGCCGCGCGAATCACGCTCGCCACGCCAGCCGTAGCGCACGGCGTTGCGGCTGCTGACGGGCTTGCCGTCCACCAGGATCATGGTGTTTTCCGGGCCCATGCCGCGGATGTCGATCTGGCGGTTGTTGCCGCGCTGGCCGCTGGTGGAGTTGCCGGTCAGGTTGACGCCGGGCATGGTGCGGATGATCTGCGACAGGTCGCTGGCCGGCGGGCGCTTCTTGATGTCCTCGGCGGTGATGATCGACACGCCCGGCATCTGCTTGGCTTCCTCCGCGGCGGTAGCGACGATGGTCTCGCTGTCGAATTCGACGACATCGGAATCGGCGCTGGCGGCCTGCACGGCGAAGGACAGCAGGCAGCTGGAAAGCAGCAGGAAGGGCGGAAGGAACTGCATCGGACGGGAGGACATCGGTGATCTCCGGCGGAGGGCGGTTACAAAGAGATCACAAATGATAATGAATGCTATTTGCCAGTAAAGCGCATTAACTTTCTAAACACTTGTGCGGGGAACTTTTCGCGGATAACGCAGGCAGCAGCAGGTGCAGGCACAGCCCGACCTGGCCATTCTTCGCGCCGTTCTCAGCCCACAGTCGGCCGTCCGCCAGCTCGACTCCGCGTCGAGCGATGGCCAGGCCGAGGCCGAAACCGCTGGACTCGGACGGCTGCAGGCGCTGGTAGGGTTGGAAGATGCGTTCCAGGTCCTCCTCGGCGACACCGGGACCATCGTCGCTGATGCACAGGTGCCAGAACCCGCCCTCGCTCCAACCATCGAGGCGCACCTTGCCGTCGCGGGGAGAGTGACGGATGCCATTGCGCAGCAGGTTCTCGATGGCCTGGGCGAAGCTGTCCAGATGCACCTGCACCACACAGTCGGTGCCCAGCGAGCAGGGCAGCCGTTCGGAGTCCCAGCCGCTCTCGAAGCACGCGTCCTCGCGCAGGGCTTCCCACACCGAAAGCACCAGCACCGGCTCACGTTCCAGCTGCGGGCGTTCGGTGTCCATCCAGGCGAGGTCGAGGGTATCTTCCAGCAGGCGCTGCATGTCGTTGATCTCCCGATCCAGCCGCTCGCGTAACTGCTCCGTTGGCAGATCGGTGTCGTGGGCGATGCGCAGGCGCGCCAGCGGTGTGCGCAGTTCGTGGGACAGGGTGCGCAGCAGCAGTCGTTGCTGGGCAAGGCTGTGGCGTAGCCGCTCGGCCATGTGATCGAAGGCCAGTGCCAGCTCGCCCAACTCATCGCGGCGATTGGCCAGTGGTGTGCCGGGACCTTCGCTGTCCAGATCGTCGGCCCGAAGGGCGTCGGCGCGGGCGCGCAGGCGATTGAGCGGCAGCACCAGGTGGCGGTAGATCAGCAGGCCGAGCAGGGCGGCCAGCAGGGTCGGCACCACGCCGTGGCTGAACAGGTGCGTCCAGGGCGTCAGGCCGCCAGGTAGCAGCCGCTCGGGCAGTTGCATGACCAGCCGGCCGCGTTCGGGATGCGCGGGAAACTCGATGCTGACGTAGGGCAGCTCGTCCTGCAGGCGTCGGCTCATCGGCCAGTCGAGCTTGCGCATGAACGTCAGGTGGCTGGATTCCTCCGCCGTCAGCGGCGTGGTGCCCAGGCTCTGCAGGTGGTCGCCTATCACCGCCACCCAGGTGTCTTCGGCGGCGGACAGCTCCTGGCGGAAGCGCTCGACACCTTCGGCGCCGTGCTGCTCGAAGACCATTTCCGCCTGCTCGGCATAGCGCGCCAGGTAGTCGCGATCGGCTTCGCCCAGGAAGTAGGTGCTGCGTTCCAGCGACAGGCCCCAGGTCCAGATCAGCCAGGTCAGCAGCAGGCAGAAGCCGACCTGCAGCGCGGCCAGTTTCCACAGCAGCGGATGTCGGCGCATCAGTGACGCTCCGCGTCCACCAGGATGTAGCCCTGGCCGCGCACCGCCTGGATCTGCACCTGCTGCGCGCCGATGGCGGCCAGCTTGCGGCGCAGGTTGCAGACATGTACGTCCAGGCCACGGTCGAGGCGGGTATAGGCGCGGTGCAACACGCTCTGGTAGAGGAAGGTCTTGCTCAACGCCTCGCCGGCATGGGCATTGAGCGTGGCCAGCAGGCGGTACTCGGAGTGCGTCAGACCTGCGTGTTCGCCTTTGCGGGAAACGTCCTGCAGTTCATCGTCGAACTCCAGCGAGCCATGTCGGAGCGGCTCGCGCGGCACTTCGCGGGCACGATCCAGACTGACCCGGCGCAGCAGCGCATCGATGCGCGCATCCAGTTCCGCCAGGCTGAAGGGCTTGGGCAGATAATCGTCGGCGCCACGGGTGAAGCCGGTGATGCGATCCTGCTCCGCGCCAAGGGCGGACATCAGCATGACCGGCGTAGCGCGATGGCTACGCAGGGTGTCGAGCAGGGAAAGGCCATCGACGCCGGGCAGCATGATGTCCAGCAGGACCAGGTCGAAGTCGCTCTGGTGAACGGCTACTAGGCCTTGGTCACCGTTGGCGCAGGTGGTGACGGCAAAACCGCGCTGACAGAAATGGCGTTCGAGGTCCAGGCGAAGACGGGAATCGTCCTCCACCAGCAGAAGCGAAGGGGACACGGTAAACCTTGATGAGAGTTTCTTTGATGAGAATGTTTAGCATTTGCAAATATCTCATCTCTCCCGGTCACAAGGCAATGGCAATCTGCCGCGAGGCCCTCAGACCCAGCGTCGCACCCGGCCGCAGAAAGCCTCGAACTCCGCGCCGAACAGCTCGCGCAACGCCCTTTCCTCAGGGCGGATCTGGAAGCGTCCGATGTACAGCACGAAGGCTGCGACGCCGAGCACCGCCAATGCGGATCCGAGGAACACGCACCAGCCCAGCAGGATGATGGCGAAGCCCAGGTACATGGGGTTGCGGGTGTGCCGGTAGATGCCGGCGATCACCAGGGACGAGGCGCTCTCGGGTTTCAGCGGATTGACCGTGGTGCGTGCGCGGCGGAATGACGCCACGCCCGCCAGGCATACCGCCGCCCCGGCCAGCACCACCAGCAGGGCCAGCCACAGGCGGCCGCCCAGAGGCGCAATCGGGCGTACCGCCAGCCACATCAGCAGGCCGCTGATGAGCGCCACCAGGGGTGGGGGAATACGGTGTTCCAGCCAATCCATGCTCGTTCTCCGGGCCAGTGCGGCCATCTCCAGTGAGGTGCCAACACTAGCCCAGATTGCCGCCCTTAGCGCGGCCGGCGTACCGCCCGGACCTTGCCGCTGTTGCCGCCGCCGCAGTAGAAGCGTTCGGCACCGTCGGCCTCCAGCCCGGAAACATGCACGCCCTCGGGCATGTCCAACTGCTCCAGAACCGCGCCGGACTGCGGGTCGATGCGGCGTAGCTCGCTGTAGGTCGCTTCCGGATCCCAGGTGCCATGCCAGAGCTGGCCTTCGACCCAGGTCACGCCGGTGACGAAACGATTTGAATCAATCGTACGCAGGACTTCGCCGCTTTCCGGGTCGATCTGATGAATCTTTCGTGCGCGATACTCGCCGACCCAGAGCGAACCCTCCGCCCAGGCCATGCCGGAATCGCCGCCATTGCCCGGTGCGGGAATGCTCGAGAGCACCTTGCCGCTGGCCGGGTCGATCTTCTGGATGCGGCTTTCGGCGATCTGGTACAGGTAGGTGCCGTCGAAGGCAGTGCCGGCATGGGCGGGGACTTCGATGGAACGCTCCAGATGACCGTTCTTCGGGTCGAGGCTCTGCAGGCGCTCGCCAACGGCGAACCAGACGTGCTGGCCGTCGAAGGTCAGGCCGTGGACGGTGCTCACGCCGGGGAAGGGGCCGTATTCCTCCAGCACCTGCGCCGGAGATTGCTTGTAGTGGGTGGTCATGGTGTCGCCCTGCACATAGTGGGTTGGAGCCTTCAGCCTATTCAGGCACCGAAGGGCGCGGGGAGTAACAAGGTCGTCGCGAATCCCGGTGCCGGCGGCAGCGTCCAGCGCCGCGCACGCCCTTGCCCCAGCGCCTGCACCCGGCCGGCTTCGGCCAATACTTCGAGGGCGCGCTGCACGCTGCGCTGGCTGGTATCCAGCGCCAGAGCCAGGGCCGAGCTGGACCAGGCCTGGCCATCGCTGAGCAGCGCCAGCACTTCAGCGTTGGCGTCATCCAGCGGCGGTGCAAGGACGACCGGATTGGCGGCGATCAGCAGATAACCGCGCGGTGTCGACTCGATGCCTGCCAGCGGCTGCAACAGGCGGCGCAAACGGCCGATTTCCACCCGCAGGCGGGCCCTATGGGTTTCGTCGGGATGGCGGGTGCGGAACACCCGGCCGATCAGCTCGCTGCGCGACACGTCGCCGGGCCAGGCTTCGGCCAGCGCGCGAGCGAGGGCGAAGAGCACCGGACGGCTGCCCAGCGACAGGCCGCCGACGCGGTTGCGACAGGCGTCCACCACCAGGGCATCGGAGTGCAGCAGGCTTTCCACTTCATCCAGTGACAGCACGCGCGTGATCTGCCGGTCGATCCGCCGGGCGGCCGGTGCATCGAGCAGGCGGGCCGCCTGCTCGACCTCCGCGCACAGGGCCGGAATGCCCGATGCCGCAGCGGCTTCGCCGGCCCTGCCCAGCGCGGTCCGCGCCTCACCCGCTTGCAGCCGGCGGACGGCGATGCCGGAAGCGATCAGCCAATGCACCGCGCGCAGGGGCGCCGGCAACGAGCTCGGTTCCAGCAAGCCCAGCGATGTGCTGGCGTCATCGAGCCTGCCGATCAGCAGCGCGCGGCGGATCAACAGGTAACGGGCATGGGCGGCGTTGATCGGATCGCCATGGCGCTGCAGCACCTGCGCCGCCTGTTCCAGCGGTTCGGTCGGCCAGTTCAGCTCACGGCTGGCCAGCGCCACTTCCGCCTCGGCCACCCGACAGCGGGCACGTTCCAGCGGCTCGTGGGCGCCGAAGGCTCGGGCGGCCTGGCGCAGCAAGGTACGTGCGCGGGAAAAATCACCTAGCTGCGCCATGGCGATGCCGCGCAAAGCCAGTGCCGGCGGGTCCTCGCGCAATGCCACGCGGTTCAGCGCAGCCAAGGGGTCGCCCGCCGCCAGGGCAGAGGCCGCGGCCGTGATCAGCGAATCCATGGAAGTCCCGCCACCTTTGTCACTCCCGCGGCCCTCGGCCCCCGGTCCGCTGCCTAGTCTAGGTCATGCCCAGCGTGCCGCCGCTGACGCAGGAGAACTGCCATCACCGCCCAGCGAGAGCCAGCCCGCGCCTCAGTTGGCGGCGCGGCGGAAGGCGCCAGGCTGCTGTCCGGTCGCCTTATGGAAGGCGCGAGTGAACGCGGCGATGGACTGGTAGCCGACGGCAGCGGCGACTTCCGCCACGCTCTGGTCGGCCTTCAGCAAGCGGCACGCCTGGCCCATGCGCAGGGCCAGCAGGACCTGGCCGGGCGACTGCCCGCAGGTTTCGTTGAAACGCTTGAAGAAGGCCGAGCGCGACAGCCCGGCACTGGCCGCCATGTCCTCCAGCGTCCAGGGCAGTTGTGGTTGCTGGATCATCCGCTCCAGCAGGCTGGCGAATTGCGGTTGGCGGGCGAGGGCGACCAGCCCGCCAAGGGACTCGTTGGCCACCACCTGCTGGCGCAGCACGTAGAGGAACAGCAGGTGACTCAGGCGTTCGAGCATCTGCTGCGAGGGCGCCGGCTGCCGCTGGCACTCCTCGAGGATCAGCTCGAACAGGCTGCGCGCGGCGCGCTGGGACGGCTCCTCGGCGCGCAGGACGAGGAAGGCGGGCAGGGCGTTGATGATCAGCGCCGACAGCCCCGAATCGAACTGGAAGAACCCGCACACCAGCCCCACGCCATCCTCGGCCTGCAGCTCCAGCGCGGTCATGTTCTGGCGCGGCTGGCAGGCGGCGTCCTCGGCGCTTGATTCATTCGAGAGGCGATACGGCACATCGCGCAGGATGAACACCGCATCGCCGCTGTCCAGCCGGCAGGGCGGCTCATTCTCCAGGTGCAGCCAGCAATGCCCCTGCACCACCAGGTGGAAACTGGCCCGCGCCATGCCGTGGGTCGAGGCGTGCCAGCCGCCGCAATAGCGCCCCACATGGAACAGGCTCGCGCTCAGTTCAAGGCTGTCTAATAACCAATCGACCAGGGGGCTGGATGAAATCATCTAATGGAAAGACTCATGAGCAAGTGATAGCGACTTTAGAATATTGAATGGATTTCTTATTACCAACAGACTTTTTCGACACCCCATTTCAACGGAGTCGAACCATGTCCCGCCTGCCCATCCAGACCCTCGACAGCGCCCCGGAAGCCGCCAAACCCTTCCTCGAGAATGCACTCAAGGGTTCCGGTTTCATTCCCAACCTGCTGGGCGTGCTGGCCAACGCGCCGGCCGCGCTGGAAACCTACGTGACCGTTTCCGGCCTCAACGGCAAGTCCGACCTTGGCCTGCCGGAGCGAGAGGTGGTCCAGCTGATCGCCGCCACCACCCATGGCTGCGACTTCTGCGTGGCCGGGCACACGGCGGTGGCCTTCAACAAGGCCAGGCTGCCTGAGGAAGTGATAGCCGCCCTGCGCGAACAGCGCGAGCTGCCTGACGCCCGCCTGGAAGCCCTGGCCGCGTTTGCCCGTGAGTCCATCGCCACCCGTGGCGCGGTCAGCGATGCAGGGCTGCAAGCCTTTCGCGCCGCCGGTTTCACCGATGGCAATGCACTGGAAGTACTGCTGGGTATCAGCCTGGCCACCCTGTGCAACTTTGCCAACGTGCTGGCCCAGACACCGCTGAACCCGGAGCTGGGCAAATACCGCTGGAAAAAGGCTTCCGCCTGATTCGTGTGACCGGGCGGCCCTGGCCGCCCCTGCAAGGAGAGCGATGATGCTCGACCCGACACTGAGCCGCTGGCTCGATGAGCACGCCGAGGGCCTCGACCTTGGCCATACCGACCCGCAGAGCGTGCTACCGCAGCTCGCCGCTGCCGGGCTGTTCGCCATTGGCGTGCCCGAGGAGCGCGGCGGCAGCGGCGGCAACGTGCTCGATGCCATCGATGCGATTGCCGATGTCGCCGGCCATTCCCTGACCGCCGCGTTTGTCTTCTGGGGCCAGCGCGCCTTCATCGAATACCTGCTGCAAAGCCCCAATCGCGCACTGGGCGACCGGCTGCTCGGCGAACTGCTGGACGGCAGTCTGGCCGGCGCCACGGGGCTGTCCAACGCCATGAAGTTCCTCTCTGGCATCGAGAGCCTGCAGGTGGCGGCGACACCGGCCGGCGACGGCTGGAACCTCGATGGCCGCTTGCACTGGGTAACCAACCTGCGCAAGGGCCGCTTCGTGGTGGCTGCCGCCATCGAGCGGGCCGGCGAAGCGCCGCTGGTGGCGGCAATCCCTTCCGACAGCGCCGGCCTGATCCGCTCGGACGACCTGCAACTGCTCGGCCTGCAATCGAGCAATACCGCTGCGCTGGACTTTACTTCGGTCGAACTGCCACTCGACTGGCTGCTGCACGACGATGCCCGCCAATACCTGCCACGCGTGCGCCCGGCCTTCCTCGGCCTGCAATGCGCGATGACCATCGGCCTTACGCGCAAGGCGCTGGAGGCCGTGCGTAGCCATCTCAGCGACCGCCGTTCGGTGTTGCGCGAGGAGGAACAGCGCCTGAGCACCGAGCTCGGCGAACTCGTTGTGCAACTGCGTGACGGTTTGTTGAGCGGTGTGTTCCTTACTGAGCCGGCCAGGTTGTTCCGTATCCGCATCGGCCTGGCCGAAGGCGCGGCCGCGGCGGTGCAGCTGGAACTGCAAGCCAGTGGCGGCAAGGCCTACCTCAGCGAACATGGCGCAGCATTCGCCCGGCGCTGGCGCGAGTCGGCCTTCGTACCCATCGTCACGCCGAGCCTGGTGCAGCTGCGCACCGAACTGCAGAAGCAGGCCAAGGCATGAGCGACACGATCCTGCAGGCCAGCGATGTTGCCCTCGGTTATCCGGGTGACAACGGCTGGCGCAGTGTGCTCGAAGGTTTTGCGTTGGACCTGGCGCCGGGAGAAGTGGTGTCGATCCTCGGCCCCAGCGGCGTCGGCAAGTCCAGCCTGCTGCGCGTACTGGCCGGCCTGCAGAAACCGGCAGCCGGCAGTGTGAAACTGCTCGGCCAGGCCATCGACGGGCCACACCCGCGAGTCGCCGTGGCCTTCCAGGACCCGAGCCTGCTGCCCTGGCTGAACCTTGTGAAGAACGTCGCCTTCGGCCTCGACTTCGCCCGCCAGCCGAAGCTGGACAAGGCCACGCTGCAAGCGCGGGTCGATGACGCCATTGCCTCTGTGGGCCTGGGCCACGCTCGCGATTTCATGCCGGCGCAACTCTCCGGCGGCATGGCCCAGCGCACCGCGTTGGCCCGCTGCCTGGCGCGCCAACCGCAGGTGCTGCTGCTTGACGAACCCTTCGGCGCGCTGGATGAAGTGACCCGCGCCGACATGCAGCAACTGCTGCTCACCGTCATCCACGAGCGGCGCACCGCCGCCGTGCTGATCACCCACGACATCGACGAAGCGCTGCTGCTTTCCGACCGAATCCTGCTACTGGGCGACACCCCGGCGCGAACGTTGGGCGAGTGGCACATCGACCTGCCGCAACCCCGTGCGGAGCTGGTCGAGGAACTGGGCGCACTGCGGGTCGAGATCCTCAAAACCCTACGGCGGGCAAGCCGCACCCACGCAAACACTACTTCTGCGCAGGAGCCTGCCCATGTGCCTGGACGACCCCACACACTCTCGACGTGACATCCTCAAACTCGGCGCGCTGCTCACCGCCGCCGGTGCGCTGCCGCTGCTGACCAGCCTGCAGGCGCGCGCCGCCAGCGAGCCGGACGCCCCGGTGCGCATCGGCTACCTGCCGATCACCGACGCCACCCCGCTATTGGTCGCCCACGCCAACGGCCTGTTCGACGCCGAAGGCATCAAGGCCGAGCGCCCGGTGTTGCTGCGTAGCTGGGCGCAGGTGATCGAGGCGTTCATCTCCGGGCAGGTCAACGTCATCCACCTGCTATCGCCGATGACCGTCTGGGCGCGCTATGGCAGCAAGGTGCCGGCCAAGGTGGTGGCCTGGAACCACGTGGGTGGCTCGGGCCTGACCGTGGCGCCGGACATCAGCGACGTGAAGCAGCTGGGCGGCAAGACCCTGGCGATCCCGTTCTGGTACTCGATCCACAACGTCGTGCTGCAGCAACTGCTGCGCGACAACGGCCTGCAAGCCGTGAGCAAGCCGGCCAACGCTGCGCTGGCGGCCAACGAGGTCAACCTGGTGGTATTGCCGCCGTCGGACATGCCGCCGGCCCTGGCTGCCAAGCGCATTGCCGGTTACATCGTCGCCGAGCCGTTCAACGCCCTGGCGGAGAACCTCAAGGTCGGGCGCATCCAGCGCTTCACCGGCGACGTCTGGCGCAACCACGCCTGCTGCGTGGTGTTCATGCACGAACACGACCTCAACAACCGCCCGGAGTGGTCGCAGAAGGTGGTCAACGCCATCGTCAAGGCGCAGCTGTGGACCCGCGACAACCGCGCCGAGGCGGCCAAACTGCTGTCCAAGGACGGCGAGAATCGCTACACGCCCCACGCGCCGGACGTGCTCAGTCGGGTACTGGCTCCTGCCGCCAGCGAACGCCAGCAGTACCTGGCTGACGGCGCCATCCGCCATGCCGACTGGCACGAGGAGCGCATCGACTTCCAGCCATATCCGTTCCCCAGCTACACCGAGGAGCTGGTGCGGCGCCTGAAGGACACGCTGATCCAGGGCGACAAGGGCTTCCTCGCGGCACTGGAGCCGACCCAGGTGGCCAAGGACCTGGTGGACGACCGCTTCGTCCGTAATGCCATCGCCAGCGTCGGTGGCCTGAGCGCCTTCGGCTTCCCGGACAGCTTCGAGCGCAGCGAGGAGATCACCACGTGACACCCGTTGTTCTTTCCACGCGCCGCCATTGGGCGCTGGGCCTGGCCGGGCTCGTCATCCTGCTCGGTTTCTGGTGGATCGGCGTGCAGCTGTTCGGTGGCGACGGCCTGGGACAGTTGTTCTCGCCCCAGGCCACCTTTGTCAGCCTGGGCGAGCTGCTGGCCCGCCCGGAGCTGTACGAGCACGTGCTGGTGAGCCTGAAGCGGGTGCTGCTAGGTCTGCTGCTGGCGTTGGCCGTTGGCGTGCCGCTGGGCTTGCTGGTGGGTGCGTCGCGTCATCTGGAGGCGGCGACCACGCCGGCCTTCCAGTTCCTGCGGATGATCTCGCCGCTGTCGTGGATGCCGATCGCGGTGATGCTGATGGGCGTGGGCGACTCGCCGATCTACTTCCTGCTGGCCTTCGCCGCGGTCTGGCCGATCCTGCTGAACACCGCCGCCGGCGTGCGCCAGCTCGATCCGCGCTGGCTGCAGCTGTCGAAGAGCCTCAGCGCGACGCCGTTCGAAACCCTGTGCAAGGTCATCCTGCCCGGCGTGCTCGGCCACGTACTGACCGGCGTGCGCCTGGCCATCGGCATCCTCTGGATCGTCCTGGTGCCCTGCGAGATGCTCGGCGTCAGCGCAGGGCTGGGCTACTACATCCTCGATACGCGGGACCGCCTGGCCTATTCCGAACTGATGGCCATGGTGCTGTTGATCGGCGTACTGGGGTTTGCCCTGGATGCGCTGGCGCGCAGCCTGTATCGGCGGCGGGGGTGATGGGGCCTTCTGAGTTCTCCTGATACAGCCCTCTCCCTAACCCTGGCTGCGCGCCCCGCTCCGAAGGGAGAGGGGACTGTCCTGAGTTTTCGGGTAGCCAGGCGCTCGCCGGCTGATTGCGGAACAACACCGAACGCCGAACGGCTCCCTCTCCCTTCAGGGAGAGGGCTGGGGAGAGGGCGTTCTGGAGCTGGCTCATAGGCATCAAATTGCCCCAGGCTCCCTATGTCACATCGCCCTGCGTAAGCCTGGCCAGCAGTGCTGCCACCAGATCCAGCATCGAGCACAGTACGAAGTACAGCAGCGCGACGAACAGGAACACCTCCGTGGGATGCACCATCACCCGGTTGCTCACCTGGGTGGCGACGAAGGACAGCTCGCCCACACCGATCACGTAGGCCAGCGAGGTGTCCTTGATCAGCGAGACCCACTGATTCAGGAACGACGGCAGCATGATCGGCAGCGCCTGCGGCAGGATCACCAGCGTAAGCACTTGCCATGGGCGCAGGCCCAGCGCGCGGGCGGCGTCCCACTGGCCCTTGGGCAGGCTTTCGATACCGGCGTGCACCGAGTGCGCGAGATAAGCCCCGCCGATCAGCGACAGCGCGCAGACCACCGTGCCGAGCGCCGGCACGTCGATGTGCAGGACGATGGGCAGCAGGAAGTAGACCCAGAAGATCAGCATCAGCACCGGGATGGCGCGGAAGAAACCGAGGAACGCCACCAGCAGCAGGCGCGGTTTTCCGCCCAATACTGACAACGCGATACCTAGTGCCAGGCCGATCACCGCCGAGGCAAGGCCGGAGGCCAGCGCGAGGATCACCGTGAGCGCCGCGCCGCCCAGCGGGCCGTCCGGGTAAGCGCCGATAAGGAAATAGGACAGGTTGTCCGAGATCACCGAGAAGTCCATGTCAGGCTCCCTGGCGATAGCGGCGCGTTTGCTGGATCGCCTGGCCCAGCGCCTCGATCAGCGCGATGGCGCCGATGTACAGCAGGGTGGCGATGCCGAACGCCTGGAAGGTCTTGAAGGTCTGCGTCTCCACCTGGCGCGAGGCGTAGGAAAGCTCCGCGAGGCCGATGGCCATGGCCAGCGAGGAATTCTTCAGCGCATTCATGTACTGGCCCATCAGCGGAGGCAGCGCGGTGCGCAGCGCCTGCGGCAGGACCACCCAGCGCCACACCTGCAGTGGGCGAAGGCCCAGCGCCATGCCAGCTTCACGCTGTTGCGCACTGACCGAGGCAATACCGGCGCGGAATTCCTCGGCGATGAAGGCAGTGGTGTAGAGCGTCAGCCCCCAGGCGGCGGCGAGAAACTCGAAGGACGGCCACGCCAGCCAGCCCAGCTCATGGGGCGAGTTGAGCCAGAACACCAGCTCCTCCGGGAGCAGGGCGGGCACGCCGAAATACCAGAAGAACAGCTGCACCAGCAGCGGCGTGTTGCGGAACAGCGCGAGATAGGCCTGCGCCGGCCACGACAGCCAGCGCGATTTCGCCTGCCGGGCGATGGCCAGCGGCGCGCCGAGCAGGGTGGCGATAACGCAGCAGAACAGGGAGATACCGAGGGTCAGCAGGAAGCCGTCGAGCAACCAGCGCAGGTAGGTCGGGGCGAGCAGTTCGCCGAACATGTCACGAATCCATCAGTGAAAGAAACGGACACGCCCCGGCGAGCCGGGGCGTGGGGTGGTGCGGAGTGCGCGGATCAGCTCTTGTCGCCGATCTTGTACAGGCGGGCCAGCGGCGTCTTGGTGTCCGGGCCGAACCAGGTGTCGTAGATCTTCTGCGCCTGGCCCTGGGCTTCCAGCTCGGTGAGGCTCTGGTTGACGAACTCGGCCAGGGCCTTCTCGCCCTTGGGAATGCCGACGCCGATCAGGTCATTGGAGATGGTGAAGGGCGGGACTTCGTACTTGTCCTTGTCCGGCACGTTGGCCAGCAGGCCGATCAGCTTGGGGCCGTCCTGGGTGATGGCCTGGACCTGGCCGTTGCGCAGGGCGGTGAAGGCGAACGGCGTGTCGTCGTAGGCGATGACCTTGGCGCCGGGGAATTTCTCCCGCAGCACGCCTTCGTTGACGGTGCCCTTGTCGACGCCTACGCGCCATTTGTTCAGCTGGTCAGGGCTGCTCAGGGAGCCTTTCCTGACAATGAACTGCTGGCCCGAGGAGAAGTAGGGAATGCTGAAATCGACTTGCTCGGCGCGCTCGGGGGTGATGGTGAAGTTGGCCAGCACCAGGTCGACCTTGTTGGCGGTCAGCAGCGGAATACGGTTGGCCGGGTTGGTCGGCAGCACCTGCAACTTGACGCCGAGCTTGTCGGCCAGCGCCTTGGCGTAATCCACGTCGAGGCCTTCGATCTGCTTGCTCTTGGCATCGACGAAGCCGAATGGCGGGTTGCTGTCGAACGCGGCGACGCGCAGCACGCCGGCCTTCTTGATGTCGTCCAGGCGGTCGGCATGGGCCAGTCCGGAGAGGACGGCCAGGGCGAGAGCGGTAACGGCAGTGAGTTTCTTCATGAACATCCAGCTCCTTGTCGGGCCACGCTCGTGTGACGGGGTCCCGGAATGATCGAGAGCGGGCGCTCGAGGGTGGGAGAAGCCCGCTGTAGAGCGGCGGGGGTCGCCCGCCGGCGAAGCCGAGTGTGGCAGCGCGGCGGGGTGGCGGAGAAGGAATGAATTCGTCTATCTAATAACCGGAAGAAATATAAAGTAACCGGTTAGATAACCATTTACATGAATCTCGCATGTGCGTGGGAGCGGACTCCGTCCGCGATTGCTACGCCCCAGGCATCTTGGCGCGGCTTGAAGACATCGCGGACGGAGTCCGCTCCTACGAGATCAAGAGTCGTGCTCAGCGTCGTAGGATGGGTGGAGCGAAGTGATACCCATCAGCGGAGTCGGCATGGAGACGATGGGTATCGCTTCGCTCCACGCCATCCTACGAAAACGATCAGGGCATCCAGCGGGCGGCGCTGATGTCGACGGCGCGCGGCAGGATGCGTTCGGCGAGGAACAGGTCGGCGGTGCGCTGTTGCGCGGCGATGTCGGCGGCGTCCAGCGGGCGGATGGGTGAGGGCGGGCGGTGCTTGAAGGTCTCCGCGATCACTTGCGGGGAGAGGCCGGTGACACGCGCCATGATTGCCACGCTGTCGGCCTCGTCGCTGCGGGTCAGGGCTTCGGCCTGGTTGAGGCTGTCCAGCACCTGGTGGATGAACTCGGGGTTTGCCCCGGCATACTCACGGCTGGACAGGTAGAACGGACCGCTCAGCCCCACCTCGGAACCATCCGCCAATAGCCGCGCGTTGCCGCCCAGCAGCAGCGCCGAGTACCACGGGTCCCAGATCGCCCACGCATCCACTTTGCCGCTCTCGAAGGCGGCGCGGGCATCGGCCGGAGTCAGGTACAGAGGCTGGATATCGCGCAGGGTCAGGCCGGCCTGCTGCAGCAGGCGCAGCAGCAGGTTGTGCGAACTGGAGCCCTTCTGGAAGGCCACGCGTTTGCCCTTGAGTTCGGCCACGCTGTGGATCGGGCTGTCCTTGGGCACCACCACGGTTTCCGCCTGCGGCTTGGGCGGCTCGACGCCGACGTAGAGCAGGTCGGCACCGGCCGCCTGGGCGAAGATCGGCGGGATGTCGCCGGTGGAGCCCAGGTCCAGGCTGCCGACGTTCAGCGCCTCGAGCATCTGCGGACCGGCGGGAAATTCGATCCACTGGATCTTCGTCTGCGAGAAGCGTTGTTCCAGCAGACGGTGTTCCTTGGCCAGCACCAGGCTGACCGAGGCCTTCTGGTAGCCGATGCGCAGTTGCGCCGGGTCCTGCGCCTGGGCGCTGCCGGCCACGAGCAGCAACAACCCGGCGAGCACTCGATGAAGCAGCTTCACAGGCTCATTCCTTCCAGTCGTGGGAGGGTTTTTCCCAGAGGTTGATCCCGCCTTCCACCGCGTAGCGATCGATCTCCGCCAGTTCTTCTGCGCTGAAGGTGAGGCTGTCCAGGGCGGCGACGTTCTCGACGATCTGCTCCGGACGGCTCGCGCCGATCAGCGCGGACGTCACGCGGGCATCACGCAGCACCCAGGCCAGCGCCAGTTGCGCGAGGTTCTGGCCGCGGCGCTGGGCGATTTCGCTGAGTGCGCGGGCGCGGCGCAGGTTGCCCTCGGACAGGTGATCCGGTCGCAGCGAGGCTCCGCCCGGTTGATTGATCCGTGCATCGGCCGGCACACCGTTCAGGTAACGATCGGTCAGCAGCCCCTGGGCCAGCGGAGTGAAGGCGATGACGCCGGCGCCCAGCTCGTCGGTGGTGGCGAGCAGGTCTTTTTCCACCCAGCGGTTGAGCAGGTTGTAGGCCGGCTGGTGGATCAGCAGCGGCACCTTCCATTCCTTCAGTAGCGCGGCCAGTTCGGCGGTCTTGCCGGCGGAATAGGAGGAGATGCCCACGTACAGCGCCTTGCCCTGCTGCACGGCGCTGGCCAGTGCTCCGGCGGTTTCCTCCAGCGGCGTGTCCGGGTCGAAGCGGTGCGAGTAGAAGATGTCCACGTAGTCCACGCCCAGGCGTTGCAGGCTCTGGTCGAGGCTGGATAGCAGGTACTTGCGCGAGCTGCCGCCCTGGCCGTAGGGGCCGGGCCACATGTCCCAGCCGGCCTTGGTGGAGATCACCAGTTCGTCGCGGTAGGCGGCGAAGTCCTCGCGCAGCAGGCGGCCGAAGTTGATCTCGGCGCTGCCGTAGGGCGGGCCGTAGTTGTTGGCCAGGTCGAAGTGGTTGATGCCCAGGTCGAAGGCGGTGCGCAGCAGGGCACGCTGGCGGTCCAGCGGCACGCTGTCGCCGAAGTTGTGCCACAGGCCAAGGGAAAGAGCGGGCAACACCAGGCCGCTGCGGCCGACGCGACGGTAGGGGACGCGCTGGTAGCGGTCGGGGTGGGCGAGGTAGGTCATGGATGCTCCTTTGCAAACGGGCCGCACAGGGGCGGCCCGTGAATCGTCAGGGGGTGTAGCGATTGGCCGGGCGCTTGAGCCCGAGGTGGTCGCGCAGGGTGCTGCCGCTGTAGTCGCGACGGAACAGTCCGCGACGCTGCAGTTCCGGCACCACGAAGTTGGCGACATCTTCCAGCCCGCCCGGCAGGTGCGGCACCAGTACGTTGAAGCCGTCGGCGGCGCCGCCTTCGAACCAGGCCTGGAGCTCGTCGGCGATCTGCGCGGGCGTGCCGATCAGGCTGTAGTGCCCGCGCCCACCGGCAATGCGCCGGCCGAGTTGGGCGAGGGTGAGGTTCTCGCGCCCGGCCAGTTCGGTGAGCAGCAACTGGCGGCTGCGCTGGCCGCTGTCGGTCAGCGGTAGCTCGGGCAACGGGCCGTCCAGCGGGTAGGCGGAGAGATCGAAGTTGCCGAGCATGCGCGAGAGCAGGGCGACGCCGACCTGCGGCTCCACCAGCTCCTGGAATTCCTCGAACTTCTCTTGCGCTTCGCTCTGGCTCTGGCCGACCACCACGAACACGCCGGGCATGATTTTCAGCTCATCCGGCGTACGGCCGAACTTGCCCAGGCGGCCCTTCAGGTCGCTGTAGAAGTCGCGGGCGGCGGCCAGCGAGGTCTGTGCTGTAAACACCACTTCGGCGGTCTGCGCGGCCAGCTCGCGACCAGTCTCGGAACTGCCGGCCTGGACGATCACCGGCCGGCCCTGGGGCGAGCGCGCGACGTTCAGCGGGCCTTGCACGCGGAAGTGTTCGCCCTCGTGGTTCAGCACGTGCAGCTTGGCCGGGTCGTAGTACTGCCCGCTGGCCTTGTCGCGGGTGAAGGCGTCGTCTTCCCAGCTGTCCCACAGGCCTGTTACGACCTCATGGAACTCCCGCGCGCGGGCATAGCGCTCGGCGTGGCCGAAGTGTTCCTGGCGGTTGAAGTTCAGCGCCTCGGCGGCAGCATCGGAGGTCACCAGGTTCCAGCCTGAGCGACCGCCGGAAAGATGGTCCAGCGAGGCGAACTTTCGTGCCACATGGTAGGGCTCGTTGTAGCTGGTGGTGACGGTGGCGACTAGGCCGATGTGCTCGGTCACCGCTGCCAGCGCCGAGAGCAGCGTGAGCGGTTCGAAGTGATCGGAGCGGGCCATGCGGCTGGCGATATCCGCCGTGGGCGCGGCCACGCTGTCGGCAACGAAGACGGCGTCGAATTTCGCCGCCTCGGCTATCTGCGCCAAGCGCTTGTACAGGCGGAAATCCAGGCCGCCGTCAGCCGGGACATCCGGGTGGCGCCACGCGGCGACGTGGTGACCGGTGGCCATGAGAAAGGCGCCGAGGGAAAGGGTTCGTGTCATGTCGGGTTTCCTGTGTGTCCATTGGGAGGACGCAAGGCAGCGGGTTCGATCTCATGGGCGGCGCCGGGGCGAGCCGGCGCCGTACTTTCTCGGGAGGCTCAGAAGTCCTTGCGTAGTTCCACGCCGAAGTAGCGCCCGTCGTCGCGCGGCACCATGCGGTAGATGTAGCTGCCGCCGGTCGCCAGCAGCGGCGAATAGGACTTGTCGGTGAGGTTCTTGCCCAGCAGGGCAACGCGCCAGCCGTCGTTGTAGTCGGCCAGGGCAATGCTGGCGTTCCACAGGCCGTAGGCGCCCTGGATGGTGTCGGGGTTCTGGCTGAGGTCGTACTGCACCTTGTCCTGCCAGCTGTAGTCGGTGCCCAACTCCACATCCAGGCCGCTGTCCAGCGGGATGCTGTAGTCGGCGCGCACGTAGCTCTTCCAGTCCGGGGTGAAGGGCAGCGGCTTGCCGTCGACGTTGCAACTGGATGCCGCACCCGGTGGGCAGGCGAAGCTGTCGACACGGGCCTTGGTGTAGGCAACCGCGCCGGAGAGCTTCAGTTGGCGGGTGGCCTGGTAGCTGAAGTCCAGCTCCGCGCCTTCGGTCTTCACCTTGCCGGCGTTGATCAGCCGGGTCACCACTTGCCCGGCGACGGTGTCGTAGAAGTTCGCCTGGTAGTTGTCGTAGACGGTGTGGAAGACCGCCAGGTTGGCGGTCAGGCGGTTGTCCAGCGCGGTGGCCTTCAGGCCGGCTTCCCAGGAGTTGGAAGTCTCCGGCTTGAGCGCGTCGGTATCGCGCGGCTGCATGTTGAAGAACACGTTGTACGCCGGGCCCTTGTAGCCGCGCGAGTAGGTGACGTAGCTGGTGAGCTGCTCGCTGAGGTCGTACTGCAGGCCGAGGCGGCCGGACCAGCCGTCCTCGTCGGTGGAGCCGGAGCTGGACGTGGACGGCTGGATGCCAGTCACCGCCGTGGCCGAGGTGGAGCGCCGGCGATGGTCGTACTCGAGGTCGTCATGGGTGTAGCGCAGGCCGGCGATACCTCGGAAGTCTTCGGTGAAGTTCAGCGTGCTCTCGCCGAATACCGCGTAGGTGTCGCTGCGCGTGCCGTAGTCCGCCACGCCGGTGTTCTGCGCGGTGGTGGAGGTCACCACGCGGCGGTAGGTCTCGTCGTCCACGGCGTGCATGTAGTAGAGACCGCCGACGTATTCGAGGAACTCCCCCCTGGGCGAGGCCAGGCGCAGTTCCTGGGAGTACTGGTCGTAGCTCAGCTCGCCCTTGTCGTGGGAACTGGGAATGCTCGCGGTGACCTGCGAAAGGCGGTCGCCATCCTGCCACTGGGTGTTGTCCCAACCACGCCACGCGCTGATGGACGTCAGGGTGTAGTCGCCGAGGTTCCAGTCCAACTGCGCCGACAGGCCCTTGTTGGTGTCGTCGACGTGGGTGCGGTAATCGCTGTTGATCTTGCGGTTGTCGCTGTCCGGTGTCACCGGGCGCAGGGCGTTGGCGAATGCCGCGCTGCTGGTGCTAGTGATCACGCCGCTGGGGCCGTCGTCGTTGCCCTTCATGTAGTCGGCGATCAGCGTGACCTTGAGATCGTCGTTCGGGGTCAGCTCGAACTTGGTGCGCGCGCCGGCACGGTTGTAGCCATTCACCTCGTGGCCGTTGTAGACGTTATCGACGTTGCCATCGTAGCTGCCCACCAGGGTGGTGACGCTGGCCTTGAGCTTGCCGGGGATCAGCGTGCCGCCGATGCCGAAGCGCGTGCGGTTCTCGTTGCCGCCGCCAAAATGCGAGTAGTCGACGTAGCCGGTGGTTTCGTCCGGCACCGCGCGGGTCACCACGTTGAGCACGCCGGCCGAAGCGTTCTTGCCAAACAGCGTGCCCTGCGGGCCGCGCAGCACTTCGATGCGTTCCACGTCGAGCAGATCCAGGGTCGCCTGGCCGGGGCGGCCGAGCACCACGCCGTCGATCACCGTCGACACGCTCGGCTCGACACCGGGAGAGGTGGAGATGGTGCCTACGCCACGCACGAACAGCGAGGTGTCCTTGTTCGAGGCGCCGGTGCGGAAATTCAGGGTCGGCACCTGCTGGACAATGCTCGACACGTTGTTGCGGTTGTCGCGCTCCAGCTGTTCGCCGTCGATCACCGAGACCGCAACCGGGACCTTCTGCAGCGACTCTTCGCGGCGGGTCGCGGTGACGGTCACTGCCTTGAGTGTCGGTGCCGAGTCGGCGGACTGGGTGTCGCTGCCGGTGGTTTCGGTCGCCTGCGCGTTGAAGGCAATTGCCCCGATCACGCTGGCGATGCCCAGGGCCAGCGCGCTGCGTCGGCCAGTGAATTGTGGACGGCCGAGCGTCCCCCGTTGTTGCGATTGCATAGCCACTCCTTCGTGCCCTGGTCCGCCCTCGGTTCTCTTTGCCGGGGCGCCTTTTTCTACGGGACTGTCACGAGCGCTCGCTCGTGCGAGTGGCTGGGGTCGTTGCGGACAGTTTGTGTTGTTAGCGCTAACATCGGCGAGTATCCTGAATTGCCAGATAGATCGTCAAATAATTAAAAATTACGTTTATATTCCTGAAATACAGAAACAGGAGTGCCGAATTGGCCAACCAGACACCGCGCAAACGCCGTGGCGCAGGGCGCGTGACGCTGACCGCCGTGGCACAGCTGGCGAGGGTTTCCGCTATCAGCGTGTCGCGCTACTTCAATCAGCCGGCGCAGCTGTCGGATGACCTGCGCGAGCGCATCGCTGCGGCGGTGGAAGAGCTGGGCTACGTGCCAAATCAGGTGGCCGGCGGACTGGCCTCGGCGCGGGGCAGGGTAGTGGGGATGGTGGTGCCGAACATCTCCGGACCGATCTTCGCTGACACCATCCAGGCGTTCAGCGACACGCTGGCCGCCCACAGCTACCAGTTGCTGCTGGCCTCCAGCTATTTTTCCGAAGACAAGGAAGAAAGCGCCGTGCGCGCCTTCCTCGGCTGGAACCCGGCGGCGCTGGTGCTGACCAGCCATTTCCACACGCCGGCCACGGAGAAGCTGATTGCAGCGGCGGACATGCCGGTCGTGGAAGTCTGGGATTACCAGCCCGAACGCGCGCCGATCCAGGTCGGATTCTCCCACTATCAGGTCGGCGTGGACGCTGTGCGCTACCTGTACGGCAAGGGCTACCGGCGCATCGCCTTCGTGCAGAACAGCGCGCCGGGTGACTTCAGCGCCCTGGATCGCCGCGATGGTTATGCCGACACGTTGCGCGGGCTGGGCGGTGAGCCGTGGATGTTCGTGCCCACCGAAAGCGCGCCCTTCGAGGCCGGTCGGCAAGCCATGGAAGCGCTGATGGCGCGCGGCGCGGAACGCCCCGAGGCGATTATCTTCGCCAACGACAACCTCGCTGCGGGCGGCCTGCTCGCCGGCCAGCGCGCGGGGCTGAAGATTCCCGATGATTGCGCGGTACTGGGGTTCGGCGATTATCCGTTCGCGCCGATGCTGCTGCCGAGCTTGTCCACCATCAAACCGCCAGCCCGCAAGATCGGTGAGATCGCCGCATTGCGGGTGCTGCAATCCATCGGCGTGGCGCCACTGGAGGGCGCGGTGGAGCGGCTGAACCTGCTTGGCTGCCGCGTGCTGGAGCGCGAAAGCGCCTGAGGCCCCCGCTGTACATCCACTGTAGGAGCGGGCTTGCTCGCGAACGAGTATCCCGGCGGCTCCGCAGTTGAGCGGTTCGCGAGCAAGCTCGCTCCTACGAAAAGCTCAAGCGCGCTTACTTGGCCAGCAGGTCGATCACTTCCTGGTCGCTGAGCTGGTGGAAATCCCGGTAGTAATCGCCAACGGCGTGGAAAGGCGCCGGCGTTTCCAGGCAGACCAGCGCATCCACTTCCGGGCGAAGCTTCTCCACAGTTTCCGCTGGGCCGACTGGCACGGCGAGGATCACCCGGTGCGGATGGTGCTCGCGCAGCCCCTTGAGCGCCGCGCGCACACTGCTGCCGGTGGCCAGGCCGTCATCGACCACGATGACGTCGCGATCCTCCAGTGCCGCGGGGGCCTTGGCGCCCCGATAGAGCAGGCGCCGACGTTGCAGTTCGCGCAGTTGCTCCAGCACCTGCTGCTCGAACCACTCCGGTGGTGGATCGAAGCGCTCCAGCATCTGCTCGTCCACCACCCAGTTCGGCTCGGGACCGTCGACAATCGCGCCCAGGGCGTACTCCTCGTTGCCGGGTGCGCCGATCTTGCGCACCAGCAGTACATCCAGCGGCGCGCCCAGCGCCCGGGCGATCTCCTTGCCGACTGGCACGCCACCGCGGGGCAGGGCAAGGATCAGCGGGTTCTCCAGCGGCATGTCGCGCAGGGCCATTGCCAGCGCCACGCCGGCATGGCGACGGTTGGTGTATTGCACTGAGGGCATCTGAACCTCCTTTCGCGAATCACAGCAGCCTGTCCCCGTGCCCGGCGCCATTTGCGGATGCGTTTGCCGGTTCAGGCTAGACGGACCTCGCTGCGACTGCGAACCGCTGGAAATCGATTGCGCCTGGCAGATCCAGGCTGACTGAGCCTGCACGGGTCTGCCATGGGCTGTGAGCCGCAGCCCTATCGAAGGTTCAGGAATTGCGCACGGACGGTCGCATTGGGAGCGTCTGCCACGCTCCTTGAACGACTGCCGGCCTTGCGACTCCCAGTATCAGGCCCATGCCGAAACGGTGCCGATCCCCGCTCTTTGCTGGAGCGGTGCCTATAGTTGCTCCTGCAAGTTCCGTCTGCCGCCAGCCAACCGAGGAGAGATCGCCATGCACGCGTACCTGATCCGCTACCGCCGCAACGGCCAACCCATGAGCACTGTGCTGGTGCAGGAGAGCCTGAGTCGCCAGCAGGCGCAACAGTTTGTCCGCGCACTGCATGGCCCGATCGGGCGTGATTCGCGCTCCGATATCCAGGTCAGCGAGGTACTCTGCACCCAGTGATCGGGGGGCGCCCGCCGCACTGATTGCAGCCAGCGAAAACGGCGCCCGTCCCTGGGCGCCGTTTTCGATGAAGAGAGCAGGGTGGATTCATCGGACCGGCGAACGCCGGGCACCACCCTCTGCCGGGTCAGTGATCAGCACGACTGCGCTGGCCTCCCTTGCGACCCGCCTCGGATGCACGCGCCGGGTCATTCTTGAAATTACCGCCGCTGTGCTGGCCGCCTTTCCTGCCGGCCTCGGATGCCCGCTGGGGGTCTTCCGCAAAGTTGCCTTTACCACCTCTGTGTTCGGCCATGGGGAACTGCTCCGTGGGAAGTGAATGGGCGAATGCGGTGCATTCACTTCATCCGAAACAAATCGATCAGCGGTGTTCGACTGATTTTAAGAACGATCAGTCATGAATCGGGCCGACGCTCGTTATATGGGGAGTCGCACGGCCGAGCCGAGTTTGCTTGCTGGCGGCGTCGATCAAACCACGCGCTTGCGGAGCCGGGCGATGAGCTTCTGCCGCTGCTCGGCGTCCGCTTCCCAGACCTTGCCATCGAGGGCGTGGCAGATCAGCCAGATTTCTTCGTTGTTGAGCATTACCGCGCCGCCGCCGGATTCCGCGCGGCGCTTGCGGTAGGCGGCCTGCTTTTCGGCGTTGGTCATGGCGCCTTCCTTGCGGGGGCGGCCTTTGCTCGGGGCTTCGAAAGCGTCGCGAGTGGCTCTGTCCTTGGCGTCTTTCATGCGGGTCTCATCAGGGATGGTAACGCGTTACCGTATTGGTTTGCTTTCGCTGGTAACGCGTTACCAATAATAGCCGAGCTCGCAGGCCGCGCCAATCGTCGGCTGGGGCGATGCGCTTGGCCAAATCGAGCTATTCCTCACAGGCGCACAGGGCCAAGGGAGGCTGACATGGAACGACTGCGAAAGGTATTGATGGCCTCGGCTTTCAACGAGACCTGCGTCGTCCAGGTGCTACGCGAAGCCGCGCTCAAGGCCGGCACTGCCGACACGGCATCGGCGCTGATGGCCGCGGCGCAGTTGCTGGAGCACGACGCGGAAGCCCTGCTTCATGCCGCCCACCGGATCGATCTCGTGCTGCACCATGCACCCGCTGAGGGAGGCACCATTTCATGGGTGGTCATGGATTGATCAGGCTCGAACGATCGATTTGAACCGCTGCTGCCGTCGCCCGGTCAGTGCTTGGGATAGAGCCAGAATCCGGAGGCACCATGCAGGACGAATCCCTGACCAGGCGGTACCACGTCTGCTTTGTGCGAGACGGGCGGGAATTCGAGTTCGAAGCCGAGGACGAATCCATGAGCGAAGCGCGGGCATGGAGCCACGTGGCGCGCCATCTGCACATCCCGATCCACGATCTGCGCGGCTACCAGAAGCGCTACCACACCATCCGGCGCAATGTGGAAGCCCACAACGTGCAGGACGTTACCTACCGTATTGCCAGGGCAGAAGATTAGGGCGACTCCTCAGTTCTGCGCCGAGACCAGGCGGACGTCGCTGATGGTGATGCCGCAGGCGCCCAGCCAGGACTCGACTTCGGCAGAGGAGTGCAATGGGCGGGGCTGCTCGGGGAATTCACGAACATAGATGGAGAAGGCGATCGCCTTGATGTGGGGGATAGTCCGCGATCGCATCAGCAGGTGGCGGTCCTTGCCGTTGAGTTGATACTCGATCAGCCATTGCATGGCGTGCGGCTTCCTTGGCAGGGTCGATCGGCAATGGCTGACAAGAGTAGCCCCTGATCGCTCAGGGGCAATACTGGTCATCGGACCGGCACTTGAGCTTGCCGATCAGGCGGCAGCGCCCTCGGCCTCCTCGCGCCCGGCGCGGACGTCGAAGGCGCCCCCGGTGAGCACGCCATCCACCGTCACACGCCCCTTGCCGGGCAGCAGCGGGAATACCAGCTCGGCAAAGCGGTAGGCTTCCTCCAGGTGCGGATAGCCCGACAGCACGAAGCTGTCGACTCCCAGCTCGGCATATTCCAGCAGACGCGCCGCTACGGTTTGCGGGTCGCCCACCAGCGCTGTGCCGGCACCGCCACGGATCAGGCCGACGCCGGCCCAGAGGTTTGGCGCGACTTCCAGCTTGTTGCGATCGCCACCATGCAGCGCGGCCATGCGCTGCTGGCCGACCGAATCCATCTTCGCGTAGTTCGACTGCGCAGCCGCGATGGTGGCGTCGTCCAGGTGGCTGATCAGTTCGTCGGCGGCGGCCCAGGCCTTCTCGTTGGTTTCCCGGACGATCACATGCAAGCGCACGCCGAACCTCACCGTGCGCCCCAGGCGCGCAGCCCGTTCGCGCACGTCGGCAATCTTCTCGGCCACGGCGGCGGGTGGCTCGCCCCAGGTCAGGTAAGCGTCCACATGTCTGGCGGCCAGTTCGTGGGCGGCAGGGGAGGACCCACCGAAGTACAAGGGCGGGTAGGGCTTCTGTATAGGAGGGAAGAAGTTCTGCGCACCCTTTACCTTCAGGTGCTCGCCTTCGAAGTCCACCGTCTCGCCTGACAGCAGGCGGCGCCAGATGGTGAGGAATTCATCCGAGGCGGCATAGCGTTCGTCGTGGCCGAGGAAAACGCCATCCGCCTCCAGTTCGGTGCTGTCTCCGCCAGGGACGACATTGAGCAGCAGCCGACCTCCACTGGCCTGATCCAGGGAAGCGGCCTGGCGCGCTGAGGCTGTGGGGTTGCCCAGCGAGGTGCGCAACGCCACCAGCAGTTTGATCCTCCGCGTGACCGGCACCAGGCTGGCAGCAGTGACCCAAGGGTCCAGGCAGCTGCTGCCCGTGGGAATCAGCAGGCCGTCGTAACCGAGTTGGTCGGCGGCGACGGCGATCTGCCGCATGTACTCGTTGGTCGCCGGGCGGCCACTGCCGGAATGACCCAGGTAGCGGGTGTCGCCGGACGTCGGCAGGAACCAGAAAATATCCAGACTCATAGGGGTGTCCTCGTTGCCATCATCGAAGTGGGGCGTCGCCCCGTCGGTGCACGCGTGGCAAGTCTTCATTGAAATGCGACCCGGCAGCCGGCACGGTTCGTGCGCTCGGTTCAGGCAGAAAAGGAAGAGGGCGGCTGCGCTGCGGTCCTGCAGGGCAGCAAGGCTTGTGCCAGCGTTGCGGTCCGCGAATATCGAGAGATTCGCCGCCGAGCAGGTGTTGCTGTGGCAGCAGTTCTGTTGATCGACTGTTGCTGCGCCAGCACCTGGTGCTGCGAAAAAGGCATTAGGTTATGCCTTCCGGCGATTTGTCCTCGGAAGCGCGACCGATCAGGATAGGCATTCGTGATCGAAGCCTCTGAATACCAAGGAACACAGCAAGCGATGAACGACGCCAATCGACTGAACGAGAATGGCCCGGTGAACTGGCAACTGGCGCAGATCGT
The DNA here is from genome assembly GCF_012971725.1 of Pseudomonas multiresinivorans. NCBI lineage: Bacteria > Pseudomonadati > Pseudomonadota > Gammaproteobacteria > Pseudomonadales > Pseudomonadaceae > Pseudomonas > Pseudomonas multiresinivorans. The sequence goes on from NZ_CP048833.1 coordinate 3,401,516, forward strand.
CGAGGACCTGCGCGGAGCCCGTAACGAGTGGCGAGCCCGCACTGGGCGACATCCGGAGCAGGGCGGTCGTGAACTGCCTTCGCGGCACTCCATCGAGGAAGTGGTCGAACGCCTGGCGAGCGCATTGTTTCCCATGCGTCTCGGCCCGAACGACCTGCGCGAGGAAAGCGAAGACTTCTTTGTCGGCCATACGCTGGACGCTGCCCTCAATGCACTGCTGGTGCAGGCCCGCCTGGAGCTGCGTTACAGCGCGCGGCAGCGCGGCGATGTAGTGGATAGCCGGATCGACGAGCATGCCGTGCTGCTGGTGCGCGACTTCGCCCGTGCGCTCCCCGAAATGCGCAAACTGCTGGATGCCGACGTGCTCGCCGCCTATCAGGGTGACCCGGCCGCGCGCAGCGTGGATGAGGTTCTGCTGTGCTACCCGGGAGTCGTCGCGGTTATCCACCACCGCCTGGCGCATCACCTGTACAACGCCGGCTTGCCATTGCTGGCACGGATCATCTCGGAACTGGCGCACTCGGCCACCGGCATCGATATTCACCCCGGCGCGCAGATCGGCAGCAGTTTCTTCATCGACCATGGCACCGGCGTGGTGATCGGAGAAACCGCAATCATCGGCAAACAGGTGCGCATCTACCAGGCGGTAACCCTGGGTGCGAAGCGCTTCACCGCCGACGAAACCGGCCAGTTGCACAAGGGCGAACCACGCCACCCGATCGTCGAGGACGAAGTAGTGATCTACGCCGGCGCCACCATCCTGGGGCGCGTCACCATCGGCAAGGGCTCGACCATCGGCGGCAACGTCTGGCTGACCCGCAGCGTGCCGCCAGGCAGCCAGGTGAGCCAGGCCAGCCTGCAGCACGACGAGAGTCGCTGCGGCAAGGATTGAGGCGATGGAAACGGGGCAGGGGAGTTGACAGCTCCCTCGCTCCTTCAGCAGTATCTGTCAGACATTTAGCGCAACGGCATTTCCATGCTTCCCACTCACGATCATTCGCTTTCCGCTTCGGGCTTCCTTGCTCAGGCTGGCGCGTGCGTCGTCGTTGCCAAGAAATCGAAGAAACAGTCGCTCATTTGACCGGGGCGCTGTCCCGTCAGATGGGCTGACAGGACACAGGACACAAGGCGCAAGGTCGAACCTCCCTCCCGCTTGATTCCCGCACCCTCCCTGACGGCGACCCGACGGTCAGCCAACAGGAGTTTTTGCATGTCGAGTTTTCGTGGAATCTGGGTGGCGCTGGCCACGCCTTTTCGTGACGGCGCCGTCGATTTTCCGGCCCTGCAGCGCCTGGTAGCGAAGCTGCTGGAGGAGGGCGTCAGCGGTTTTGTCGTCTGCGGCACCACCGGCGAGGCGGCCGCCTTGAGCCACTCGGAGCAGCTGGAAGTACTCGACGCGGTACTGCAATGGGTGCCGTCACGGCAGGTGATCATGGGGTTGGCAGGCAACAATCAGCCTGAGCTCCTGGCCTGCCTGGAGGACATCCAGCGCCGCCCGGTGGCCGCGGTACTGGTGCCGGCGCCTTACTACATTCGCCCGTCGCAGGCCGGCCTGGAATCCTTCTTCCACACCATCGCAGACGCAGCCAGCGTCCCCGTCGTGCTCTATGACATTCCATATCGCACCGGGGTGCGCATCGAGCGCGAAACCCTGCGCCGCATCGTCCGCCATCCAAATATTGCCGCGATCAAGGACTGCGGCGGTGACCCGGAAACCACCATGGCGCTGATCGCCGACGGACACGTCGACGTGCTCACGGGCGAGGACCTGCAGATCTTTTCCAACCTGTGCCTGGGCGGCGCCGGCGCGATCTCGGCGTCGGCCCATGTGGGTGCCGAGCTCTACATGCAAATGTTCCGGCAGATGGAGGAAGGAAGTGTCATCGCTGCACGCGCCATTTTCTACCGCTTGCTGCCCTGGATGCAGGCCGCTTTCGCTGAGCCAAATCCGTCAGCCGTCAAGGGCGCGCTGGCACTGCAAGGACTGATTGCCAACGAGGTTCGCGAGCCGATGCAGGCGTGCACGCCGGCGACGCTGGAAAGGCTGCGTGGGGTTCTGGCAGCGCTGGCTGGATAGGCTCTGCAGAAGGACTGGTAACGCGTTACTAGAATGAGCCAGGAGATTTGGTAACGCGTTACTGGTGACTAGCGAGACGAATTCGGCTGCGGTGGAATGATTGGCGCATGACTCGTGCGGGCATGATCCTGAGGCGGCGAATTCCCAATTCGATATCTGCTCGAATGATTCGTAAGCCCTGAACGGAAACCTGTGCATTGAAATCTGACGCAACAGGCAACAGGCAACAGCATGAGCATGAGCATGAGCATCGACAGCACTGGCACGCGAAGCGCACAAACAAGAGAGTCGAGTCGCATCGGCGTGAACCGACCTGGCTTGAACTCGAATCGAAAGAAAGGCAGCAGAACTGTCCAGGTGAGGGATTTTGCAGATTGAAATCCGTGACACTCGATCCTGGCAACGCCATAGGTAACTTCGCATAATGCCCGGCCTTATGTTGAGCGCCGTCCGGACAATACGGCGGCTCCGGGCGGCGCGTAACATAGGGCCGATTATGCGCAAGCCGGCCTCTCTCCCTATCCCGCAACACTTGATCCATCAGGCGACGTTGTACGCGCCGTCTCGCGATCCTCTCGATGCCGTTTGCTACGTCCTGCACGATTACCCCAAGCTCGTTGCCGAGATCCGCCAGCTACGTCGTCGCCTTGCCGATCTGGATCAGGAGGGCGCGGATATGGATGCTCGGATCGAGGCCTTACAGTCAGCCTGCAGGGTGATCCTGGAGCTCTGATCGGCCCGGCTATTACCAGGGTAACTCGTTGCCCTGGTGATGGCTGGGAGACAAGCGAAGCGCGTCAGCGTCGGCGCGCGGTGCCGGCCGGGAGCGCAAGGCACGAGCGGTAGGCCGAAGCCGCGGCCGACGTCCCTGTAACACGTCAGACAAAGGGGCCTCAAACAGCTCATTATTGGGTGTTCGGCCTGAAAGCCGCGCGCCACTAGGCCTCCAGAAACGGTATTTTTACCGATAATTCTGTATGTCGAATGCATATAGCATGTAGAACATACATATATTTGCATGAGTCACCGGCTCGAAATCTGCTTCTGAGCTTGGTGCGACGACTCGACGCGACAGGCTCTTCTTTTATGTAGAACATATGTATGCCATATTGCTCTCAAAGCAACATACATAGGTTCACCATGAAGATTACCGCCGACCAAACCCGCGAGCTTCTCCAGCTTCTTGTTGAGGTGGATGGGCAATCAAAAGCTGCTGCCAAACAGGTCTTCAATGGAATCACTCCAGATGGCCGTTTAGCGCTGCTGCACGAATTACGTCGAAGAAAGTTGCTGGCGAAGTCTGCGCCGGCTCAGCAATTGCCAAAGGGCGAGGAGGAGGGTGAGAAGGTGCGCGCCGGCAAGGCTAAGAAAGTGCCTTACACGCTTCTGATGCCGCCAGATCAGCTGGAAGCTCTACGAAATCTCGCGGAAAAGGACGATACGTCCGTTTCGCACCATATCCGGCAAGCGGTCAGGTCTTACCTGCGCACGCGGCTGGTGTAATCGCTGGCTAAGGGAGCGCCAACTCCCAAAGCCAGCTAACCAAGATGATCGATAGGAGATCATGAATGGCTACTGCAAATTCTACTGAAACCCTCGTTTTTTCAGGTTGGTCGACCCTGTCGACCAGGGGTCGCCAGTGCGACCAACCTGAAAAAATATCAAGTTCAGTCAGCATCGAAAACGCGCTTTCACTCATCGGGAAGACGGTTCTTGTGGAACTGGTGTGGCCAGACGATCCTGAACCTCTGTGGTGCTGTGTCCGGATCGCTGGGGCGGTTCTGGCCCTGGAAGGCGTTTACGAGCATCCGCACTTCATGGTGTTCAGCCTGGCCAGACCGCAAACCTATCCTGATGAGATGTTCTGGTCGGACATTCGCACGTTGCGAGTGCTGAAGGACCGAGCTGGATAATCTGGCGATCGCCAGCCTAGAAACGAAGGAAACCCCGTAGAGCGATCTGCGGGGTTTTGTGCATCTGGGCTCAGCCGCAAATACCCTAGGCTTCGCATAATGCCCGGCCTTATGTTGAGCGCCGTCCGGACAATACGGCGGCTCCGGGCGGCGCGTAACATAGGGCCGATTATGCGCAAGCCGGCCTCTCTCCCTATCCCGCAACACTTGATCCATCAGGCGACGTTGTACGCGCCGTCTCGCGATCCTCTCGATGCCGTTTGCTACGTCCTGCACGATTACCCCAAGCTCGTTGCCGAGATCCGCCAGCTACGTCGTCGCCTTGCCGATCTGGATCAGGAGGGCGCGGATATGGATGCTCGGATCGAGGCCTTACAGTCAGCCTGCAGGGTGATCCTGGAGCTCTGATCGGCCCGGCTATTACCAGGGTAACTCGTTGCCCTGGTGATGGCTGGGAGACAAGCGAAGCGCGTCAGCGTCGGCGCGCGGTGCCGGCCGGGAGCGCAAGGCACGAGCGGTAGGCCGAAGCCGCGGCCGACGTCCCTGTAACACGTCAGACAAAGGGGCCTCAAACAGCTCATTATTGGGTGTTCGGCCTGAAAGCCGCGCGCCACTAGGCCTCCAGAAACGGTATTTTTACCGATAATTCTGTATGTCGAATGCATATAGCATGTAGAACATACATATATTTGCATGAGTCACCGGCTCGAAATCTGCTTCTGAGCTTGGTGCGACGACTCGACGCGACAGGCTCTTCTTTTATGTAGAACATATGTATGCCATATTGCTCTCAAAGCAACATACATAGGTTCACCATGAAGATTACCGCCGACCAAACCCGCGAGCTTCTCCAGCTTCTTGTTGAGGTGGATGGGCAATCAAAAGCTGCTGCCAAACAGGTCTTCAATGGAATCACTCCAGATGGCCGTTTAGCGCTGCTGCACGAATTACGTCGAAGAAAGTTGCTGGCGAAGTCTGCGCCGGCTCAGCAATTGCCAAAGGGCGAGGAGGAGGGTGAGAAGGTGCGCGCCGGCAAGGCTAAGAAAGTGCCTTACACGCTTCTGATGCCGCCAGATCAGCTGGAAGCTCTACGAAATCTCGCGGAAAAGGACGATACGTCCGTTTCGCACCATATCCGGCAAGCGGTCAGGTCTTACCTGCGCACGCGGCTGGTGTAATCGCTGGCTAAGGGAGCGCCAACTCCCAAAGCCAGCTAACCAAGATGATCGATAGGAGATCATGAATGGCTACTGCAAATTCTACTGAAACCCTCGTTTTTTCAGGTTGGTCGACCCTGTCGACCAGGGGTCGCCAGTGCGACCAACCTGAAAAAATATCAAGTTCAGTCAGCATCGAAAACGCGCTTTCACTCATCGGGAAGACGGTTCTTGTGGAACTGGTGTGGCCAGACGATCCTGAACCTCTGTGGTGCTGTGTCCGGATCGCTGGGGCGGTTCTGGCCCTGGAAGGCGTTTACGAGCATCCGCACTTCATGGTGTTCAGCCTGGCCAGACCGCAAACCTATCCTGATGAGATGTTCTGGTCGGACATTCGCACGTTGCGAGTGCTGAAGGACCGAGCTGGATAATCTGGCGATCGCCAGCCTAGAAACGAAGGAAACCCCGTAGAGCGATCTGCGGGGTTTTGTGCATCTGGGCTCAGCCGCAAATACCCTAGGCTTCGCATAATGTATATTATGTTAAATAACATATGTGAGTACTGGCAGTACTCCAGGCATTCTCTCTATCTGCTCGATCGGAACGCCAACCCCACTTTTAGGCTGACCACGCTATCGGCTGCCATGCCACCACAACGGCTTATGGCGTTGAACCAGGTCTGCGCAGACTCGAGGTGATCTGCCGAAGCGCCGTTCCACTATCTATTGACTCACTCAGCAAATGACGACGACAGCCAATCGGCTCGACTGTCCCGCGGGCGATCGGTTTCCTCCACGGCTGTACGTGCGTTTGCTTGGCTATTCGCTTGGCGTTCTGAGCGAGCCATGGACATCTCCATGGCTAAGGTGCTCATGCATAATCGCGAGCGAGCCGGCGCTTTGTCCCGACAAGGCCGACCGAACAGCTGTTTCGACGCGAGCAAAAGTGCACGCGACCTTGTGCCGCTCCAGTCGCTGGCTCTTCGGCCCCTCTTCTCTTTGGTTTCCAGGCCCCGTCGTCTCAAGGACGAACCGATGCAGGGCCGAAGACGACCCACCAGTTTCAAGGACTGGCCGGCCCACGCTGATCTTCTTTTTCCTCACGCTCGGCGACGTTTTGTGGCGAGCCGTCCTGCGCATTCTCCTCACCCATTTCCTCATAGGTCTTGCGCAGCTTCTGCAACTCCTCGCTGCCCATGTCGTCCAGCCCCATCAGCACCCGATGGGCGTGGTGAGTGGTACGCAGCAACTCGTCGATCTTGATGTGAAGCGCATCGGTGTCGCGGTTCTGGGTGCTCTGGATAAGGAAGACTATGAGGAAGGTGATGATGGTGGTCGAGGTGTTGATGACCAACTGCCACGTATCGTTGAAGTGAAAGAACGGGCCGCTGAGTGCCCAGCCCACCAGCAGCACGCAGGCCAGGGCGAAGGTCAGTGGGCGGCCGGCCCATTGCGAAAGGGCCTGGGCAAAGCGTGAAAAGCCCGCCCCGCCCTTCTTCCCTGCTGCTGGCTGCGTGGGATCGTGCGAAGGGGGATTTGCTTTCCGTTGATCCGCCGCTGACGGGGCGCCCCGCTGGGGCTGATGGTGGGCAGGTGAATCACTGCTCGGTCCTGTTCCGATCATGGCGTGCACTCCGCTGAAGTGGGGCCTGGCCGGTAGAGACGTGGCAGCCTGTGGAGTTCAGAAAACTGCTCGGAACCCACTCCGCCAGCGAACTGTTGAAACCCTGCATTGCCGCTGTTCCCGGCCGATGCGAAACACCGCGCATCGGCCAGGCGACAAGCGTCAGAAACGCGGGTCGTCGATGGGCTTGGTGCCGTAATAGTCGTGGATCTGCTGGCTCCAGGTAGGGTCCTGCATGTCCGGCCAGTCGTGTTTATCGAACCCCGGCGCACTGGACAGGCGCTCCTTGTCGACGTCCAGGACGAAGCGCTTGTTGACGGTATCCAGGCGCAGCGCGCTCCAGGGCACTGCAAAGAGTTTCTCGCCCATGCCGAGGAAGCCGCCGTAGGACAGCACCGCATAGGCGACTCGGCCACTCTGCGTATCCAGCATGATTTCCTTGATGTCGCCCAGGTCTTCGTCGCGGGTGTTGTAGACATCGTTGCCGATCAGGGTGTCGGCGCCCATCAGGTGCGGGCCCGGCCCACGACTGGAGTCGGCCTCGACGGCGACGGGGCGATTCTTGTACATGCCATAGGTATCGCGATCTTCGTAGTTCATGGAGTGCTCCTGGCCATTGGCCACGGAAGGCTGGAGCAGTTTCGCACCGGGTCGGTCGACTCTGCTCCAGGTGCGCACGGCACGGTTTGGGCCGTGCGCATCCAGCGCGGGACCGGGTGGTAGCCCGGCTCCGGCAGCTTCGGGTGAAGTGCCAGACTGGATCAGCAAGTTCCACGCCCGGTTTTCCTTGGACGAAAGAAGACGCCGTAGAGCGGCTGGGCCGGAAACTGATCGCACGGTGCAATCAGCAGAACGCCCGATCTCTCCCCGCGGCCTGTGCAAAACACCCGAGCGGCAGGAGGCAATCGGGCGCCTTCTGGCAGCGATGGTTTTCCGGTCGCACGTCACCGGATTGGCCGCAAGGCACGGGATAATTCGGTTTGAACCGGAAACCGCAACGCAAGGTCGGCATGGCATAGAGACTCCGAAAAGGGGGAATGTCATGAAACACGACCGCTCGCACGCCCTGTCTCATCTCCTGCGCGACTTCGAACTACCGCAGGATGCTTCGCAGCAATTGCCCTTTATCGGCGCCTCGCTGCGCCAATTGATCGACGATGGGCTCGACCGACTGCCATTGCCCGCCGGCGGCGCAACGCTGCAGCGCTGGCAGGCCCTGGCGGCCGTGGCAGGCAGCGATCTGTCCCTGCTCAAACTCTACGAGGGACACACCGATGCCCTGGCCATCCTGGCGGAGCTGGACAGCGAGCCCCTGGGCGGAATCTGGGCTGTCTGGGCAGCCGACCCGCCAAGCCCCTCTGTCGAAGTAGTGGCTCGCGAAGCGGGCCACGTACGCATCAGCGGGAGCAAACCCTGGTGTTCCGGCGCAGCCGTGGTGGATCACGCACTGGTCACGGTGAAGGATGAACAGCAGCGTTCCCAACTGGTCGCCGTCTCCCTCGCCCAGCCCGGCGTAAGCGTTGGAAGCGGCGGTTGGAACGCCGTGGGAATGGCAGCCACAGCCAGTGTGGCGGTGGCCTTCGACCAGGCGCTGGCCCGCTGCGTGGGCGGCCCGCAGGAGTACCTGGAGCGTCCTGGCTTCTGGCATGGTGGCGCGGGGATCGCTGCTTGCTGGTATGGCGCCGCGGGTCGACTGGCGGATTATCTTCGCCAGGGCCATAGCGATGACCCTCACGCCATGGCGCACCTGGGAGCCGTCGATGCAGCCCTCGCCGGGGCCGCCGGTGCTCTTCGCGAATGCGCCGCGTGGATCGACGAGAACCCCGCTGCCCCTTCGGAGCTGGCCGCCCGCCGAGTTCGTGCCCAGGTCGAAGGGGCTGTCGAGGCCGTGCAATGGCACGTTGGCCGGGCTCTCGGGGCAACGCCATTCTGTCGCGATCGACGCTTTGCACGGTTGGCCGCAGACCTGCCGGTCTTCCTCCGGCAGAGCCACGGAGAGCGCGACCTGGCGCACCTGGGCATGCACCTGAAACGTCTCGAAATCGAGTCGTGGGCGCTATGAGCCAGGCACAGAACCTCATAGGCGGCACCCGCGGCACGCCATCTTCGGTGTGGCGTGCATGCATCCAGCTCGATCGACTGCCGCGCATCCGCTGCGAAGAACTGGTGCCCACGGGGCGCCGGCTGGTCGTCGTCGCTCCGCATCCGGACGATGAAGTGCTCGGCTGTGGGGGACTTCTTGCCAGCTTGTCCGGACAGGACTGCGCAGGCCTGCTGGTTTCCGTGACGGATGGAGAAGCCAGCCATCCCGGTTCTTCACAGTGGACAGCAGACACGTTGCGGCAGACGAGAATCACGGAAAGCCGCACCGCCCTCGCCCGTCTGGGCATCGATCTCGGCCAATGGCAATGGCGACGCTTGCGGTTGCCCGACGGGGGCGTCGCGGCGGCAGAGCTTCGCGACCAGTTGCGCGCCTTGCTACGCCCCGGCGATCGACTGGTCAGCACCTGGCGACAGGACGGCCATTGCGATCACGAGCAGGTCGGGCTCGCCTGCGCGCAATTGGCGGCAGAGTGCGGCGCACGGCATTTCGAGACTCCGATCTGGGCGTGGCACTGGGCCTTTCCCGGTGACCCGCGCCTGCCCTGGAGCCGCGCACATCGCCTGGACCTCGATGACGATGCCCTGCAGCGCAAGCGCCAGGCCCTCGAAGCCCACGCCAGCCAACTGCAAGGTCGCGCGCCGATCCTCAGCGCCCAGTTGCTGGAGACCCTGCTGCAGCCCTTCGAGGTGTATTTCCTGTGAACGGCGAGACACAGGGCCTGCCTGCCGAGCATTTCGACCAGATGTACCGGGGTGACCCTGACCCCTGGTCGTTCCGTACCTCCTGGTACGAGAAGCGCAAGCGCGACCTGCTGCTCGCCAGCCTCCCCCGCATGCGCTTTCGCAGCGGCTACGAACCGGCCTGCGCCAATGGCGAAACCAGTGCCGAGCTGGCCCGGCGGGTCGAGCACCTGCTGTGCGCCGATTACAGCGCGGAGGCTGTCGCGCTGGCCCGCCATCGACTTGCTGCACTGAGCAATGTGCGGGTGCTGCGGCAGGCATTGCCCGAGCAATGGCCGCAGGCGAAGTTTGAACTCATCGTGCTCGGCGAGCTGGGCTACTACCTTGGCGCGCAAGCCTGGCAACGGACTTGCCGGAAAGCGGCGGCGAGCCTGGCGGAGGGCGGCGTACTGCTGGCCTGTCACTGGCGGCACCCGATCGAAGGCTGCACGCTGACCGGCGATGAGGTCCATGAGGCGATCACCCTGGCGATGGGCTTTGCGCCCAGCGTGCAGCATCTGGAGGACGACTTCCGTCTGGAACTCTGGTTCAGCGAGGCACCCGGATGATTGGCATCCTCGTACCGGCACACAACGAGGCTGCGCTGCTGGGGACCTGCCTGCGCTCCCTGCAGCAAGCAGCCTTGCATCCCGGCCTCGAGGGTGAGCCGGTCTGCATCCTCGCCGTGCTGGATGCCTGCACCGATGAAAGCGAAACCCTCGTCGCCTCGCTGGGTATCGCCATGCTGCAGGTCCACGAGCGCAATGTCGGACACGCGCGCAGAGCCGGCGCCGCGTGGCTGCTCGCCCAGGGCGCGCGCTGGCTCGCCTGCACCGATGCCGACACCTGCGTCAGCGATGACTGGCTGGTTCGCCAGCTGGCCTTCGGCGCCGAAGCCGTCTGCGGCACGGTGCAGGTATCGGACTGGTCGGGCCACGACGAACAGGTGCGCCTTCGCCATGAAGAGCATTACCAGTGCCGCGAGGACCACCGCCACATCCACGGAGCCAACCTCGGCATCTGCGCCCGTGCTTATCAGCGAGCCGGGGGATTCCGTCCCCTGCCCTGCAACGAGGACGTCTGCCTGGTTCGTGATCTGGAGCGAAGCGGTGCGCGGATCGTCTGGACCCACCAGACCTGCGTCACCACCAGCGCCCGCCTCGATTACCGGGCCACCGGCGGCTTCGGCGAGTTCCTCGCCAACCTGGCGGCACCCTGAACAGGCGAGCTCAACCGCTGCCCTTCGATCAGGGCAAACACAACCCACTCCGCGAAGCGCAGCGGCAAGGCGTATTGCAACCGGCTGCACGCCCGATCGTGCATTCTGCTGGTTGCACATCGCCAGTCGTCGGTGCGTTTTTTCTTTGCCTTCAGACACTTGATTCCAAGCCAGGGGCTGGTACGGACCCTGCTTGCAGCTTTATCGGGGCTTTCTTTCCGGCTGCGCCTTTTACCCCTGCCTGAGTGACAGAGCAACGAGCAGTTCCGGAGCCATCCCGGACTTTGGTTCGCTGGCTGGCGTCTGTCTGCTGGGAAGGAGCAAAAGGCTGCGGCCGACCACCGAGCCTGTTGGCGGAAAGACGAAACTTCGCCCTTCGCGCCCCTGTCACCTGAAGGACGGCACCCACCCACGGAGACTCGCAGGGCCGGCAGGTAAAGCCACGCCCTGGCCGACACAGAGAGGAACGAACGATGCGCAACCAGCTGGCCGATGTGCGTCTGGAAGACGCCACAATCAACCTCACCGCGGTACCCTCGGCCGATGGTGCGCCGCCGCAGCGACGCAAACGGATTCTCTTCGTCTCCTCGGAATTTTCAGACTTCGTCAAGGCCGGCGGCCTGGGCGATGTCTCCTCTGCCCTGCCCCGGGCCCTGCTGGGCGACCACGATATCCGCGTGCTGATCCCCGGCTACCCACAGGTGCTCAAGGGCGCCGTGGCGTGCAAGATGGTTGGCCGCCTGCCCGGCCTCGCGGCGCTGCCCGCCTGTGATATCGGCGAACTCAAGCTCGCCGACGGGCTGGTGGTATACGCGGTGATCTGCCCCGAGCTATACGACCGCCCCGGCACCCCCTATGTGGACCAGAACGGCCATGAGTGGGCCGACAACCATATCCGTTTTGCACGGCTGAGCCTCGCCGCTGCCGACCTGGCCGCCGGCATGAGCGAGCTGGGCTGGAGCCCGGACCTGCTGCACGTGAACGACTGGCCCACGGCCCTGGCTCCGGCCTACATGGCCTGGCGTGGACAGACGACACCCAGCGTACTGACCATCCACAACCTCGGTTACCAGGGCGCCTGCCCGCTGGGCTGCTGCGCCGAACTTGGCCTGCCGGAAGCGGCCGGCCTGCCGGAGAGCATGGAGTTCTACGGCAAGCTGTCCTTCCTCAAGGCCGGCATCAGCCACTCCAGCCACATCACCACGGTCAGCGAAACCTATGCCCGTGAGATCACCGGAGAAGAATTCGGCTGCGGCATGCAGGGGGTGCTCTCCCAGCGCCGCGACCGTGGCCAGCTCAGCGGCATTACCCACGGCATCGACGCCGGCTGGGACCCGTCCTGCGACCCGCACCTGATCGAGGGCTTCGATGTCACCCGGCTGGTCGGCAAGCGGCGCAATGCCGAGTACGTCGAGAAGCACTTCGGCCTGCTGCCCGGCCGTGGCCCGCTGTTTGCCGTGGTGTCGCGGCTGGTGCACCAGAAAGGCATCGACCTGACCCTGGCGATTGCCGACGAGATGGTCGCCGCCGGCGGGCGGCTGGTGTCCATCGGCTGTGGCGAACCGGAGCTGGAACTGGCCATGCGCGAACTGGCTGAGCGCTATCCGGGTCGGGTCGGCGTACAGATCGCCTTCGACGAAACCCTGGCC